>CAYZRT010000235.1:0-1500 GCA_964480875.1 uncultured Smithella sp. | reverse complement strand
TTAATCCGGTCGAGTTCGGCATCTTCCACCTGAGAGCCGAGCAGCAGAAGCTCCTGGGTATTGAACATCCCCCGGTGTTTTTCCGGACCGATGAAGACAAGATTCTTCAGGCAGGGAAAACGCGCGGCGGCGAGCTTGCCCCGCTGGGCGGTCTTCAGTTCCGGGATCAGTTCGTTGACCATCGAGACATAGTTGGAATCGCGGTATCCTTCGATCAGGCAGAGAGTGGTGATGTCCGATTGCTCGATGAGGTATTCGAGTTCGTGGAGCCGGTACGCCGTATTGACGGTCACCAGCACCGCGCCGATTTTTGCCGCCGCAAAAAAAACCGTCAACCAGTCGGGGACATTGGTGGCCCAGAGCCCCACGTGGTCCCCTTTCTTGATGCCGATGGCCAGGAATCCCTTCGCAAGCCGGTTCACCCGGTCGTCGAAGGCACGGAAGGTAAAGCGCAGGCCGCGGTCGGCATAGATGAGAAAATCATCGTCGGGATAGAGCGCGACCTGGTCTTCAAACACGCGACCGATCGTTTTATCGATGAACTTCATGGGGAGTTTCCTTAAAAGGGGGTATAGACGACCGCGAGGATCCGGGCGTCCGCGCCGCCGCCGCAGCGCACGTTATGGGAGACGATCGAATCGTAGTAGATGGAATCCCCCGGTTCCAGGCGATAGGTTTCTTTTCCGTAGGAGATTTCAACGCCCCCGGAAAGCACAAAGATGAACTCCTCGCCTTCGTGGGCCGACAGGACAATCTCTTGCTCCGCCGACGGATGGATATCGATGACAAAGGGTTCCATGTGGCGACCGGTCTTGTCTGCCGCTAGCGCGAAGAAATCAAGAGCGGAATTTTCCGCGTGGCTCTTGTCGGAAAACCGCACCATCTTCCGCTGGTCGTTGGCGCGCGTCACGACCGGTCCGATGTTCTCCAGGTCATCGAGAAACGTTCCAAGACGGACGCCCAGAACGCGCGCAATTTTGATGAGGGGAGACAACGACGGGATGAGTTCCCCCGATTCGATCCGGTCGATCAGTTCCGTCTTGAGCTCCGAACGTTCGGCAAGCTCCTGTCGGGATATCTTCCGGGATTCCCTGATCTGTGCAACCTTCCCTCCGATCCTGTTTTTTGCGGTCATCCGTGCAGCTCCTAAGAAATAGGATCCTTCACCCGGTGATGTGATGGATGGGATCCGGCTTTCAACGGCGGTAAAGATAATGGGGACGAAGCCGGTATGTCAAGGCGATTGTGATGTCTTGAGAAATTTAACCCTTGACGGTTCAATGATGCGGTAGTACTTGATCGCCGCTGAGATCGGCAGGAAACGCTGTTTGGATCCGGGCAAAGAATCGTATCCACTATTGGGATCGTAGAATTATGACCGAAAAATTGATGTGTTTCCCTAAACCGCCTCCATCAAAGACCGAGCCGGCGTGGTGGTTTCTATTCAAAGCGCATAAACTGTTGGTCGGGGAAGGACAAGCCTCGATGTCCGTCCCTCTG
>CAYZRT010000234.1:0-1505 GCA_964480875.1 uncultured Smithella sp. | reverse complement strand
TCGTGATGGTAGTGGTGGCCATTGTGAATATGATATCAGGCCTAATAATCATGATCCTCGACAGAACACAGTCAATAGGACTGTTAAAGGCTCTGGGAGCCAGCAATTCAACCGTTAAAAGAATCTTCCTGAGACAGGCATTGTACCTGATTATTAAGGGTTTGGTCATAGGCAATGTCATAGCATTAACGATTCTGATAGTACAGGACCATTTTAAAATAATGAGACTGAACCAGGTTTCTTATTTCATCGATTATGTGCCCGTAAATCTGACCATTCCGATCATTATTCTAACCAACCTGTTAAGTCTGCTCATGATTTTTCTGGCCATGTACCTTCCAGCCCTTGTTATCCTGAAGATAGACCCTGTTAAAACATTGAGATACAATTAATTTATGAACCTCGGGCTGGCGATAAAGGAAGAATTAAAAAATCCACTTCCGGGCAAGGAATTTCACAAAAAAATGATGCCGTTACGCTCACCCGTATCAATTCCAGTTGATCAAAAGTCAACTCAGGCGGCCGTTGCAATAATTATCATGATGTCAAATGGAATCCCTGAACTAATATTGATCCGGAGAAGCGAGTATCAGGGTTATCACAGTGGCCAGGTGAGTTTTCCCGGTGGAAAAGCTGACCCGGCCGACAGGAATCTTCTTGAAACTTCTATCAGGGAAACGAGTGAAGAAACAGGAGTAACACTTAATACTGAAGAATGTATCGGCAAACTAACTCCCTTGTTCATACAATTAAGTGGTTTCCATGTAAGACCATACGTTTTCTATATTGATAAAGAAATCACTTTTCACATTGATAGGCAGGAGGTAAATTACATGATTCAGGTCCCGGTTAAAAGATTGCTCGAGGATGATCTTATCAGGATAAAATTGTTCAAATTCCCTGATGTTGAATTCAATGCCCCTTACATGGATATTAAAGGTGAAGTTGTATGGGGTGCTACGTCTATGATCTTAAAAGAATTTATAGAAATTTTGAAACGGGTAACCCAAAAATATCCCCGGCTGTTATCATGATTTATTTAAGTACCAGGTTCTTATAGTGCCCATAGCGTTCCATCACATCCGTAACGTACTGGTATGTTTCGGTCCCACGGCAGTAACCGTATTTCACTACAGGATCTGTATAAAAATGCGGATCAGATTTAAGAAGCAGGAATTCTGCAACACTATTATCCCATTTATCAGGATTTTTATGATTTTTTGCAGCAAGAGCCCTTGCATCCAGAATATGACCGTGACCTATGTTATAAGATGCCAGAATAAACTTTTTTCTCTCCTCACTATCCTTGATATCTGAAAAACGTTTATCGAGCCATTGTATGTACATAAGTCCAGCCCTGATCTGACTTTTAAGGGGCGATGATGGTGTAACCCCAAAACGTTCACCGGTGGATGGCATCAGCTGCATCAGTCCGTAAGCTCCTGCCCATAAACGGGCATGCGGATTAAAACGGGATTCCTGATAAATAATGGATGCAACAAGCC
>CAYZRT010000233.1:0-1553 GCA_964480875.1 uncultured Smithella sp. | reverse complement strand
GACCAGATCATCAGCGATTTTGAAAAGAAGAAAGCGTTACTCAAAAAAGGATTGAATATTGACCATCTGGTAAACAGCAGGAATTTTAAAGACAGGATACTTGCTGCGGAAATTATCGGGACCTTAAAAGATGCAAGTTATACATCAGCCCTTGTAAATCTTACACGTGAATTTGAGCCTGTTGTAAAAGTAGCTGCTGTTAAAGCAATGGCAAGGATCAGTAGCGCAGATCACAGTTACCTGTTAATCGAACAACTTTCATCACCACACTACCACGCTTATGCATTTGAAGCGTTAATTTCAATTGGTGATCCTGCCCTGGATTATCTTGAACGTTTGTTCATAAACCCCAATACAAGCGACAGTATTTTGTCGCGGGTGATCAGGATTTACGGGAAAGTTGGTACGCCTAAAGCTATAGATCTGCTTCTTAACAAGTTTGAGAACCAAAGTAAGAGAATTACCACTGAAGCTATTGCTGCGCTGCATGATGCAAATTTTCAGGCCAACGCTACCAATCTGAATAAAATTCTTACCATTACGGTAAGGGTTATCAATATCATAGGATGGAATTACCTTGTGGTTACAGCATTATACCACAAGGAGCAATACAGAGAACTTAGGGAAGCATATGAAGAGGAAATTTCCAATAATTATGACATGTTATTTGATGTGCTGGCTTTAGCCTATAATGCAAGGACCATCAGAGAAATAAAAGAACTTCTCTATAATGGATCTCCTGCTGATATCAGTCATGCCATTGAAATGCTCGATCATTTTGTTTATGAAGATATTAAGCCTGTTTTATTTCCTGTTATTGAGAATATTTCACCCGGGGAACGCATAAGGCACCTCCAATATTATTTCCCCATCGAGAGTATGACTGATCAGGAAATTATTTCATCGACACTGACAAGAGATTATAATATACTTTCAATATATCCGCGTTTGTGTGCTATGCAAATTGCAATCAATATGCCCGACTTTGAGGTGAACCATGAGCTGATTGCAAATCTCTTTCATCCCAATCGTCTGTTAAGGGAGGTTGCAGCAACAGTTATCCATAAAATAAATCCGATGCTCTACGAATCGGTTGCCGAAAGACTTGATCCTCAGATACGTTTGCAGCTAAAGGATACTTTAAATATGGTGGAAAAAGGTGAAAAAATGCTACTGATAGATAAGTTCAGACTTTTAAAGAATTCTGAAAAATTTTATCAGATGCAGGAAAATCTTTTAATAGAATTTGCCCACACATTTACTGAAATAAAATATGCTGAGGGTACCACCATCGATCTTCGGCAACATATGAAAGAACACGCTTTATTTTTGCTGGTAAAAGGAACTTTACATTTTCTGGGAGAAGGAATACAACATGAGGAAGATACAGACGGACAACTATTTTATGCTAATGTTTTATTAAATTCAGGGATCACAAATGTAACATTCAGGGAAGAAACTATACTTTTAACAATTGATGACGAGAGTATTGAAGAATTGTTGTTTGATTATACCGAAGTGGCACATTGTGTTCTTAATTGTGTTGAACAGTT
>CAYZRT010000232.1:0-1558 GCA_964480875.1 uncultured Smithella sp. | reverse complement strand
CAATCCTTTCGATATCGAAAAAGTGAAAAAGTTTTGCGATGAAAACAAACTCTGGTTGATAGAGGATAACTGCGATTCGCTGGGGTCAAAATACAAATACAAAAACGAATGGAAATACACAGGGACCTTCGGCCATATCGGAACTTCCAGCTTTTATCCGCCTCATCATATGACCATGGGAGAGGGCGGGGCTGTCTATACCGACGACTCCGATTTATCGAAAATTATCCTGTCGCTTCGGGACTGGGGAAGGGACTGTTTCTGTCCTTCCGGAAAAGATAATACCTGCGGCAAAAGATTCACACGGAAATTCGGCGAACTGCCGCTTGGTTATGATCACAAATATGTTTATTCTCATTTTGGATATAATCTGAAAGTTACGGATATGCAGGCGGCCATCGGTTGCGCGCAGTTGGGAAAATTGCCCGCCTTCATTGCAACACGAAAAAAGAACTGGAATCTGCTGAAAGAAAAAGTATCACATCTCGGCCACAAATATATTCTCCCCGAACCGTCGAAAAATTCCGATCCGAGCTGGTTCGGTTTTCTTTTAACCGTCAGGGATGGCGTCCTCAGAAGTGATGTCGTCAACCGTCTTGAAGAAAACGGTGTTCAAACGAGGATGCTGTTTGCCGGAAATATTTTGCGGCATCCCTGCTTCGATGAAATGCGGAAAAAGAAAACCGGATTCAGAGTGGTCGGCAAACTTAAAAATACCGATAGAATCGTGGAAGATACTTTTTGGATTGGCGTCTATCCGGGAATGACAAAAGAAATGATTGCTTATATGGCTGACCTTCTGGAATAGACACAAAATTAAAAAAGGCAGTTGCTTTTTTTCACAACTGCCTTTTGAAATGTTAAAAAATAAATTTTCTTATTTTGCTGAAAAATATACTTCTACTTTTTTAAAGTTTTCATCAGCGGCGGCTTTGAAATCCTCGCGGCCTTTTTTATAGGTTTTTATCCATTCGTTGATGAGTTTTTTCCCTTCCGCCGGAAAAAAAGAAGTCTGCTCCATTGAAGCGATAAACATTTTTTCAGCCTGGTCCTGAAGTGCGGACATAGCCTCAAATGAATTGTCAAAAGCTGTTTTGTTAAAGTCAACCATCTGCTTAGCGATTTGTTTGGGATCCATATTTATTTCCTCCATTAAATTATTTTTTGTTTAATTGTTTGTAAAAATTATTTATTTCTACTTCTTACTTTTGGGACTGGCCGTTTCGGATGTTGAATTCAGGAACTCTTCCATTTTGGCATAGTTTTGATCAACGGACTCTTTAAAATCGGCAGTGACTTTTTTGTAAATGCTAATCCATTCGTTGATGAATGATTTCGTCTGCGCCGGAATCCAGGGAGACTGTTTGAGCATATTATCCAGAGCTTTGGTTGTTTGATCCTGAAGCATCTGCACGGAATTGTAATATGTCTCAAAGGCCGCCTTATGATAATCAATCATTTGCTTGGTCTTATCTTTGTTGTCCATAAAAAATCTCCTTTCAAGTTTTTTGATTTCAACGATATTATAATCAGCATTTTTTATTTGTCAATAGAAAAA
>CAYZRT010000231.1:0-1559 GCA_964480875.1 uncultured Smithella sp. | reverse complement strand
GTGCGTGACAATTTCCACTGGCGCGATTTGGGGGGCTTGGGTAAACTACTTGCGTAGGGGTTTGCATTCCCATTCCGACACGCAAGGAGCGCGAGATGGAAAAGTCGCCGCGAGTTTCACCGCAGCAGTTCGCCGATTCGATGAAGCAGGAGTTCGAGGAGTTCGCCAAGGACGTAATGGATGCCGTCAACGACGCGCCGGACGGGCAGTGGATCGCCGGCAGCGAGGAGCAGGTGCGCGACCTTTGTGCGAAGATGCGGCAAAAGGTTTTCGAGCGTGCCGTGCAGAAGCGGGTCGATGCGGCGGAAGCCGCTTTTCCCCCCTCCGCACCATCCGACGACGAAAAAGCGGCTGGCGAATAAAGGTCGGCAGTCGCACCGAGTTCTCACCATCAACGGCCAGATCAAAATCGTGCGTCGCTGGTGGCACGGATCGCAACTCGGCAGCGTCGCGCCGGCGGACGCGGTTCTCGATCGCGGCGGAGCAACGATCACGCCCGGCGTTTTGGAGATGGCCGCTCGCGTGAACTTGTCGGCGACGAGTTTCCTTCGCGCGGCGGCGGCTCTGGAGCGAACGGCCCAAGTGAAGCTCAGCGGCGAGCGGTTGCGGCAAGTGGTGGAGGCGGTTGGGCGCGGCGTGTTGAAAGCCCAGCAAGACGACGCCATCGCCGTGACGTGGCGTGCGGAAGATTGCGCTGTGCCTGAGGGCCAAAATGGCGGGAAAACGCGGGTTTACACGGGCTGCGACGGCGTGATGGTGCCGATCATCACCGACGCCGAAAAGATCAAACGCCGCGATAAGGTCAAAGCCAAGCGTCGTCGCATCGGCAAGAAATGCAAGCCTTTGCCGCCGAGACGGCGAGGCTCGGATCGGTCTTGGAAAGAGTTCAAAGTCGCCTTCTTTTATAGCGAGGGCGGAAAGCATCAGCATGTGGCGTTCACGCACGGCAATCACGTTGCGGCGGGTAAACTGCTTCGTCGTGAAGCGGACAGGCTGCGATTCCAAAAGGCCGACGAGCGCGTGGGCTTGGTGGACGGGGCAACGTGGATTCGCCAACAGATGCAGTTGCACTTCGCCGAGTTGGACGCCTTAGGCCTGGACTTCTACCACTTGAGCGAAAATGTTCATCGCGCGCGGCGCAAAGTGTTCGGCGAGGAGTCGCCCGAAGGCAAGGCATGGGCAGACGAACTGATGCACGTTTTCAAGCACGAGGGCTGCGCGGCGGGCTGGGAACGCCTCTTGCCGTGGCGAACAACTTTGCGAGGCAAGGTGAAACGCAAAGCGGCCGATCGGCTGATTCACTTCATCTCGGCGCGGCGGGGAATGATCCGCTATCCGGAGTTCCGGGAGCGTGGCTGGCAAATCGGCAGCGGCCCGACGGAATCGCAGTGCAAACTATGCACGAAGCGGCTAAAGGGCTATGGCCGCCGTTGGGACCGGCCCAACGCCACGGCCGTCGCGGCCCTCGATACGCTGGACAGAAACGGTCAATGGCGTCAAGTCTGGCCAAACGCCCGCTACGCCACGACTTAAGGCCGCCCAGAACGCTGGTCACACAC
>CAYZRT010000230.1:0-1652 GCA_964480875.1 uncultured Smithella sp. | reverse complement strand
ACATCGAGTTTATCAAAAGGCAGCAAGGCCACGCGCGCTTGTGGCGGTGTCATCCCGATGTGCTGGATGAACTCCTGCACTGCCGGTAACGTGGGCAGTTGGGCTGGATCGTTGACCAGGTGGTAGAGCGTGATGAGGGTGTGGGTCTTGCCACCACCGTAGGTGAGTTCCAGTTGGCGGACAGCTTTCTGGTTCTTACCGGCCAGGCGCTGCACGACATCCTTCGCCAACTCGCGCAGGTTGTAGGTGGGGTAGGTGAGGGCGAAGAATTGCGCCGGGTCTTCGTAGAGCGGGCGCTGGCCTTTCTGCATAGCGACCTCGTAGAGATCGGCGGCGAAGGATGCCAGCGAAAGCGCGCCGGAGCGCAGATCGTCGCGTAGGGCGACGACGTGATGCCAGGGTGTCCAAGATAATGTTTCCATCAAAACCTCCCGTGGGATTACGACCACGCCATTGGGTAAGGTGATAACACTACTGAGTCGTTCACGAAATCTGGAAAACTCAGAAAGTGCGCGGATTAAATAAGAGATGAGCTTATCGCCCAATGGAATTTCCGCGAGCGCATTATAAATATCCGTATAAAGCGTCAACAAATCTCCCGTGGGCAACATTCCTAACGGTGTAACGCGAAAACTTGTATCAATAAGGGCTATATCGTTTGCCAAAGGCTGCCAAGGTTCACGCTGAAGCAGAGAGGCAGCAATGGTGTACTGTCCGGCATAGTTGAAAACCTTTGCATAAGCCTGGCGAATAGGAAAATCATCATTTGCGTGATCCCATCCACCGCGGTTACCTTCCGGATCTCTAATCACAGTAAACGTGTCTTCATTGCTGACACCTTCAATTGCCAAACTAGTACCGATCACTACCCGGCCACAAGATTCCCGTGTACTACGTGTTGTGGATTCCACATTTTGAACTTGTCTCCACCCTTTCAGCAGCGGGGCCTGCAATCCCGTCTTCCCTCCTGTGGTACCCTTGCTTTCGGCAAAGACGACCTGATCTTGCCAATCAATGCAATAAAAATCAGGAGTTTCCTTGCTATCGGAAACTAGCTGAACTGAACGCCCAAGCAATGGTTTAACGTCCGCGATGTGGACTACACCCAAATATTCACGCAGAAGATAGCAGCATATACCAACCGCGATCTCATCACTGAGTGTTCCCTTGAGATGCGAGTCCCTGTCCTTTACAGCGGTTTTGAGTCTGAGGTTGGGGGCTGTTCCCTGAAAATCTGGGCCATAACGGAGCAAGGCAAACTGAGATTGAGGTTCTATGCTCTTTTCCGCTTCTGTGAGTGCAATCCCAGCCTCAATGAGAATTCGGTGAAGGCTGGCTTTGATTTTCTCTCCTTGGATCTGCTTATGCAATATCGTTGATGGTGGATCAAGCTCAATTAACCATTGCCGCCAATCCGTCGGCGATGGAGCTCCGCGAATCGGTAATGGGAGATATCTGGGCAACCAGGAAAACACTGAAAAGTTCATCTCTCACTTCCCGTTATATAGAGATGGGCTTGCGCAGCTGTCTTCGTCCCTTTTACCCCCAAATAATTGCTTATACTCTCCAGCAACGCCCTTTCCTCACTTCCCGCCGACGCCAACTCGATCAACGCTTGTAACAACTGATGGAACAGCGCATTGCGACGCAGG
>CAYZRT010000229.1:0-1676 GCA_964480875.1 uncultured Smithella sp. | reverse complement strand
ATTCTTATGTATCTCTGAAGGTGTATAATATGCTCGGAAAGGAAATCACGGAACTGGCTGGTAGGGATTATAGCCGCGGGACCCATAAAGTAGAATTCAGTACCAAAAACCTTGCTTCCGGAGCTTATTATTATGTGATGAAAACACCTGCATATTCAGCAAGAAAGACAATGAGTATTCAGGCTGATTAGTCAGCAATAATTGAATAAACAGAAAGGGGTGTTTCAACATAGCTTTGATACACCCCTTCCTGATTTCTACCTGATAATCATGGAAAAACAGTTATATATTTTAGTCTACAGTATTGTCATTAAATTTTCTGAGCATTTTGAAAGCCTGAATTTCTGATACACGGCCGCCCCAGGTTACTTCATCATTGATGATCTCACCTGTCATACCATCGAAGGTATATGAAAAATGAAGTATTTCATGGCCCCAGGGGTCTGAACCCTTATCGACAGAAAACTCGAAACCTCCAGCGCTTAGTTCTTCGGAAGTTGTTATTTCATTGTACATACTGCATAAAAGGCTTACTGAACCTGTTAGCCCTAGTTTTTCTGCGTATTCCAATGTTTCTGCGCTTAAAAATGGCTCCGGAATAGCACCTTCCATCCCAGGCATATATTCATTTGTTGCTTCGCTGAGACCGAATTCACACTTAAGGGGCACACCGGTCAAGGGATCATATTCAAGTACCATGAATGGTTTGCCATTGACCTTATGCAATCTCTGGTCATTCATATCAAGAATATAGTAGTAATTGGTAATGTCACCTTTCCAGAATGAGTACCTGTCTTTTTCTTGATTATCTTCATCACTGAAAAAGCACGAAGATGCTGTCATCATTACAATAACACTACTTAAAAGCAAATTGATTTTCATATATTTATCTTTATAAATCCATTCATTAATTGCATAACACATTAAACTCCTATGATTTTACGGGAATAAAACTTAATATGTTTTCAATACACATTTGGTCTGCGATAATATATGTAACCCGGGAATATTTGGATTAAGCCACATTGCTTTATGCTTAAATAAAAAGCAGCTGTCAAAAGTCATTCTTAAGATGAATAATTTGTATTTTTCTTCTCAGAATATCCCTGAAGATCCTCTGTGTAACAAATAATTATAAACTTACACAGAGAATCTCAGAGGACACACAGAATGACTTTAAACAGCCATCGATGATAATTACGATAGCTGGGTTTTCTAATTTTTAATCACCCTGCCGGTATATGATCCGCTGCCAAAGCTGATTTTAAGCAAGTACATGCCTTTTTTCAAAGCAGCAATATCTACTGTTGCGTATGAAGTATTTTCAAATAAACGTTGATATACCAATCGGCCATCGGGCGCATAGAGTTCCAGGGTAATCCTATCTTTGATTTCATTAAAATCAACATTTAGAAAATCTGTAGCAGGTACCGGATAAACAAGGATATTATTGCCGGCTACGTTATCGATAACCAGCGGGAATTTCCACTCGAAATCGATCCAGTTAATGTTCACCCCGGCTGCATTAAAATGTAATTTCATAATATGGAGACCTTCTGTAAGTGGGATATTGTCTATATAGCTTTCCCAATCCTGCCAGTCGGTTGTGGCCTCAAAGCTTACATTCCGGATCATTTCATTGTCAATGTAAAGGTCAATATCGCCGGCATAACCTG
>CAYZRT010000228.1:0-1791 GCA_964480875.1 uncultured Smithella sp. | reverse complement strand
ATAAGAGCAATCGGCGCCGGAAGATATCACTCCCTTGGGGTCACGCAAGACGGCCAAGTGCTTGCCATGGGCTTCAACAGCGAGGGCCAGTGCGATGTTGAGGACTGGAGGCTGGCTTCCGGTCCAGTTCATACGCCAGTCACAGAACAGGCGGATCCTTCGCCTTCACCGAAAGAACCTGAAGCGATCCTGCCCGAAAGCAAACCAGCAGACCTCAATTTCGAAGAAACGCACAAAGGAGATGCTGCCAGTTCCCAGCCAATCCTTTCTGCCGGTGCGAATCAAACGATCGGTATCGAACCGGACGGCACGGTCGTCGCGGCGGGTCTGAACCATTATGGGCAATGCGATGTCGGGGACTGGTCCGATATCGTCGCGGTCGATACAGAACATGCGCATACGGTTGGCCTGAGGCAGGACGGCACGGTCGTTGCCGTGGGATACAACATGCAGAGGCAGTGCGACGTGGAAAACTGGCGGAATATCATCGCCATTGCCACAGGGCAGTCCTATACGGTGGGCTTGAAGGAGGACGGAACCGTCGTGGCAACAGCCCCTTCCTATACAAGTGGCTGTGCTGTGGAGGATTGGAGTGGCATTATCGCTGTCTCCGCCCATGGAGAACAAACCATCGGGCTGCGCAAGGACGGCACGGTAGTCATTACCGGTTTCATTAGCGAGAAAGAAAAAGCGGAAATCCCTGGGTGGACTGACATCATCTCAGTAGCTACCGGGTCTTGGCACAGCGTAGGGATAAAGAGCGACGGAACAACCATAGCCACGGGCATGAACCAACATGGGCAATGTGAGGTCAGCGGCTGGACCGACATCATTGCCATCGCGGCGGGTGAGAATTATACCATCGGCCTTCGGAAAGACGGCACAGTCGTCGCGGCCGGCCGCAATGACCACGGGCAGTGTAATGTTCAGGACTGGTCGGGCATCATCGCTGTTTCAGCAGGACAGATGCACACAATCGGCTTGCGTGAAGACGGGAACGTTGTGGCAACAGGCAACAATGGAAGCGGTCAGTGTGAAGTGGAGAACTGGCAACTGAAGTCTCGTTTACAGACTGAGGGTTCATCTGCGAATGTTAAGGAAACAGCGGAAGATGGTACTATTTGCTTCGGTAACCTCTCAGAAAATGATTTTACCCTATCCCTGCCGGCAAATGCATGCGACGGCATGGCAGATATAGAGCTGCGTGTTGTTTCTACGGACAGTGCGCCTGAAATGCAGTACGCTGAGCCGCTGGGCGAGGCATACAGCATCGAAACCGAACCGACCCGACTGGATGAAGTAGCTACGCTCGTATATCGATATGATCCAGACATTGTGGACGACCCGCTGCTGCTCTGTCTCGGGTACTACGACGGTGAGCAATGGGACTACACGCCGGCGGAAAGCAAGAACGAGAGTACCCATACCGTCATGTTCACGCTCTACCACTTCAGCGCGTATTATCCTGCGGAGTTTGCAAACGAACTGGACGCGGCAAAGAATTATTCGGAGGAAATGGCGGCGCGCAAGGTGATTAACGAAGGCGGCGGAGACCCCAAAGCCGCTTCGCGGGCGATAATTGATTATATGGCTAACAAGATGGGCGTAAGCGGTGACGAGACAGTCATGCGCACATTAACGGATATAGCGCAGGATCAGGACATGGTTAAAATAATTGACGAGGCGTATGAGTCGGGCAAATGGTCGGAGACGGGCTATAGGAAAGCTTTAAAGATTTATTGTGACAGGGTCGCTGATTATATGGTAAAAAACAGGACGGGGCTAAAGCCG
>CAYZRT010000227.1:0-1810 GCA_964480875.1 uncultured Smithella sp. | reverse complement strand
CCTGCCCACCCTGCGCACGGACAGCCTTCCTTACACGGTGCAGTCAGGTGATAACATGGCATGGATCGCGAATCGCTACAACCTGCCTTATTCCGTGGTGGCGGGGGCAAACCCCGAAGTTACGCCCAGCGCGCTCAAGGTCGGGCAAACGCTCACCCTCCCCGCCCCCCAGGCAGAGCCCGCCTACTCCGACTTCAAGATCATTCCAGACAGCGAACTGGTTTACGGGCCTGCCAGCGCCACCCTGGACGTGGAGGCCTTCGTCGCTCAACAAGCGGGCACCTTGAATGTTTACAGCGAGGAAGTGGACAAGCAAAGACTGAGCGGGGCGCAGATCGTAAGACGCGTCAGCTATGAATATTCGGTCAATCCACGTTTGCTGCTGGCCCTTCTTGAATATCAATCCGGCTGGGTGACGCGGAAAAATATAGACCCTTCGCTCATCGAATTTCCAATGGGGCGCTTTGAGGTCGAGCGCAAAGGTCTTTACAAGCAACTGGCATGGACGGCAGACCAACTGAACCGCGCTTATTATCTATACGAAATCAACGCGCTGCCCTACGTGATCCTGGCAGACAACCGCGTGGTCATGCTGTCGCAGATCATCAACCCCGGTACGGCGGCCGTTCAATACCTTGCCAGCCTGCTGCATCACCGCAGTGGCTACATGCAGGCCATCTCGGAGGGTGGTGTTTACGCGACCTTTGCGTCCTTTTTCGGCATCCCCTTTGACTTGAGTGTGGAAAACCTTCTGCCCGCGGATCTAGCCCAGCCCGATCTGCTGCTGCCCTTCGAAAGCGGCGTGATATGGTCTTATACAAGCGGCCCGCACGGAGGCTGGGGAAGCGGTTCAGCCTGGGCGGCGCTTGATTTTTCCCCCTCCGGAGACGCGTCGGGCTGTTTCCGCTCAGACGCGTGGGTGACAGCTTCTGCCGACGGACTGGTGGCAAGAGCCAAAGACGGCGCGGTGGTACTCGACCTGGACGGCGACGGACTGGAGCAAACCGGCTGGACGCTGCTTTACGCGCACATCGAAACGCGAGACCGGGTTGCTGCGGGCACTTACATCAAGGCGGGTGAACGTATCGGGCACCCTTCCTGTGAAGGAGGGGTCTCCACCGGCACACACTTTCATATCGCGCGAAGGTATAATGGTGTCTGGATCGCTGCCGATCGTGATCTGCCGATGAACCTGGAAGGCTGGATCTCCGCAGGCAAGGGTGTGCAATATAATGGAACGCTCACCCGGGACGGGCAGACGTTAATCGCATGGAGTGGCCGCATCGATGAAAATCAGATCACGCGTTAAGAAGATACAAACCCTTTGCGTTTTAATGTGCCTGCTACTTGCCACGCTGGCATGTTCGCAGGGTTACGTGAGCCCGGTGCAATTGACTGCCACGGCTAAAGCGGCGGGGATCGTGACCACACCCTTCCCCACCCTGCCCGTAGCCGCCACACCCACCGTCGAAATCGAAGTCACGGTCAAACCCTCCGAAACCGCCACGTCGCTGCCAACCTTCACGGACGTGCCCAAGACCAACGTCACGGCCACAGCCACCGCCACGCTGGATCCACGGTCCACAGCAAACCCACCCATCCAGTATTACACGCAAAGCGGAGATACACTGCCTTCGATTTTAGGCAGATTCGGGGTCAACGCCGACCAGATCACTTACAGTGAAAGCGTTCCCCCGACCGGCCTGATCAGCCCTGGAATTTTGCTAATCATCCCGGACGTGCTGAGCGACGTTTTTGACTCGATCACGGTCATGCCCGACAGTGAGGTGGTTTTTTCGCCCACGGCACT
>CAYZRT010000226.1:0-1813 GCA_964480875.1 uncultured Smithella sp. | reverse complement strand
TTCTGATGACCCCGGCCATCGTGTTGATCTGGTGATGTTCGATCGCGATTTGAATGTGATGTATACCAAACAGGCGTTCATCAGGTTGCTCACAAATAAAGCGCAGACAGAGGTCCTGATCACAGTAGATGGAAATGGAACGATCTACGCGGAAAGCGATTCAACCATTTTCGCATTTGATAAAAATTTAAACTTCATCGATCGATTCACCCCTTCAGACGATGCTCCTGGATCGTTCAAGTGGGTGGATGATATTGCTGTGGATGGGCAGGGCAGGGTCTATGTTCTGGAGAGTTATACGATTCACGTGTACGACAGCAATTTCGCGTTTATCGATGATATCCCGTTGTTAATCAACATCACCGCGATGGCGATTGATACGCAAAACAACATCTGGGCATTGTCTTCAGATCAGGTGCAGGAATTACAAATGCGCCCGTGAACCTTAACAGAGAAAAAAGAGCCATCAGGTTATCTCTGATGGCTCTTTTTGTTTGTTAGTGTCTATCGCTGTTGCTGCGATCGCCACCGCGGCGATCTCCACCACCACGGTTGTTATATCCACCTCTGCCGCCACGCCGGTCGCCTGAACCCCCACGCGATCGTCCGCCGCCGTTGCCGCCGGACTTGCCGCCGCGGTCGCGTTCCTGGGCTTCTTCAACTGTCCAGCCCTCGAGCACTGCCTGGCGAGAAAGACGGATCTTGCCATTTTCGTCGATGGCGGTCACCATAACGGTAAGCTCATCACCCATTTTGACCACATCTTCAACCTTCTCGACTCTTTCGCTGTCAAGCTGGGAAATGTGTACCATGCCATCCACACCGGGCAGGATTTGAACGAATGCGCCGAAATCGGCCACGCGGACTACCTTGCCGGTATAGATACGACCAACCATGGGAGTCTCGGTTAGGCCTTCGATGCGTTCGCGGGCAGCTGCTTCGGCATTGCTGTCAGTAGCAGCGATATAAACCGTACCGTCGTCGTCGATGTCGATCTTGGTGCCGGTCTCTTCCTGCAGGGCACGGATGTTCTTGCCACCGGGACCGATGATAGCACCGATCTTATCAACAGGAACCTTGACGATGGAAATGCGTGGAACGAAGCTCTTGAGTTCAGGTCGGGGAACCGGAATAACCTCGAGCATCTTATCCAGGATGAAGAGACGGGCTTCGTGGGCCTGGCTCAAGGCCTGGCGCATGATCTCTGCGGTGATGCCTTTGATCTTGATGTCCATTTGCAGGGCGGTAATGCCCTGGGTGGTGCCGGCCACTTTGAAGTCCATATCACCAAGGTGATCTTCCGCTCCCTGGATGTCGGTAAGGACAACGAAGCGGTCATCTTCTTTGATCAAACCCATGGCAACACCGGCCACGGGAGCCTTGATCGGTACACCGGTATCCATCAATGCCAGGGTGGAACCGCACACGGACGCCATGGAGGAAGAACCATTGGATGCCAGGACTTCTGAGACCAGGCGCAGGGTGTAGGGGAATTCGGATTCAGGGGGAATGACCGGGATGAGGGCGCGTTCAGCCAGTGCACCATGACCGATCTCGCGGCGTGATTGGCCGCCCATTCTTTTCACCTCACCGGTGGAATATGGCGGGAAATTGTAATGGTGCATGTAACGTTTGCTGTCCATCGGAGACAGGGTATCGATCTCCTGGGCTTCTTTTGGAGTTCCAAGCGTAGCCAGAGTGATCACCTGAGTTTCACCGCGGGTGAACAGGCCCGAACCGTGGGCACGAGGGCTGACGCCGACTTCGCACCATATGGGGCGGATATCGGTGATCTGGCGTCCATCGGGACGTT
>CAYZRT010000225.1:0-1886 GCA_964480875.1 uncultured Smithella sp. | reverse complement strand
TGCCAGGGCTTTGAGCCTGGCGAGCAGTTCCGCTTCAAGGTTGAGTTTACCCGCTACGAACCATTTCTCGCCCTTGTATTCATCATATTCCTGTGCGGATGGGAAATCGTAATTATTGACCGACAGCAGGTATACCCGGTCCCATTCCAACCCTTTGGCTTTGTGAAAGGTGGTGACGAGTACTTTTCCCTTATGCGCTTCAGGATTGAAACCCGTGTCGTCTTCACTGAAGCCAGAAAACTTGCGCTCATTGGAGGCAATTTCTGCCAACTCAAGGGCGAACTGAGGCAGCTGGTATTCCGGATGATTGCGCGCGCTGATCTCAAGGGATAACGCCAGTTTATGTGTCAGAGCCAGGTCGTGAGGGGCAGTAAACAAGTCCCTGCCAATGGTCAAGATCAGTTGGTCGATTGGCAGGGGTGTGGCATTTTGCCATCGCACCATATCGGTGAGGAATTTTGAGAAACGGGTAGCAACAAAGGCATGGATTTCACCTGTTTGCAGGATTTCTGACCATTCCATGAGATCGACAGGATAAAGTAGGTCTTCCAGTTGGCGTATTTTTTTTAACTGCGTGAGCAAGATCGTTGCATCCTGTTTGTGTTCATCAAATTCAGGGTCCTCCTGCAGGAGCAGTTGAAAGACAGCGCTTAGTTTGTTGACCGCCGACGGGTCGGCCAGGCTAAGCAAGACTTTTTCGAGCAGGCGCGTCACTCGCCGCGTGGATTGAGTGCTCTTAAGCATTTCCACCACTTCTATGCTGCTGGCTTCCAGGGCTTCCACCACCTTCTCGGCATGGAAAGCGATGGGGCAAAGCACGGCCACGGTCTTATCCTGATGCTCAGGCAGCCAGGTCTTGATCGAATCCACCACCATCCTGACCTCACGATCAGAATTGATAGCTGATTTAAGGATATAGATGGATTGGCCGTGGTCGGGTGGATTGGGCTGCGGGTCGCCTTTTGGTGCGGCGACGATGAGGGGCAGTGTAAGGGAACTGCGCAGTTCCTCAACCGGGTGGGATTCCTGGGTCCATTGATTGAGCGAATTTGCAAGCTTGATGATGCTTCTGTTAGAGCGTCCGGAATTGGCCAGGTCCTTGGCAGTCACGTTCTTCTCGCGCAAGAAATTACGCAAGAACATGGGGCTGGCCGTGGTGAATGTCTCGTAGATGGCTTGATTGGTATCTCCCACGCGCACCCAGTTCCCCTCAGAACCTGTCAGCAGCCTGAGGATCTTTTCCTGTATCTGAGAGGAATCCTGTGCTTCATCTTCAAGGATATAAGGCCAACGGTAACGCAATCTTTCCAAGAATTCCTGATCCGCCAAAAGTGCCTGATAGGCCAGGCGGATGAGATCGGAAAAATCAACCGCGCCGCGGGATTTCAACCCGCGCTGGTAATCAGTATAGATCTGGGTGGCCATTTCCAATAAGGCATCGTCTAGGTTGTATTTCCCAATTCTTTCCCTGATGTCTGCTGCTTCCAATTGCAGGTCCTTGGCCTGACTGATGAAATTCACGTTCAAGGTCGTGACCATTTCATTCCAGGCTTTTTGTGTCCGGGGTTCTTCGTGCAGGTCAATGGCAGGGTCTACCAGTCCTTTTGCTAATTCGGGATGTTCGCGTAGGTAGACCGCTGTTGCGGCTTCGATCATGCGCGCGGATTCGGTCTCGTCGAGGATGGTGAAGCGCTCGGAAAGATTGACCAGGTCAGGCCTATCACGAACAATGTCGTGAGCCAGGCCGTGCAGTGTGCGCACACGGTAGCCCATATTCTCCAAAAGGCCTGCCTCTTTCATGAAGGCGGCGATGCGCGTGGAAAAATTATCCACCGCGGAATTCACCAGTGTTACGATAAGAATTTCCTGGTCGTCTTGAACACAGC
>CAYZRT010000224.1:0-1906 GCA_964480875.1 uncultured Smithella sp. | reverse complement strand
AAATTTATTGAAGGAATGACGGTATTAGAGCTTTCTGCTCTGGTCAAAGAATTGGAAGAGAAGTTCGGTGTTTCAGCTGCTGCTCCGATGATGGCAGCTGTTGCTGTTGGTGGCGCCGCCGCTCCTGCCGCCGCTGCTGAAGAAAAAACCGAGTTTGATGCTATCCTTACCGGTTTCGGCGCGGAAAAGATTCAGGTGATCAAGGTTGTTCGCGCGATTACTAATTTAGGATTGAAGGAAGCTAAAGATTTGGTGGAAGGCGTACCCAAGCCCATCAAAGAAGGTGTTTCCAAAGATGAAGCCGCCGACATTAAGAAGAAGATAGAAGAAGTGGGCGGAACCGTTGAAATCAAATAACTCAATCTCCAAATATAAAATTAATTTGCAAGGATGCCATGGGAGACTTTAGAAAAAATTTTGGTCAGGTTAAAAAGATACTGGATATCCCCAATCTAATTGATATTCAGACACAATCTTATGAGAAATTCCTCCAAAAGGAAATTGCGCCCGCGAAACGGGGCAATTTCGGTTTGCAGGGTGCCTTTAAGAGTGTATTCCCCATTTCTGATTTCAGCGGGAAATGTTCTCTGGAATTTGTCAGTTATAAGCTGGGTGATATCCGATATGATGTCAAAGAATGTATTCAAAAAGGAATGACCTATGCCGCTCCGTTGAAAATAGTGGTCAGGCTGGTTGTTTTTGATGTTGATCGTTCAACGGACGGTAAAAGTAATCGAGAAACAACTGAAACAAAACAAATTCGTGATATAAAAGAACAAGAAGTATACTTCGGTGAAATTCCATTGATGACTGAAAACGGGACTTTCATCATCAACGGAACCGAGAGGGTTATTGTCAATCAATTGCATCGTTCACCCGGTATCTTTTTTGATCACGACAAAGGAAAAATTGTCGCCAGCGGCAAATTAATCTACTCAGCGCGCGTGATTCCAATCAGGGGGTCCTGGCTGGATCTGGAGTTTGATTCCAAGGACATTCTTTATGTAAGAATTGACCGGCGGAGAAAAATGCCGGTTACCATTTTGTTGAAAGCCTTGGGTAATTCTACGGAATTTATTCTAAATTATTTCTACAGCGTCAATACGGTTTTCATCGAAAATAAAAAAATCTACTTCGCCGTTGATGAATCCCTTATCGGACAAAAAGCGCCGGAAGATGTGAAAGATACTAAAAGCGCTGAAGTGATAGTCAAGAAAGGACGCAAGTTTGCAAAACCCCATATAAAAAGAATGAAGGATGCTGGCATTAAACGGGTAGCGTTCAGTGAAAGCGAGTTAGCGGGTAAAATTCCTTCACAGGATATTCTTGATCAGGAAAACGGTGAGATTGTTTTCCGTTGCAATGAGGAATTGCCTGCAAACTGTATGGAAATCATCAAAGAGAAGGGCATCAAAGAGTTAAAAGTTATTCACGTTGATGAAGACATGGATAATGCTTCCATCAGAGATACGCTGTTGCTGGATAAGGTTGATACCACTGAAAACGCGGTCATGGAAATTTATCGTCGCTTGCGCCCCAGTAATCCGCCCACGCCGGAAACGGCGGATAGATTCTTCAAGAGCCTTTTCTTTGAACCCGAAACTTACGATTTGTCCAATGTCGGCCGCGCTAAAATGAACTATAAACTCCACATGAATGTGCCGACCGATACCACGACATTGAGTAATGAAGATATTCTGTCCGCTGTAAAATATCTGATTGATTTGAAAAACGGCGTTGGAGACTGCAGTGTTGATGATATCGATCATTTGGGAAATCGCAGAGTACGCTCCGTTGGCGAACTGATTGAGAATCAGTACCGTATCGGACTGGTGCGCATGGAAAGGGCCATCAAGGAAAAAATGAGCCTGCAGGATATCGAAACCATGATGCCGCATGATCTGAT
>CAYZRT010000223.1:0-1927 GCA_964480875.1 uncultured Smithella sp. | reverse complement strand
AGACTTAACTTCAAGTACCCATTGGTTTAATCTTTCAACGGCATATGAAGATCCAATTAGCTTTGACAGGGCAGCAACTGAATTGCCATTCAAATCAGCTCCTTCCGGTATTCTCATATAAATTCTGGCCAACCCGTTGCCCATTGTACCACTAACCGTAAATTTGTTGTCATTTTTACGCTTGTAAGCATCATAAAAAATCGGCATCAACTGGGGCCTTGCAAGAATTTCATTGATGAAAAATATTTCGCTAAACTTTTTGTCAACTTCTTTATCAATCTCAAGAATATTAATACTGATGCCAAGTTTTTCAGAAAGCTTTCTGGGGATTTCCAGATCTCTTAAATAAGTACTATGATCAGGACCTTTATTTACATAATAAAAAATTTTATCCTTAAAATCCCGGGTTGCTGACAAAAGTAGTCTTGAATCCCAGCCTGCTGTCACACCCATATGAAGTTCGTATCTGTTAAGTGCACTTAAAAAGGTGCCTCTGATAATCCCGGCACATCTTTCAGCACATTCATCAGCATCAATTTTTGTAATCGGCTCTGCAGGCCAGTATCGTACATATTTTCGTGCAGGTACATCCAGGTAATAATTTGGCAGTAGCTGAAATATACCATCATATAAAGTCTGATTTCCAACCCAGATATGATTTGAATTCTTGAATTCTTTCGATTTATAGAATGAAAGAATGTTGTTGTCACTGGTAACCGGAATATTAAAAAGCTTTGAAATCAGGTTTGAAGTAGATCCGCAAATAAAATCACCATTAGCAGTATAGAAATAGTAAATCTGACGAAAACCAACAGCATCACCGACAATATTCAGGTTATTCTGATCTTTATAAATAAGAACAAATCTGCCATTATATTTTTCAAGAGCCTTCACCAAATCACTATAATTGATATTCTTAAGAAGGTTTTTAAGAATAGTACAATTATCATAGCCGGGATTTGCAGGATCGAGAATATACCCTAAAATGAATAATTCCCTGGAATCGACCTTTTCTCTATGATACGTTAAATCAGGATGATATTGCAGAGAAATGTTTTTATTTTTAAAATTGAAAGAATCCGTTAGCCACCCCTGGATACTACTTATCGGAAAACTGCTGAGTACATATTGTCGCCTGTATAATAGTTTCTGACTCATCAATGTTAACTGAACATTTACACGATAAATTATTATAATGAATTCTTTCCTCTTACCACAATGTATATACTGTTAACATACGAAATCTTAACAGATTTTTTTATCAACTGTTCATGTCCTCTTTCCAATCTGAGTCCTTATTAAACCATAAATATCATAAACGTAAGAAAATTAAAAATCTAAATTAATGGTTTTTATAAATTTTGACCAATTAAACCATATCGTTGACATACCTTTTTAAATTGGCTAGTAGTGCGCTTCCACAATATATTGACCAGGGCATTTCTGATTTTGATTATAAAGAATTTTAATTATTTTTCGGACGAAATTTCCTTTCATTGACAACAATTAATTTTTAAAGGATATGTCTTTCAGATTCATAAAAAACAAAACTTTTGTTTTTTCAGTACTTTCTTTGTTTGTATTTATCCTGGGTGTTTATCTTCCTATAGATTACACTGGTCCAAAACACATAGAACTTACTGCAGATTCAGCCTTTGGTATGTCATGCATGCGGGCAAAAGAACTCATTGTGCAGGAATATGATGAGGATGGCAATCTTTGGGCTACAAGAGGCATGATCATCTATAGATTGGACAGCAATGATACTAAATTTAACAGGGTAGCTCATATACCGACAGGAATTAATATATTCTGGCTGAGAAATTTTTCCATATTAAGAAAATTAACAGTCCGTCCTGAATGTGTTGAGATGGTTACGGCCGGAAATGGTGATATATGTGCCTTATCAGCAGGAAAACTCTGGCAT
>CAYZRT010000222.1:0-2024 GCA_964480875.1 uncultured Smithella sp. | reverse complement strand
GAAGAAAACAGACGCCTGCGCAAAATCGTCGGTCAGAACCGCGCACCGTCCATGGATATTATTGGACATTCGACTCCAATGCAGGAAGTTTTTGGAATGGTGGCACAGGTGGCTGATTCCAACACTACCGTTTTGATTACGGGCGAAACCGGCACCGGCAAGGAACTGATCGCCCGTGCCATTCATAATAATTCTCCGCGCAAAGGCGGGCCGCTGGTGCAGGTCAACTGCGCGGCGATTCCCGATACCCTGATTGAAAGCGAGCTGTTCGGTCATGAAAAGGGCGCTTTTACCGGCGCGCTAACGCAAAGGCGCGGACGCTTTGAAGAAGCCAACGGCGGAACGATTTTTCTGGATGAAGTGGGAGAGCTTACCGCCGCCGCCCAGGTGAAACTGCTGCGTATCCTGCAGGAAAAAAGGTTTCAACCGTTAGGTTCTTCGCGTGTGATCAATGTCAATGTGCGGATTATCGCCGCCACCAACCGTAATCTGGAGCAGGATATTCTCTCCGACCGTTTCCGCGCTGATTTATTTTATCGTCTGAATGTTTTCCCGATTTACCTGCCTCCGCTGCGCGAGCGTGGCAGCGATGTGATTCTGCTGGCTGATCATTTTATTCTGAAATACAGCAGTGAAATGGGCAAGCATGTGAAACGAATTTCCACAGCTGCCATCGAAGTTTTTCTGAATCATAAATGGCCGGGCAATGTTCGTGAACTGGAAAACTGTATCGAGCGCGCTGTCTTATTGTCCAAAACCGACACGATAAATTGTCAGCACCTCCCTCCGTCATTGCAGATCAAGGAAAAAGAAATTGAAAAGAAGGACAAGAGTAAGCTTTCTTCCGTTGTGGAAGCGCAGGAAAGAGCCCTGATTATCGAGGCCCTGGAAGAAACCAGGGGCAACCAGACAAAGGCCGCTCAGAAATTAGGAACGACCAAGCGCATTATTCAGTACAAAATATCGAAAATGGGAATTAATTCAAAGCTGTTCAAAAAGAAGGCAAACGAATTAAACCATCACTAAGACAGACGTTATTTAAAGATATGGACTTAAAAAGTACAAATTTGATTCAAAAAATACAGAAACAACAAATCTGTGCCATATAAAAAACAAATGTAAATTTTATTAAATGTTTAAAGACGCAAAAATGAAAGGTATACAAAATTGCAATTTATTTTCTAAGTCTGGCACGGCTTTGGCACTTAATCATTGTGCTAAAGAGTTTGAGGAGGTTAAATTAATATGTGTCGCCTGTTTTCCATAACGAGCAATGATCCGCTTTCACCGATGGTCGCCATTCGCGCCATTGATGTGATGAAAGAAGGACATGACGGATCGGGCGTAGGCCTTTTTCTGACCGACCTCGGTAGCGAATTTCAAAATTTTAAAGACGAGCCAATTCTTTCCGGTATATTTTCCAATGAGGGATTAAAAAATCTTGATCGATTCATGATTGATCAGGATTTCATGGTCAAGCACAAGCTCTCCATCAAACCGGCCAAGACGCCTCCAGCGGGCACACCGAAAAGAGATAACTATGTCATCCGGGTTTATGAATACCCTTCCGAATGGCAAGGTTTAAGCAAGGAAGAAATCAATTTTAGATTAATGATGGTGCAGTTGCAACTACGCCGCATGGGAGAAAAGGATGAATCCATGATGATTTTCAGCTTCTGGCCGGATGTCATTATGATCAAGGAAGTCGGTGATCCGCTGGCGATTGCTCAGTATCTGGGACTGGATAGAAAAGAATTAATGGCCCGCGTCATTCTGAGCCAGGGACGTCAGAACACGAATTACGCGATCAATATTTACGCGTGCCATCCGTTCTTTATCCAGGGAATGGCTTCGGCGACCAATGGAGAAAACACGGCTTTCGTTCCGATTAGCGAGTTTCTCAGTTCCCGTAATTTCCCGGGTTATACCGGTTATAACTCCGACTCGGAAGTCTTCACGCATATCCTGCATTACATGCAAAACAAACTGGGCATGGACATGGAAATGTACAAGCATATCATCAC
>CAYZRT010000221.1:1584-2028 GCA_964480875.1 uncultured Smithella sp. | reverse complement strand
CCTCCGAGTGGGAGGGTAAAGCCCTGGAGCGTTTCGTGCGGATTGAGGAACTGGAGCAGCAGAACGCCCGCCTCGCCGCCGAGAACCAAGACCTCCGCGACCGCAATCGAATTGGTGGGCAGATGCAGGAGCGTGCCGAGGATCTCGCCGCCGAGGTCGCGGAACTGCGGGAAGAAGCGGCAGCGGAGCGAGCCTATGACGAGCGAGTGCCCGACCCACGGCAACACTTGTACTTCGACCATGAGTGCAGCAATGGTTGCAAGTCGTTGAAGTACCAGCATGAGATCGCGGACCTGCGGCAGCGGCTGGCCGGGGCAAAGGAGCAGCAAACTTGAGCAGCACGTCCGGCCAAGTTGATTTGCGTTTACCCTATCCGTGGTTCGGCGGCAAGTCGTCCGTCGCGGGGTTGGTGTGGTCGCGGTTCGGTGAGGTGCGGAACTACGT
>CAYZRT010000221.1:0-1574 GCA_964480875.1 uncultured Smithella sp. | reverse complement strand
GCGGCGGTGCGGTGCTGCTCGGCCGCCCGCAACCGTTCAGCGGCACCGAAACCGTCAACGACCTGAACGGGTGGCTGTGCAATTTCTGGCGAGCGTTGCAGGCTGACCCGGACGGCGTTGCGAAATACGCAGATTGGCCGGTAAGCGAATTGGACTTGCACGCGCGCGGCGATTGGCTGTTCTATCGCGAGGGCGTGAACGAGTGGGTGGAGCGGCTGCGGAGCGACCCAGAGTTCTACGACGTGAAGTCTGCCGGATGGTGGGTGTGGGGGCTGTGCTGTTGGATTGCGGGCGGGTGGGGGCCGCGCAAACTGCCGCACCTCGGGGACGCGGGGAGGGGCGTGAACCGCAAACTGCCGCACCTCGGGGACGCGGGGATGGGCGACGAACCGCAAACTGCAAAAGGTGAGTCGCTGAGGTCTTATCTGCTCGGGCTTGCGGAACGGATGCGCGGCGTGCGTGTTTGCTGTGGCGACTGGTCCCGCGTCTGCGGGCCAACACCTACCGTAAAACTGGGGCTAACTGCCGTGTTTCTGGACCCGCCCTATGCCGTTGAGGACCGAGACGACTGTTACGACGGGTACGAGGACCGGAGCGTATCAAACGCAGTCCGCGAATGGGCGATTGAGCGGGGCGAGGACAAGCGGATGCGGATAGCGTTGTGCGGGTACGAAGGCGAGCACGAGATGCCGGACTCGTGGGAGTGTGTCGCATGGAAGGCGCAGGGCGGGTACGGTGCGCAAGCGGGGAACGATAACTGCAAACGTGAGCGAATCTGGTTTTCGCCCCATTGTCTCAAGCCGAACGAAAGGATGCTGTTCTGATGCCAATTGCAACATGCAACCGATGCCACCACCGGTTCCGCGTGCCCGATGGCGAGGAGCAGGATCACGCCTGCCCGAGGTGCGGGTGGTGGCCGTGGGGTGAGGATGCAACCGAAGAACGGGAGGACGACGATGAAAGTTGACCAATTAACAAAACTCGACGCGTGTAAAGAGGCCATCGACTGGACCGCCTCCCAACGCACCCGGCAGCAGGCGTGGGACGACTGTAAGCGAGGTGATTGGATGCTGTGGTTGTTAGCGCGGACGTGCAAGCACGGTTCCTCACAGCACCGCAAAACCGTGCTTGCCGCGTGTGCGTGTGCGAGGCTCGCACTGTCGCACGTACCAAAGGGCGAGACGCGACCGGCAGCGGCCATTGAGATTGCGGAGCGTTGGGCACGCCGCGAAAAAGGCGTGACACTGGAGCAGGTTCGAGCCGCCTACGCCTCCGCCTACGCCTCCGCCGCCTCCGCCTACACCGCCTCCGCCTACGCCGCCTACGCCGCCTACGCCGCCTACGCCTACGCCGCCTACGCCGCCTACGCCTCCGCCTCCGCCTCCTCCTCCTCCGCCTACGCCGCCTACGCCTACGCCGCCTACGCCGCCGACGCCTGCGCGCGAGCGACAACACTGGCCGAGTGTGCTGAAATCGTGCGAGAGCATTTTCCGAAACCACCGCGAATTGGGAGCAAGTGATGAGCGCGCTTACCAACGAGATTGTCCGGCAACTCCGCGCCGACTGCGATTGGT
>CAYZRT010000220.1:0-2059 GCA_964480875.1 uncultured Smithella sp. | reverse complement strand
GTCACCGACGGCGTCAACGGCACTCCACGCATGGGAGCCTATACCCGCGATAACTCGATGGGCGTAAATTTCGGGATCGGGTACTAGGAGGCGATATGATACACGCGATATATTTAACCGTTATTGCGATTCTTATTATCGCCATCGCAATCCTCGTTCGGTCTCGGAAGAAAACACGAAACAATATCATTAAATGCGCGGACACACTCGCGCACGCAATATCAAAACTCTATGAAATATCGAGGTAAGCAATGAAAACAATCACCCTGCAGGAAATCGACGGCTACACCGTTATCACGAAAATCAACCAGGCCGGCGGGTTCATCGACCCCGAGGAAACAAAGAAAGTCGTGGCTGTCGAGATCCAGAAATCAGAGACCTACCAGCAGATCGAGGCCATAAAACTACAGATGCGCGACATCGCACTCGCGGCGAAAGTGGCGTACAAATCAGCAAACCAGGCACTCTTTAAAGCGCGTCAGGTCAACCCGAAAGCGAAATCGTCCGCGGTTGCCGACGCCCAGTGGTCGGAATACCGTGCGCAGATGGCGAAATTCAGAGAATCACAGGACGCCCTACTCCCTCTCGCGATCGCGCTAAAATCAGAAATCTCAGAGCTCACCCTCGCACACGCCGTGTATTTCAACCTCCAGCCCGGTGAGGAATACCGCGAGGATGCCGAAGCCGAAGCGATAGCCGAGGCAATGGCGGCGGCATCAGAGAAAAACGCGGTGCTTGCAATCGCTGACAAAAAACTCACTGAGATTTCCGACTATCGGGGCCGGAAGTACTGGAAGAAAAAAGCGGGCGTCTGGAGCGGAGCCGAGATCACCGCCCTCGCAGTCGAACCCCTAGCCGGTGCAATCGAGGAGACAGCACTTACCGAGGCACAGCGCGCGGAGATTTCGACGCAGCTCGAGGCCGAGAGGATCTCCAAAATGAAAGCGTCCGACAGAGAGGTCGAGAAAGCGGCGGCACTCGACGGAATCGCTGCGCAGGCAAACGCGATGCGAGGCAAGCTCGAAATCACAGGCGATGCCGAGGCACTGGCGAAATCGCAGGCGTGGTATCAGGAACAGGCGGCGAAGGTGGTGGAGAAATACGGCGTGGCGTGACGCCGATAATCACAGAGACAACAAAAGCCCCCGGCAATCGTCGGGGCTTGATTATAAATCAGAGCGATCGCGGTTAAAACGCCTCCACCCTCTCGATGGCATCGCTGAAATGCGAGGTCAGGCCCATTCCGAAATCGTAACGGTACACATTATCGTCGACATTGAAATACAAGTAGTCGCCGATGATCGCCGGTTTGAGATATTTTTTCCTGAGCGCACCGGCCTCGACATCACCGCTACCCTCAAAGAGCCGCACCGTCTCGCGTGCCTGATTTATCGACGGCACGAACCGGATCACCCATCCCGTCGCGCACTGAATCCAGTACATCACGTTTTCGCCGTTTTCAAACCTCACCCCGGCGGCAATAATCATGTTCTGCACCGTTCGGTATTCCCACATTGCCGCGGCATCGGCGAGGCTGCAGGTCAGACCGTCCCATGTGTACCCGTTTTTGCTATACCATATTCCGTCACTGCCGAGCAGCCACTCGGTTGCGCCAACCTGGAAATTGCTGCCGAAATTTACCTGTATATCGTTAAAATACATTTTCCGAGTATTATAATCCGCGCCCCACATCACGAAACCAGCGGCCTCGCCATCAGGGACAACGCAGGTGATTTTATTCTTCGATCCGTTGAGGTGGGCCCAGCCAATCCCCGGCTTGGAGATAAAAATATCAGAACCAGTCACCGCGACGCCGTCGACGAGATAATCGCGCGTTCGCCAGTCCCCGTGTTCGGCGGCGTTAAAATATACCCGCGTATAATTCAGCTTCGGCATGATAGCCGCCTCGACCTCAGATCGTGGCACGGTTTCCACGATCCAGACATCACCGTTCAAGTCAAATTCGGCGCCAGCGCCCTTCTCGATCCTGATAAAATTCGGTTGCGTTACCAAGTTCCGGCCCTGTGAGATTGACCCGTATTCGTCGAGTTTATACAGC
>CAYZRT010000219.1:0-2138 GCA_964480875.1 uncultured Smithella sp. | reverse complement strand
CAGTTTTTCAACCTTGCAGTAATTAATTGCGCTGCCGCCATCAACAACTCCTTCTTGGATAATGTGCTGGACAAGCCGGGCGTCATCCATTTCGGCGTCGTAATACAGGTATGCACCCTTCAAGTCCGGGCTTTCGATCTGCGGACACATGCGGGTAACCTGATCTTTTGAAAGATGAACGTGTTTCCATTTTGGCGCGAGAAGATCATAGATGATAACGCCCATCCCAAACATGGATCTGGTTTTTTTATCATCCTGGTAAGGCATGATGAATCCCAGGGGTGTTACCAAGTTTTTGGCTTCCTTAAGCATCCACTCGCGTTCGCGCACCGATTCGCGGGTGACATCAAACTGCTTGTTGCGCAGGTATCGGAATCCGCCGTGAACTAATTTTGATGAGCGGCTGGACGTGCCAAAGGAGAAATCATGCGCCTCAAGGAGAAGCGTTTTATAACCTTCCGCCACTGAACGGCGAAAAACACCCGCCCCGGTAATTCCTCCGCCGATGACGATGACATCCCAACGTCCACCCATTTCCTTCCAAATCTCATTTCTCCATCCTTTATGCCACATTCTTTTCCTCCTCCAGATTCTTCTTGTGATTCGATAATGCTTCATGCATAATTTTGATGCTGTCTTCCATCACCTGACGGGTTACCTCTTCCACTGCGAATACGTCATTGGATAAGACAGCGGATAATAATTTCTTGTAAAAGGAGCGCGAGTGATTTCTTGCCTGACTCGTGGAAAAATACATCTTACCCATGATCTGGTAAATTTCACCGAAACCGTTAAGAATAAGGGCAAATAGAGGATTGCCGGATAGAACGGCCAATTGCTGGTGAAGTTCGAGGTCTTTATTTACGAACACTTCAGGCTTGTCTTCAATGCTCTGCAGCGACTCCAGCAGGTGGATGACCGGATTCAATGCGTTCTGCATGGCCATACGCGTGTAGGTGGGTGCGAAAAGTAAGCGGATTTGAAGAAGATTGGTTACAAATTGTTCGGTTACTTGATCCTGCCGCTGCGCGATGGCCGAGAGGATAAGCAGGTTGCCCTCTTTCCAATAGTCTTTTACGCGGGTGGCCTTCCCTTGGCGGATCTCGATCCAGCCGTCGCGGGAGAGTCGTTGTAAGGCCTCCCGAAGTGTTGGGCGGGTAACGCCCAGGTTTTCGGACAATTCCCTTTCGGGGGGGAGGTTTGAATTTACAGGAAAGGTTCCATCGAGGATGGCGTCAACCAGACGTTTTTCAATCAATTCGGCAGGTTTGGGGGGTATTTCCCAAGAGGGCATGGGGAATCATTCTCCTGAATGAAAAATTGGTAAGAGGTCATACCAGTTAAAAATATTGTACAGGCTTTTTGAGAAAATTCAAGTTATGAAAAGATAATCAGGATTAAAGATCGTTTTTTATCCACACAAATATACGCATTAATAACGCCTCCTTTCCTTACATATGGGACAGGTCTTTAATGAACCCCTATATATGGGGGTTGTCTAAATTTATTGGCGTGGGTATAGTTACTTTCTATGAAGAGGAAGAAAACTGGAATAAGCTTGAATTTGGTCCGCTTATTGATCGGGGTGGTCACCTTTTTGAATTTACAGGCCGCTGTTCAGTTTATGTTTTATCCGCACAGGTTCGCCCCCGGTTTCGAATTAAGTGGAATCCCCGGTGAGGCCATGATCCAGGGAATGGGATTGTTGTTTCTGATGTGGAATATCCCATACCTGGTGGCTCTGTTCCATCCGCTGAGGCATCTGACCTCGCTTATGGAAGCAGTGATCATGCAGGCAATCGGAGTGTTCGGCGAAACATTTCTACTGCTATCGTTAAAGGGTTCCCATGACCTGATTCGCGAGAGCGTACGTCGATTCATCTATTTTGACAGCGGCGGCCTGCTGTTGCTGCTCGTGGCGCTGGTTATGGTGCTGACTCTAAAACGTAAGATGAAAGTAGAGGGAATTTAAAATATCTGTTGCACAGTGGGGAGGATTAATTCCCACCTGGGGAGGAGGACCTGAGCGCCATCTTCAGTAACCCAGGGAGTAACGTAGGTGCGATCAAAAACATGCGCGTCAAAGCCGTTTAAGGCTGACAGGGTAAAACTGATGGCCAGGCGAGGCCACAACCACA
>CAYZRT010000218.1:0-2153 GCA_964480875.1 uncultured Smithella sp. | reverse complement strand
ATCCATGATCTGATAATCAAGCTGTGTGCCGTTAAGCATCTTGCCCAGGATGGTGCTTATGTTTTCAGTTGTAATTTCCAGTGATACTCTTTTATCTAGTTCTGTATACTGGTCGTTAAAGAAAAAAGCATAATCGCTGTTGTTCTCAATTTCGCGGAATAAGTCGCGCAACTGAATGTCTTCAACGCTTATGCTGATTTTCTCACCTTTGGAGAGAACTCCCGCCGACAAATTAATGACAGCGAGAAGGCTTATCAATACCGACAGGTTAACTGTCATGAGAAGCCTTTTGATTTGTTTCCCCCTGAGAGAGGGAAAATAAGTCAGGATTAATTTCATAAGTAAATAGATTTAATTCAACATAGTCTTTTTGTTAGTATCCTAAAAATAGATTTATGGTTTTTCAATCATAACAGGCAAAATTAGCGTGTTTTAAAACTTTTAACAGGATATAAATATACCGTTTTTTCCTTGATCGTATATTTAACAGGCGAAGTGAGTTCCAATGCTCTCAATACCTGCTCCAGCGGAAAATCGCGTAGTGTACCGGAGTAAGAATATTTTTTCAGATCGTTATCTGTAAATTTAAAAACAATATCATATTTTCTCTCCAGTTTTTTAGCAAGTTCTTCAAAAGGTTCGTTATTAATAATCAGTTTCCCATCTTTCCAGGCAATCTCTTCCTGGATATTAATTTCGGCTTCAATGATTACAGGTATAGATTTCACCTTCTCCTTTTCTTCTTCGGTTTCTTTAATGTCAGGTACAGCTTCGCTCAGTGTTGAGTACTGTTCGGATGTTTTATGGTAGGTGAGTTTTTGGTTGGGAATAAGTTCAAGGACTTTGGCAGATGCTTTCTGTTCAACCCTTATTTTACCTTCAATCAGGGTTGTTTCAATATTATCTTCTTCAGGATAGGATTTAACATTAAAGGATGTTCCTAATGCTGTAATGCTAAGGTGTGACGTATGTACAATAAATGGTTTATCATCCTTTTCAACATTAAAAAAAGCCTCTCCTTCAAGAATTACTTCCCTTGTATTAACGCCATAATCATAATTATATTTTATCCGGCTGCCGGCATTTATCCAGATCTCAGTTCCATCGGGAAGGAACAGGGAAGAACGGCTGCCATAAGGTACGTGAAATTCGCAGTATGTATCTGAACGAGGGGTGCCGGGATTGAAAAGAAAATAACCCAGTAAAAAAGAAACCAGGATGATAGCAGCAACAGAAGCAATGCGGACAATTACCTTCCTTGTATTGTTAGGATTCAAGTTCATTCCGGGGTCAGTTTTTCTTTCACTATGACTGACATAATCCATGAATTTTGTATAAGCTTTTTCCGCAAGTCCTGAATCATCGAAAGCACCGGCCTGTATTTCAATAAAGGATTTTTTGCTGGCAATAAAATACTGTACATTATGGTTACTTTCATCCAGCCACCGGCTGATAGCAACAACTTCCGTCTTATCTGCTTTTCCTTCAAAATATTTCAGGAGGATCTGGTCCAGGTTATCTTTGTTGATCATTATCATCTATAATTACTGGTACGAATTATGCTTATGACGCTTAAAAAGGCCTTTACCCTAAAAAGGAAAAGAAAGAAAGTTTATATTTTCTGGAAATGAAAAGTGTGAATGACTGCTGCGTCCTGCCTCCTGTCTTCAAACAAAATAATCCCTCAGTGCCGAGGAAAAATTCTTTAGAGCCTTTGTAATATGGTATTCAACCGTTTTGGTAGTAAGGTTCATCAGATTTGCTATTTCCTTATTGGATTTTGATTGCTCCCTGCTGAGCCTGAATATTTCCCTTGTTTTTTGAGGAAGGGAATCGTTTATCCGTTTATAGACCCTCTGTATCTCTTCCATCTGATGTTCGCTGAAACCGAAATTGGCAGCACTTGTATATAGGACCTCTGCCTCCCTGAGCTTAAGCTTGTGTTTCTCTTCATGCCCGGCAACAACTTTGCGGTGCCTCAGTATCTGGATACACTTGTTATGTACAGTCCTGAAAAAGTAAGAACTCAGAGAGGAATAAATTTCCAGATTGTTCCGCTTTTCATAAAGATGGATAAATGTTTCCTGTACCACATCTTCCGCTTCATCGTCATTTTCAAGATAGCTGACAGCATAAAGGAAAAGCCTTCGAAA
>CAYZRT010000217.1:0-2239 GCA_964480875.1 uncultured Smithella sp. | reverse complement strand
ATGGTTGATAGCGATGAGGGGAAAAAGGAAATCAAAGAACAGTTTCAATATTGGGAAAATTACAGTATTCAAGGGAGAGAGAGAGATTACGTTCCCGACTGGATACCATGGAAAGTTGGAGAAATGCCGGCAGCAGCATGGACATGGCAGTGGGAGATGTGTACGCCTGATTTCGAGAAGGTGATGAAAGTCGGCATCAATGGAATCATTGCAGAAATTGATAAGCGATTTGATGAAATCATCAATGATACATCCATCCAGATTGAGAAGAGGATGGATATGCTTGACGAGCTGCGTGCGATGAAAATTTCCTGTGAAGCCGTGGCCAGATGGGGCAAGCGATATGCCAAACTTCTTGAAGATGAGAAGAAAAAGATTAAAGATCCCAAGAGATTAAAAGAACTCGACAAGATGATCGAGATATGCAATCGCGTACCGGCAGAGCCGGCAAGGAATTTATATGAGGCGATTCAGTCCTTTATTTTCATTAACTTCATCGTGAACTATATTGATGTTCCGCAGGTCGGTAACGGCATTCGCTTTGATAAGGTGTTATACCCGTATTATGAAAAAGATGTCAAAAACGGTGTCATTACAAAAGACGGCGCCAAGGAGTTAATTGAAGCGGTATGGGTCAAGATGCAGGAAGGCGGGTACGTCCAGCCTCCAGCGTGGGTGAACAATGGCGGCGGCGGACTGGGCTGGCAGACCATGACGCTGGGCGGCGTTGATGAATTTGGCATTGATGTTACGAATGAGATAACCTATATCGCTCTTGAGGTTACGGGAGAATTGCAGACGGTTGCTCCGCAGATAGCGGTTCGCATGCACGACAACACACCGGATGAACTTTTCAATGCTGTTTTCAAGTGTGTCCGCACTGGTTGTTCGCAGCCGGCCATGTTTAACGATAAGGTCAACATTCCGAGGCTGATAGGGATCGGCGCTACCGTGGAAGATGCCCGGGCATACAGCATCAACAACTGCATGCAGCCGGTTATCCCGGGCAAGAATATCCATTATCGCGCGGGTCATGGAGGGTCTTTGCTCCTTCCCATGTGTCTGAATATGGCGGTGGATGGAGGAAAAGTCATGGGTCTTCAGATGGGCATCAAGACAACTCCTCTTTCTGAAATAAAATCGTATGATGATTTATGGAAAGCTTTCTGTGAACACGTAAAGTACGGCATCATGGCCTTGACTCAACTCTCCAGTCTGGGAGATGCCCTGCAGAAGAAATATGTTCCCCGTCCGTTCCTGTCGGCCGTTCTGGAAGGCAACATCGAAAAAGGTTGCGATATGAGAGATTGGGAATATTTGGGACTGCGTCACCACCTTATTTTTGGATGCAATAATGCCGCCGATGGTCTTGCCGCGATAAAGATGCTGGTTTTTGAGAAAAAGAAGATAACATTGGAAGAATTTAATGAAGCGGTCACTTACAATTTTGAGGGAGAAAGCCGCGATAAGATTCGCCGGATGATTGAACAGGAAGTTCCGAGATTCGGCAATGATAACGACTATGTCGATTTGATCGCCAGGGATATTATGGTGTATGTCCAATACGAATGCAATAGGAATTTGGATATTTACGGCAAGCCCTATATGATTGACGGGACAACAGCGTCCGGACCGATCAACGCAGGAATGCTCATGCCGGCAACATTTGACGGAAGAATCTCCAATCAACCGCTTCATGACGGAACCATCTCTCCTGTTCAGGGAAGAGACATGAGCGGCCCGACGGCGACCATAAGATCGGTGGCAAAGGTTGATCCTTTGAAGACCGGGAATATGCTCCTGAATCAGAAGTTTATGCCGGTATTCTTTGATCCGGAAAACTATGATCTGATGAAGGGATACTTGAAGACTGTACGCGATATGGGACTTCATCACGTTCAGTTTAACTGCGTAAGCAAAGAGACGTTGCTGGATGCGAAAAAGGTGCCTGAAAAATATAAGAGCTTGATTGTCCGGGTTGCCGGATATTCGGCATACTACGTTGATCTTGATAACAAGATTCAGGATGAGATTATCACCAGAACGGAACAGTGCTTTACCTGTTAGAAAGTCTTTTGAGATAGAAAGGGGGGATTTTTTAATCCCCCCTTTTTTATCATGCGTAAATTAAGCGTCCCTGAAGATTACGCCGATAAAATATCAAAACGGAAATGAATTATACAATGGTTAAAATTCAGAAAAATGAAGGGTTAAATTTTTGTGAAGGTTGATATTAAAT
>CAYZRT010000216.1:0-2378 GCA_964480875.1 uncultured Smithella sp. | reverse complement strand
TAAATGCGCCCTTTTTGTATCCGAAAAACTCGCTTTCAACAAGGGTTTCCGGTATGGCGGCACAGTTCACCGCAACAAAGTTACCCTGTGAACGGTTGGAAATACGGTGTATGGCTTTAGCCACAAGCTCCTTGCCCGTCCCTGATTCTCCATAAATGATGACACTGGCATTTGTCGCTGCCGCGTTGAGGCTGCGTTCGTACACTTCCTGGATGGCTACACTTTTGCCTATAATATCACCAAACCGGTAACGGTCTTTGATCGAGGAACGCAGCGTGACGTTTTCCCTGCGCAGGTACGCCGTTTCTTCCTGCATGGATATCTCTTTCATTTTAGTATCCGTGATATCTCGCGCAGTGAGCAACACAGTAGGAGTGCCCTTCCACTGAAAAAGATTTCCTTTGCCCTCCACCCAGATTTCCTGATCATTCTTCTTCAGCCATCGCGCATGAAAGAAACGCTCTTTGTAAATGCCTTCTTCAATGAAATCAAAAAATTCCTTGAAGTATGTCTCGAAATCCCTGCTGATAAAGATCATGCTGTTTTTTCCGATAATTTCCGTGGCATCAATAAAACCCAGGATAGAGGCAAATTTGTTATTGGCAAACACAATCTCTCCCTTACAAATCAGGGCAACCCCTTCAGTGATGCGCTCGGCAAAGGCCCGGTAAAGAGACTCACTTTCTATCAGGGATTCCTGGTGTTCCTTGAAACGGCTGATGTCAATTCCAATGCCAATCAGGTATTGTTTATCCTCTATGACAAAACGGGAGGCTGTAAGAAAGAAGGGGATGCGCCTGCCGTTTTTTATCTCTACCGTTGCTTCAATAGAGCCTTCCCCGGTACGAAATGTTTCTCTGATGGCATCTTCAACGATAGCGCGGTCTTGACCTCTAAAAATATCCTTTAGCCGTACTTTTTGTGCTTCCTCCGGGGTATAGTCATAGATCGTTTCCATATTTTCATTCCAAATTAGTGGCTGGAATTGATCATCAAGAACGTAAAATATACCAGGCAGTTTGCGCCAAATCTGAAACATCTTTTCGATTTTGCCGCTTACCTGATTTTTTTTATTATCGTCGGAAAGCTTGCGTTTCATTTTCAATACCCTGCCTCCATAACGAATCGGCATTACATTATAACATAATTAATGATATGTCCAGTTATGAGACATTGTCTCTTTTTGAATACTCTTTGAAAACAAACAATTTTACTTAAGAAAAGCCGTCCCTTATTCCTGTGTGTTATAATAAATTGTCAGTTGATGCAATACACTATCAGTTCATGAATATCAACTAATTATAAATAATCTTATAAAAATTCAGCAGAACTTAAAGATTAATGATACATGAATCTCATGATTACGAGTGATCTATGTTATGATGTCGGATAGATAAAAATCAATGATCCGGCTTAATTTTCTTGAAACGTTTACGATTGAAATTGAAGCGGATGAACAGGCAAGGTCACAACGAATATATCATCCGTCATGCTTTTCCAAAAATAACGTAGTCTGAAAGTGATTTAAAATGGTCTTTCCATTTTTCCAATTCTTCTTCATTAAAATCTATTAATTTGACATAATTATTCTCATAACCAAGCCCGCAATACTTATGCTCGCCCCATCTATGCATAGGCAGGAAGTATACTTTTTTGGCCTGAACTCTTCTTCCCAGTTCAACTATGTTGTCAGCCATAGCCAGATCGTCATTGAATCCGCGAACCAGAGGCACTCTAAGCCAGATGTCAGTTTTTCCTGCCAGTTTATTTAAATTCTCCAAAATGACTTCATTTTTAACACCTAAAATCTCCTGATGTTTCTTTGAATCCAGATGCTTAATATCGTAAAGTACCAGATCAACGTCCTTAGTCACTTTTTTTACAATATTCCATTTGGCATAGCCGGTAGTATCCAATGCCGTGTGGACGCCATGTTTTTTCAATTCTCCAAAAACCTCAGCAACAAACTCATGCTGCAATAGCGGCTCTCCTCCGGAAATCGTTACTCCGCCGCCGGTATTGCTGTAAAAAGCCTTATCCTTGAGCAATTCACTGACGGCCTCCTTTACAGTGACTCGTATACCCACTCCGTCTATAGCTTTATACTGACAGGCGTAAAAGCAGTCCAAACAATGAGTACACTTGGCATAATCAAAAACAATGCGATGATTTTCGTCATGCGACAGGGCGCCGCTTTTACAGACTTTAAGACACTCTCCGCAACCGCAACAATTAACGGGAGCTACTTTTATCTGATAAGAAGGATAAATCGACTCAGGATTGGAACACCACGGACAGCGTAGCGGACACCCTTTGACAAACATTGTTGTACGCAGTCCCGGCCCGTCCTGAATGCTGAATTGCTGAAAATTAAATAC
>CAYZRT010000215.1:0-2489 GCA_964480875.1 uncultured Smithella sp. | reverse complement strand
TCAAAGGCGTAACCGAAAATGGTTGTGGCTTCTCTTCTTTTTTTCCAGTAGGGATCTACCGCACCCGTGCCGGAAAAATGAATGTCCATGATTTCAAAACTTTTCGCGTCGCAAGGACGGACACCGAAAAGAAAAACCGGCTTCAAATTTAGTTCCACACATTCAGCATCCAGTACGGATTTGTTTTTATCGTAGCGCACAAAATCTTCCGTATGCGGGGAAAAAGCCGATTTGGGACTCATCAGCGTATTATAGAAACTCAAGTCCACCTGTTTGGCATCGGAAATCTCACGGAAATTGAAACCAGCGGCCTCCTGAACGGGTGCAACCAGCGTGCCTTTCGCCATCAATTGTGCGGCCAGATCGGATATTTTTTGAATGGTTGTCTTCTTCATTCTTCGTTACTCCAGAATTTTGTCGGAATCATCCACGCGGAAATTGACCAGCGCAGGCTTGTCTTCAATCTTCATCCCCGCGGCCTGGCCGAACATTTCTTCGCAATCTTTAGCCACTTTCTTGTGGAACAGATAAAGTGGAATATCCACGGGGCAGGCGCGTGAACACTCCCCGCAATCAATACACCGGCCGGCCAGATGATGGAACCGGGTCAGATGATACATGAGGTTGCCATGCGATTCTGGTGACTTTTCACCCCACTTGGGCTTGTTCTGATCGATAAAGCAGGGATCGCAGTAGCACATCGGACAGGCCTTGCGGCAGGCATAGCAGCGGATGCAGCGATCCAGTTCCTTTTTCCAGAAAGCCCAGCGGGCGTCTTTATCCATTTTTTCATACTCGGCAAGAACATCATACGGTGAAACAACCGGCTGTCCATGCACTTCTTCGCCCAGCAGCGTGTCATAAATAACCGGATTATACATTCCGCAGGTGGTTTTGCTGTCAATAGTCTCGCCGGTTTTGAAATTTTTCATACCGTAAACCGGAATGCCCAGAATGACGAGGTCTTCCCGCTTGATCTTTTCTTCCTGAATCAACTGAATAACGGCGCGGCTGTCCGCCGGTTTGACAGCAATGGCGATTTTTGTTCCGCGCGGATAGCGAACCAGATAACGCGCCATGTTGGCTGTACAGAATTCGTTGAAAACCATATTTTCGACATCGGACATTTTTCTGGCAACATAAGGCATGGGATGATTTTCATCATAACCTTTCCCGTAGGCCAGCACGATACTTACCTTTCCGTCTTCCAGTAGTTTTTTGGCTTCGTTTTTTAATTTATCTTCAATTTGCTTGAAATTGATGCTCATATCTTCTCCAGCGATGGCTGTTGTTCTATCTTGAATTTTGTCTGGGGCCCCAGATTTTTCACCTGCCCGGTAAACTCGGTAACCACCTCGGCGAATTTATTTCCCTCCGAGGCGGAAATCCATTCCACGCGGAATCTTCCCGGTTCGATACCCGCGAACTCCAGTATTTTTCTGGTCACGGCCAGTCTTCTTCGCGCGTAGAGATTTCCTGTGTTGTAATGACAATCACCCGGATGGCATCCGCCGACCAGCACACCGTCTGCTCCCAGTTGAAAGGCGCGGAAAATAAATGAAGGATTGATACGGCTGGAGCACATCACACGGACGACCCGTAAGTTCTGTGGATATTGCAGTCTGGTTGTTCCGGCCAAATCCGCTCCGGTATACGTGCACCAATTGCAGGCAATGCCCAGTATTTTAGGTTCAAATGACATAAAAAATCCTTTCTAACAAACTCTGACAATCATCAAGTTTCATTTTCCATCATGAAACTTCCCCGCCCCTTGTGGGAGGGGATTAAGGGGAGGGGGTAATCTGGCTTTTCACCCTCTCCCTGACCCTCTCCCCTGAAGGGCGAGGGAACAAGACACCTTTTAATACTCCATCAAGCCTTCTATTTCGGCCAATACCTGGTCGTTTGTAAAGTGCCGCGCAATAATCGCCGAGGCCGGACAGACCGAAGCGCAAAGACCACAGCCTTTGCAGAGCGCCTCGTTAATTTCCGAAACGCCTTTTTGTTCATTGAAGAACGGAGCACCATAGGGACAGACTCTTACGCAGTTCTGGCACGCGCAGCACGAGGCCGGATTGACCATTGCCGTGGTCGCCTCCAGTTCCATTTTGTCTTTCACAACAATTGTTAACGCTTCCGCCGCCGCACCGTTGGCCTGCGCCACGGTATCGGGAATATCTTTAGGACTCTGGCAGACGCCCGCAATAAAAATGCCTTCGGACATGGTGGATAGCGGCGCCAGTTTCGGATGCCGCTCCATGAAAAAACCATATTTATCTGTGCTAAGATTAAAAAGTCTGGCAACGTCTTTGGAATCCGCACGCGGAATCATTGCGGGCGACAACACGACCATATCCACCGGCAGCTTGATGAACTTGCCGGTAATCGTATCTTCCGCTTCCACCATCAAGCGTCCAATTTCTTCGGCGTTTTCCGCCACGCGAGCAGCCTTACCACGAATAAATTTCACATCCTCTTCAATGATGCGG
>CAYZRT010000214.1:0-2525 GCA_964480875.1 uncultured Smithella sp. | reverse complement strand
TATAAACCGGACAGTTTATGTGCTACAAACCGGACATATTATTTGCTTCTTACATCTATAAAGTGAGGGGTTGACTTAATTCAGATCAGATGTACAATATAAACAAATAAATTTTTTAAGGCATATAGCCGAAAAGGAAGCTTCTATGAAAAAATGTTCAATTTTCGTAATGTTTGTTTTTAGCATATTAATGCTGTCATTCAGTTTTGCGGTAGCGAAGGATAAGTCATCAAATGAAGATTTTCTTAGAAATGCATATAGACAAATTCTCGCAACAGTGGATAAAAATAAAGACGGTAAGATGAGCATGGCTGAATGTATGTCAAATGCAACAGATAAAAATTATTCAAAACAAAATTGCTTATCCTGGGATGCCGACCGCGATGGAACTATTACGGAAGATGAGTATATAAAATACTTTGTGGCCAAGCATTAATTTTGAACAGCAATAAAATACAAATCAATAAGCTCGACAAGTTTGGAGATTGACTAATCATAATAATTAGTTTTGAAAACTCTTGCCAGAAACTAGCTCGTGAATATTCAATCCATTACCATGCATGATTGTATGATCTACAAGCGTTAGTTGTTTGTAAAATCGCTTTATCGTGAACTACCCTGTAGCAGAAACCACAGGGAGTTGGAATATATTAAAGTTACCATTTTGTACATTTACTTTATCAAATTTTGTTTTGTTCATCTTTGATTTGATTACAATTGTTCAATGCTAAATTTTAACGTGTGATCTGTAGCATAAAAAGTTTCTTTGGGGGAATTTGAATCTCAAAAATAAAGAGACTCTATATGGCAAAGAAAAAAGTAGTAGCTGTAAAATCAAATAAACCTCTATCCGGAAAAACAGCCATTGTCACGGGCGCCAGTTCCGGCATCGGGAAAGCAACGGCGATGACGCTGGCACAAGCAGGCGCTTCAGTTGTCATCTTCGCCCGGCGCAAAGACAGGCTCGCGAAAGTCTTATCGGATATCCAGGCAAAAGGTGGAAAATCTCTAGCAGTTGCCGGTAATGCAAGTTATCTTGAGGATATCGATAAGCTTATAGCGCAAACTCTGAACTGGAATGTAGGCGGCTGCAAATACGACATTGTTGTGGTCAACGCCGGACGCGGACTGGCGGGTGGAACACTATCAAGTGATCATTCGCAGTGGGAAGAGGTTTATAATACCAACGTGCTCGGCGCGGCTTATCTAATGCGCTCTGCAGCAAAATATTTTATTGAGCGTAAGAGAGGAGATATCGTCGCTGTCGGTTCCGTGGTGGGGAGAAACATTTCTCCCTTCAGCGCTTTTTACGGCTCTAGTAAATTTGCTATCGGCGCTATTACAGAAGGACTGCGTCAGGAGGTTTGTAAGTACGGAGTGCGGGTATCTTTGGTTATGCCCGGAATCGTAATCAGTGAATTTCAAAAGGTGGCCGGGTACAACGAAGACAATTTTTACAAAGGAATTGTTCATATGGGTAAACTGCTCAAACCGCAGGCAATAGCCGACGGTATCTGCTGGCTGCTGACTCAACCATCGAGTGTAAATGTGAGTGAACTCATTATACGGCCGACAGGGCAGAACTATCCCTGACGACTTTGGAAAATGGCCACATGCTGCGTTGCGCTGCATCCCTCGTCATTGCGACCTACGAAAAAGTAGGCCTCATTCCTCAGGATTTGCGCGCCTTGCCTCTGGCTCATTTTACAAAGTCGTCTTAATATCTTTAGTAATTTTTTTTGCTCGACCTTATTTTTTATTTTAAACGAACTTATAAAAAGGAGATGACCATTGTTCTACAAAGCAAATCAAGAAGGATACAAAGAAGTATTGCCGGGAATAACACTTAAAACCCTCGTCTACGGAGAGAAGACTCTTTTCACCGAATTCAGAATGAATGCCGGCGCTGTATTGCCCAAACATGCTCACATTCATGAACAAACAGGTTACCTGACAGAGGGGAAAATCCGGCTGACCATCGGCAAGGAAACATTCGAAGTTAAAAAAGGAGACAGCTGGTGCATTCCGGGCAAGATGGAACACAGCGCTGAAATACTGAAAGACTCCATCGCCATCGAAGTCTTTTCCCCTGTGCGTGATGAATACCTGCCTCTAAATGAAAAGTAATCCATAAAACGATTTCCCCCTAATTATTTTAAGGAGAAACTATATGACCACAAAGTCCGCAACCGAAAAAGATAAAAATATGGCGCAGCGCTGTGTCGAATGTCCGATATGTAAGCAGGCAAGAAAGCAGCAAAAAGGTTTCTCCTTCTGGTTCGTCAAGAATGTTGAAAACGGCATCTGCCCCTACTGCGCAGCATATGAAAGGGTTTACGGGAAAAAAGCCCACGAGGCGTGATGGAGGAATTAAGGAAACTGGATTTACCCTAAAGGGCACTTCGCCCGCCGGAGTTTATCCCGCGTATGCGGGGCGAGGAATGACAAAAAGGGAAATCTAATAAATTTGGGCTTAATACCTAAAAACGGGGTCTGGAATAGGTTAATAATCTAGTAATAACAAT
>CAYZRT010000213.1:0-2546 GCA_964480875.1 uncultured Smithella sp. | reverse complement strand
GATCCCGTCTCTTTTTATGCTGGAGTTTCTTCAGTGCTTTGGCTTCAATCTGGCGGATGCGTTCGCGGGTAACCCCCATCATATCGCCGACTTCTTCCAGCGTGAAGGGTCCGTAATTGCAGGCGACCCAGGTACAGTTCAGAAACGTTTCGTTTTTCAAACGCCATTCACACGTTGTATCGGTGCAGATTTCGGTGATTAAAGTTCCCTTTTTCTTGCATCTATACATATTGATCATGAAGAAAGCCCCTTTTTTCTTGAAGTTTTGCTTGAATATAATAATTTATTTAAGGAAATCAAGTAAAAAGATGAAAATATTTTAATGAGCCAGTGTAGCATTTTATTAATAAATTGATTATATGTCATTTCGAGTGAAGCGAGAAATCTAAAATTATAATAATTTACAAGATATCTCCCCAGCACGTGTGACCTTTAGGTTATAGCTGGACTATAAGCCTGCGGTCGATATGACAACTTGAAACCTGGCATAATGATCGAATTGTCATTTCGAGCGAAGCGAGAAATCTTATAATATCATATTATAAAAGAAAGATTTCTCGTCGTCCCGACAAGTCGGGACTCGTCCATTAGACGCAGCAGGTATTATGCAAAGCTTTCAACTTAATTTTGAGACGCTACACTAGAAGGCCAAAAATAGAAAAACAATAAATAATAGTGTTTTAGAAGCCGATTTTTTCCTTGGGTCTTCTTTCCGGAACATACTGATGTTCTATTTTCCCTTCATTCCATTCAGCGGAAACATATAAATTACAAAAACAACTGCCGTATTCTTTAACATCATCCGCCCTGTACTGGCAGGGGCAGATAATATCAGCGTCTTTTTCCCGATCACCGGCGGCCAGACGGCAGGGACAGCACATATAACCGTAGCGCTCCTTGTTGACCAGAAGGTCGGCCAGGATGCTTAAAACCCAATCTTTATCTTTATTGAAAAAGTAACCCTTGGGTTCCTGAACCTTCTTCATCATGTCATAGAGTTCGGTGGGAGTCATTAAATACCCAAAGCCTCCTTTATAGCGTTTTCCTTGAATCCGATGATCACCTTGTCGCCGATGATAATCGTCGGAAAAGAGCGATCGGGATTGTACTGCATCACTTCTTCCAGCATTTTCTGCCGGGCATCGCCCTGAAGCAGATCAACATCTACGGAATCAAACGTAATGCTGTTCTCGTTTAAAAATTTCTTTGTCGCCTTGCAATGACTGCACGTGCTCAACGTGTAAATTTTAATTTTAGCGGCCATATTCTTCTCCTTGATTTATTGGTATCTGTATTTAACCGGATTTTGGAAAAATGGCAATCGGATATTTATGTAGCGCGGTTCTTTAAACGCGCCGCTTCGGATTGCTCGGGGAGCAATCCCTACAAGGGAGAAAAGGATATTCTGGCAACATATTTTTTAATCCCGGTTCAGCCAAGTCTTTTTGACTTGGCTGTTAATAATACGGTCGAGTCAAAAAGACTCGACCGATCTCGCTTTTAATTTATTTTTATAAAGGTGTTAACCATCCCACGTCACTTCGCTCCTGGGATAATTCCACTAACGCTTCAAACATCATCCCGACAAGTCGGGATTAGTTCTCAGCAAGTGTCATTACTATTTCTTCATAACTCTTTCTCCATTTTGGCGGGAGGAGAGTTTTGGTTTTATCGAAATGGCCAATGGCCAGAAGAAGCGGGATCCAGTACTGGTCAGGAATGTTGAACGCTTTGCGAACGCCGTCGATGTCGAAACCATCCATCGGGTGAGAATCAAGCCCTGCATCCTTTGCGGCCAGCATCAGCGACATCGCGAAAAATCCGGTATTCTTGCAGGCAAACGCCAGTTGCCGCTCCGGTGAAGCGCCGTAAAGAGAATTCGTTGCCTTGCAGAACCAGTCGTACTGCTCCTGCTTCATATTGCCTTCCTTGACCGACTCGACAAAATCTTTTTCGAAACCGGGATTGCCTTTTTTCCAACCTTCACGATCCGCCAGAACAATCAAGACAACGGGCGCTTCGGTGATTTTCGGCTGATTCATGGCCACTTTTCTCAACGTTTCTTTTTTCTCCTTGTCTCTTAGAACGATGACTCTCCAAGGCTGGAGATTGAATCCGGAAGGCGCCAGCGCCGCGGTTTCTATAATTTGCTTAAGTTGCGCGTCGGTTACATCTTTGATTGGATCAAAAAAGTTGACAGCTCGTCGTTGTTTTATCACATCTTTGAATTCCATAATCCCTCCTTATCGACGTTGACAATTATCCGCTATTAAATCACGAATCGAGACAATTACACAACCAAGTTAATTCATCAATTTCTCTTGCTGGTTCAAGCTTGCAGCTTGAATCGGAACATTTCGGAATTAATAATAAAATGAAATGCAACCCCATCTTCTATATTTTGTTCTGTCCATTCACTGTTTAGTGAGCTTTGCATAACTCCTCATTGTGTCATTTCGAGGAGCAAAGCGACGAGAAATCTTTCTTTCAGATTATTACTTTATAAGATTTCTCCCCAGCAAAGCTGGACTATAGCCTTCGGTCGA
>CAYZRT010000212.1:0-2603 GCA_964480875.1 uncultured Smithella sp. | reverse complement strand
ATGAAAGCGATGCCTGTAAAATTGAGACTTTCCAATTCAGCATTAAAAAGCATCATTGACTATTCCTGGCCGGGGAATGTACGGGAGCTGAAAAATGTCCTGGAACAGGCATCCATATTAAATGAAGACGGTATTATAAAATCGCAGCATATGCCTGCCATTACAGAAAAAAGCCTGCCGGATTCGGCTAGCGCTGATGACGGAACGATGCCCCTTGATGAGAAGCTGAATTTAATGGAAAAAGAGATAATCATGGAGGCGTTGAGAAAGGCAGCTGGCATCCAGGCAAAGGCGGCAGGTATTCTGGGAATAAACCAGAGAAGTCTCTGGCATAGAATTAAGAAGCTTCAAATCGATGTAAACAGCATCAAAAATCTACAATAATTGTAGATAAATCAACAAAAATTGAATAAGCGTTATGAAATCAACAAAATGTTTTATAGAAAAATTATGTTGATAAAAGTTAAAAAATGAGATATTTAAATACCATAGATAAAAAAATATTAAATTAGACGGCGTTTGCTATTATTTGTAAATATGGCATGATGGTTGCTGATTGTTAAAATAAAATTATTTTTATTAAGAAAAAATTTGACCAAAGAAAGGAGAAAAATATGTTAAGAAATCAGAAAGGTTTTACGTTAATTGAAATTATCGCTGTTCTGGTTATTCTGGGAATATTGGCTGCGGTGGCTATTCCCCGGTACATGAGTTTACAGCAGGATTCAAGATGCAAGGCGCTGGACGGCGCGAAATCGGCACTTAAGTCATCCGCAACCATGGAGTATTCGAGAGGACTCATGAATGGCGAATATAACTCATCAAGTGGTCCTGACGATGCAACAGGCATTGTTGTTGGTGATTACACAGGTTCGTGGAATGGTGGCGGATCAGGTAATATCATAACAGTAGAGGTAACTAATGGACCTTCGCAATGGTCTGACTATGGCGACTGTAATGCATCGGATACTTTTAGTATACGATAACAGAGTTTTTTAGTTGTCAAAAAGAAATTGCTTCTTCAAATCGTTTTTTAAATCGAAGCGATTAATGTATTTCCATAAAAGATAGCTGATCAAAGTGGGGTCAGCTATCTTTTTTTCAGTCATTGATTCGTTCAGGAAATAAATGCCGCGGGGTATTTGATGGAAAAGCGCCTTGAAACTCCACAGCAACGGTTTATTCGATCGTTCATCCTGCTGATCTGTCTTGGCACACTGCTGCTGACCTGTTTGCGCGTTATGGGACAAGGTTTTTTCCCCATTGATGACGCTTTGCGTCATGTGGCGAAGGTCATTTCCGGAAAGTCCTGGGCGGACATTTTGATCATCCGTCCGGAAATCACCATGGACAGTCATCCGGGCTGGCATACCATTCTTTCGAGTTTTCAAGCTCTAACGAAATGCGATAAAACACAATTACTGAATTTTTCCGTCATCTTCTTTTTCCTTGCTTTTACCCTGTTTCCGGTTTTTTATTTCCGCAGGGGTGAAGCATGGATCGCCTCTTTGGCCTTATCAACAGTGTTTTTCTTCGGATCGATCTACCGGCTTTTCTACGGGCGGCCTTACATGACCAGCATGGCTTTGGTGTTGTTGTTCTGTTTCGTTTGGGACAAAATCAGAGATAAAAATAAGCCATGGCCTGAGCTTATTGCCTTGTCGGTAATTACAGCACTCGCTACCTGGATTCACGGCGCATGGTATCTTTTTATGCTGCCGTTATTTGCTCTTGTTTTGGCTAGACAGTGGCGTGTCTTTGGGCTCACATTAGGTGTAATGTTTCTGGGCGTTTTTTCCGGAGCCATGCTTACGGGAAGCCCGTTAGTTTTTCTGCACCAAATGATTTTTCATGCTCTTGAAGCTTTTGGCAAGAATGATTTCCAGCGTCAATTGGTCGGCGAATTCCAGCCATTCTCCGGTGAAGCGCTGGTTTTCTTTCTGGTCGGCGGCTTTCTGCTTTGGCGTAAAGCTCGGGATGCATGGGATAATCGTGTCGTGGACAACCCCGTATTCTATCTCGTGGTTATCGGCTGGACACTGGGATTTTTCGCTTCGCGATTTTGGACGGACTGGGCCTGGCCGGCTCTTGTCTTTTGGGTTGCCCTTGAAATTCAATCAATACTGGAGCGCTATACGGACAGTTTCAGTTGGAAGCGGTTGATGCTTGCTGGGACCTTCTGTTTGGTTCTTCTGCTCGCCGTTACCAGTGATTATCACAGCCGCTGGTCAGGCGGAGTGTCCACGTGGCCGGAAATGGAGAATAAAGAACACAGGCCTTGGCTGCCTGATGATGGAGGGATTGTATACAATGATAATATGTTTCTTTTTTATCAGGTATTTTATAATAACCCCCATGCTCCCTGGCGTTATGCACTGGGTTTTGAACCGATATGGATGACGGCCGATAATCTGAAAATCTTCCGTCGTATACAACTCACCCGATTCAGAGACGAAAGCTATGTCCCTTGGGTTAAAAAAATGACCGCAAAAGACCGGATGATTCTGGTTCGTGGCGCTAAGCCGCAGATTGAAGGTCTTGAATGGCGCGAAGTGACGCCGACGGTCTGGAGCGGAAAACTCGAACAAAAAAAATAAAAAAAG
>CAYZRT010000211.1:0-2649 GCA_964480875.1 uncultured Smithella sp. | reverse complement strand
TGGGGAGTGCCGATTACTGTTTTCTACTGCGCGAAATGCAAGAATGAAGTGATGACTCAGGAAATCATGGATCATCTGGTTGGTTTGGTGGAAAAAGGCGGCGCGGATGTCTGGTTTGAAAAAGAACCGAAGGATTTGATGCCGAAACATACCACGTGTCCGCACTGTCACTCGACAGAGTTCACGAAAGAAATAAATATTCTGGATGTCTGGTTTGATTCCGGTGTGACGCACGCCGCCGTTTTAGAAAAACGTCCGGATTTGAGTTCGCCCTGCGATATGTATCTGGAAGGTTCCGACCAGCACCGCGGCTGGTTCCACTCTTCGCTGCTGGAATGTGTGGGTACGCGTGGGCGGGCACCGTACAAAAGCGTCCTGACACACGGCTTTGTCGTGGATGGCGACGGTAAAAAAATGTCCAAATCCGTCGGCAATGTCATCGGCGCTGAAGAGGCAATTGCCAAATACGGCGCCGAAATTCTGCGCCTGTGGGTGGCGGCGGAAGATTACACGGATGACATCCGTATTTCGGATGAAATTCTCAAACGTCTGATGGAGGCGTATCGCCGGATTCGCAACACCAGCCGCTTCATTCTGGGCAACCTTTATGATTTCAACTTTGATAAGGATGCCGTTGAATACGATCAGATGATGGAAATGGATAAATGGGCTCTGCATCGCCTGCAGGAAGTCATTAAACGCGTGACGGAAGCTTACGAGCGTTTTCAGTTCCATGTCGTTTTCTACACCCTTTATAATTACTGCACGGTGGATTTGAGCGCTCTTTATCTTGATGTTTTGAAAGACCGACTCTACACCAACAAGGCCGCCTCCAATGTGCGCCGTTCCGGTCAAACCGCAATGTTCATCATTCTGGATGCGATGACCAGGTTGCTGGCGCCGGTTCTAACATTTACCTCGGAAGAGGTCTGGTCATCGATGCCTTCATGGAGTAAAAAAGAAGAAAGTGTTCATCTCGCGCAGTTTCCGCAGGTCAGCGAAAAATATTTTAATGCGGATCTGGGTGAACGATGGAAGGCGATGATTGACGCGAAAAGTGAAATCGCTAAGGCTGTTGAACAGGCTCGCAAAGATAAAACAATCGGCCATTCTCTCGACGCGCGCATCAGCATTGCAGCGCCGCAGAAATTGCGTGAATTGATTGCCGCGCATCTGGAAGATATGCGGGCGCTTTTAATTGTCTCGCAATTGCAGATAACAGACGAAAAAGATATTGCCGCGCCATTCAGGAGTACGGAAATTGAAGGTCTTGTTGTTGGTGTGGAAAAAGCCCGAGGCGGCAAGTGCGAACGCTGCTGGATTTATGAAGAATCCGTCGGTTCGGACGCAGAGCATCCAACGGTCTGCTCCCGCTGTCTGCAGAATTTGTAAAGAGTGTTTTATTCCCTCCTTTTTTAACCACCTAAAGGTGGCGCGAGGAGGGTTGGGGTGGATTTTAATGACACTCGCTGAAAGTGAATGAAATGAACTTGAAGCGTTAGTGGAATTATCCCAGGGCGCTATGCACCTGGGATAGTTCGTCCAGCAAATTTCAGTGCGCTACGCTCCTGAAATTTGGGACTCACTAAATCTCCCCTGGCCCCTCATTATAAAAGAGGGGGATTAACAAAGTTCAAAAAGAAAATAATAAGGAGACCGGTTTGAAAAAACATTTAATCATTTTTGTTTTGGGTGCGGCCGTAATTGTTTTACTGGATCAGATAACGAAAGCCGCCATAATGAAAAATTTTTTCATCCACGACTCACGTCCTGTCATTGACGGTTTTTTCAATCTTGTTTATGTCATGAATCCAGGCGCTGCCTTTGGGTTTTTGGCCAATATGTCCGAAACTTTTCGCTACGTGTTTTTTATTGGGATTACAATCTTAGTTATTGCGCTGATTATCTATTACATAGCGACAAGTAAATCACAGAACGTGATCTATGTCATATCTCTAACGCTTATCTTTGCCGGCGCGGTTGGAAATCTGATCGACCGGATACGTTTTGGTGCGGTTGTGGATTTTCTGGACGTTTATATTGGAACAGCGCACTGGCCTGCATTTAATGTCGCCGATTCATCCATAACCTGCGGCGCTATCCTGATGATTTGGGGAATGATCATTCAACGCAAAAAAGAATCTAAGCCTTAATAACAGAGGCGCATTAGACTGAGTTTGTGTTTTATAAATTGTAATGTATTGATTTCTATAATTTATTATTCTTTGGATTCTTTTAACTTTTTCAGTTCTTCTTTATAGCTTTCAGCCTCAGCTCTTATTGTTTCAATCTCTTGTCGAGCTTTGGTCAGCTTTTCTTCCTGATGTTGTCTTTCTTCTCTGCTTTTTTCCTGCTGTTCGTTTATTCCCACATATACGGCAAGGGCTCCTCCCAGAAATAAAAACATAGGGAATGCCCCTCTGATAAGGATCATAAAATCCGACCAGAAAAAAATTAAACTTACTAATCCGAAAATGGCAGAAATTATTCCTCCAATGAGCAAAGACATAATGACACCTCCGGTATATGAAGCATTCAAATAATGTTAATTTTTATCATAAAAAAGGTACCCGGACAAGTCGTAAATAACATTGTGTAAGAAGCAAATAATATGTCCGGTTTGTAGCACATAAACTGTCCGGTTTATAA
>CAYZRT010000210.1:0-2709 GCA_964480875.1 uncultured Smithella sp. | reverse complement strand
AAACATTTAAATGATTTCTTCGCCGAGGTCAAGATAATTAAGTGTTGTGTCCCCTTTAATCCCCTTTAATCCCGGCGAATTGGAATAATTATTGGAGTCCTTTTCTTATATTCAGCATAAACTTTGCCGAATCGTTTTTCCAACTCCGGTTCTTCAATATATTTGAATTCAAGAATACTCATCAAAACGAACAGCGGCGTCATGAAGAATGTGAGCATTACCGATCCAAAGAAAATGCCAATTCCGGTCATGACCATAAAAAGACCCGTCATCATCGGATTTCGTGAATAAGCGTAAGGACCGTCGGTAATCAGCTTCGGCGGAGGGTTTACCGGCACAGGCGTTCCCTTGGTTTGAAAAAATTTAACCACACACCACAACCATAAGATAGAACCTCCGGCCAGAAAGGGCATGGACAACGCTATGCGAAAAGACTTTGAAATAAATTCCGGCAATCCCAGGAAACGATCCAGATAAAGAGAAAGAACAACGAGCGATAATACAACAAAGAAAAAAATACAGCCGAACAGCGGGGTAAGAAGCAAGCGTATTCTTTCTGCGCCCGTTGTTATTTTGTATAGAAAGTTTACGATACCTTCACTAAGCTTTTGCATGGCCATCCGTTATTTTGCCTGAATTTGGTTTAAGGGACAGTATCCTTCATTGCCCCCGACAAAACAACTTTATTAATTCTTTATATTGACCGTTGACACTTCCGAGTAAGGCGTCTCTCCCTGACAATTAAGGCATTGCTCGCCGTGTTTTGACGGATAAGCTTCATTGCAGATAGGACAGATAGCAATCGGCCCCATTTTCTTGCGGCGGACTTTATCCGGCTCGACCTGAACTTTCTGCACGCTGAGCAGCGCATGCCCCGCTTCTTTGATCTGCGCCAGAAGCACGTCGGAGTCCTGTTCGTTTTTTTTCTTCTTTTTCAAATACCAGTCGCGTACTTCCGGCCAGTTGTTGAGTTTTTCCGTATCCAGATAAACACGCACGCCTTTGCCGGTGTATTTTTCATAAAGCGTTACAGCGAAGCGGCCGAAGTTGGCAATGGAGAGCCAGCCGTTGCCGATAGTACAGGGTGTCAGAATCTGCACGGCATCGGGCAGACAAACCGGCGTTTCACAAACAGCGTCAAAAAATTCTCCTTCAGGCAGGTTTTTCATCGCGAGATCAACAATGAAGCCGCCGATAATCAGACCCGGCGCGAGATTGCCGTGAAAGGATTTAACCAGATGGAGATACTCTTCGTAGGAATAGGTACAGATGTTCATAAATATTGCTCCTTAACCTTAAATTACAATCTGTGTCCTCCCCCTTTTATAAAGGGGGATTGAGGGGGAGTGACACCCGCTAAGAACGAGCTTGCGAAGTTCGAAGCGCTGGTGGAACTATCCCCGTAGCAACGCGAAGTGGGGGATTTATCCCGCTACGCTGCGCTTCGGGGACAATTCAACTTACGCTAAAATCTTCGCTTCTCTCGATTTTAGCTGGTTTCATTGAATCCTCCCTAACCCTCCTTTAGAAAAGGAGGGTTTTAAAATCAGTAAACTAATGTTAATCGTGGTTCGCGCGCGGCGCGCAGGGCCACTTCCGTGGACGGCTCGCGGGTAATCATCCGCTGCAGCCATTGATTGTCAATTTTGCCTTCAACAACCGGCAGCAGTTCATCGGCCAGATACAGGGCTTCCGTGATGTCATGCGTTACATAAATAATTGGAAAAGACATTCTGCCTTTTAAACTTTTCAATTCTTCGCGCAAACCTCGGCGCGTGATGGCATCGAGCGCGGAAAAAGGCTCGTCCAGCAGTAATATTCTGGGATGTCTGGCCAGCGCCTGACAAATCGCACACCGCTGGCGTTCTCCGCCGGAAACCATCTGCGGGTTGCGCTTCTTCAAATGACCGATCTTGAAAAGCTCGAAAAGTTCATCCACTTCTTTTTTATCCACGGCGGCAAAGGTCGCATTCTCATACAGATTCAGATGGGGGAAAAGTGTGTAATCCTGAAAAACATAGCCAAGGCGCCGTTTCTGCGTCGGAATATTGATATGGCGCAGAGAATCAAACCAGACTTCATCGCCGAATACAACCTTCCCTTCTTTGGGTTTTTCCAAACCCGCCAGCATGCGAATGATGGTTGTCTTGCCACCGCCGGACGGGCCGATCATCACCACCATGTTTTTCTTCGCGCAGGAAAATGAAATGTCCAGATCAAAATATTTCAATTTCTTTTTTAACGAAACGGCAATACTCATGTGCGGGTTCTCTCATTGAGTTTATTAATCAACAATAAAAAAGCGTAACTGATGGGAATGAAGCTCAACGCAATCATGTCCGCCGCCTGATAATTCATCATCTCCACCGCTTCATAAATCGCAATGGAAGCCACTTTAGTTTCGCCCGGAATGCTGCCGCCCACCATCAGTAAAACGCCGAACGCGCCGATCGAATGCAGAAAAACCAGAATGGCGGCAGCGGCAATGCCGCTGACCGAATTTGGAATAATCACCCGGAAAAATGTAGCCTTTTTGGACAATCCCAGGACATACGCTGATTCCAGCAAACGGCGGTCTATCTTGGAAAACGCCGCTTTCATCGGCTGAACGGCAAAGGGAATGCTGTAAATAATGGACGCCATGGTTATCCCGATAAACGTAAAAAGAAGCGAACCGCCTGTCAGCATCTGCCATATTTTGCCGACAAA
>CAYZRT010000209.1:0-2726 GCA_964480875.1 uncultured Smithella sp. | reverse complement strand
GTTCGACTAACAAATTTCAATACACTTCGTTTTTGAAATTTGAGTCTCACAATAACAAGTATTTTATATACACGTTTTATAATCACTATTTCACCGTTTACCATCATTGAAATTCGACTAATTTTAGCGCATAAAAATAATCAAAAGTATTAATTTTCTTAGATTTACGAGCATCAATTAAATTTTAAAATGGAGGTGGGGTATGTTTGAACGTAAAGTGAAAGGAACGATGATGGTTGATTTAGTTCGTATGATAAGGGGGAATAAAGATAAGAACTGGGGTAAATATTTAAAGGCAGAAGACTGGAATGTTATTAAAGGATATGTCCTTCCTTCTGCATGGTATCCGCTCGATATATACCAACGATGCGGAATGGCCATTTTTCAATTGCTTGCCGGAGGGAATACGGACATTGTGCGCATGAGGGGTAAGATCCGGGGGAAAGAGTTATTTGATACAACCTACAAGCACCTCTTATTCGACCGCAATCCGATGAAAGCGCTGACGTCTTTTGTAAACCTGTACGGGCAGCTTTTTAATTTTAGTTTTCTCGAATTCAAGGAAATGGGCGCTAATCACGCGTGCGTCTCACACAATTTCGACCCGTCTGATCCGGGTAATTTACCCTACTGTTATCAATTGCTGGGACATTTGGATACGCTTATTGAGATGACAGGCGGGAAAAATATTAAAACGGAAATTAAAGAAAAAACCTGGCAGGGCGCCGATGCGACAGTTTTCGACATACAGTGGGAGTGATTAATATTTTGCCTTTATAATACAATAAAGCCCCGGGAATAATTTCCAAGGGCTTTATTTTTATGCTTATTTTAATTTACGGTGATTTCGCCGCAACAACCTCTGTTTAAAAATTCATTTTACCAGGCTTCGGGGAAAGCCATGTTGGTAAAGGTATCTTCCAGTTTGACTTTGTGCCCCTGTTCCATATTCGCCAGCGATTGAAACATTTTTTTCTGCTCGGCGTCGGTGCTGCAGGAAGCCATCTGGGTGTACATCTCCATCGCTTCCTGTTCATTCTTGACCGCCAGCGCGATGGCGTCCGCCGGTTTCATGTTTAAACTCAGTTTTGGCTTTTTGATAGTCTCAGCAACTTTATAATCTTTGGTTTCGTCAAAATGCATCTGTGCTTTACCGGACGTCAGGCCTTCCAGAAACTTGCGATGCTTCGCTTCTTCGTCAGCCAGTTCCGCGAATATTTTCTTCAAGCCTGCATCTTTAACTTTATCGGAAACACCCTTATAAAAATCGTAGGCTTCAATTTCATTGGCAACAGCAAACTTTATGATCTTTTTGTATTCGTCCGTTTTCATTTCAACCCTCCGTTGTGATCGTCACCGATCATATTTTTTATTTGTTATTTTGTTTTGTTAGAAATATACATGAAATGATTTATCGCGTCAAATTATAGTGAGACTCGTTGAGAGCGAATGTAATGATGCTCGAAACGTTAGTCGAGCTACCCCTGAACGAAGTAAATGGGGCAAAGTACCTTAAAAAATATTCGAAGCGGAGTGGGATCAGTACTGCCACGTCATTCCCTCTTTTCTGTCTTCCCGGCTCATCCCGCATGCGCCGGAGTAAGCAGCCGGGAACCAGCTTAAATCATTCCTGGATGCCGGCCTTCGAGACTGTGTCGCAATTCGTTTTTGTGTCATTTCGGAAGTTCCGCATTCGCGGGATCATACCCCGCGATAAGATTTATGTCACTTCGACCGAAGGGAGAAATCTTAATCTATTAGCATCTCAAAGATTCCTCATCCCGACTTGTCGGGATTGGTTCGGGGCGACGTGGGACAGTCTTCGGGTTTTTTTAACTAAGAACACTGAACTCAAATACATAACGACCATGCATCCAGTTCGGACTGATAGCGTAAAAGATAGACGTTGCCGTCCGTGGTCTTTACCTTGAAATAGTCAATAACGGGCCGGCTGCTGTCTAGACCGCCTTCATACCAGCGATCAACGATTTCCTGTATTTCCAGCCGCTGGGCCTGATATGTAAAAGCAACAGGCCGCTCGTTTGCTTTAAAACCACTGTGGCACTCCACCTGAATTTTTTTATATTCTCCGTTCACTATTCACATAGAACATCACGTCAGCTTGACCACTTTGGGCTGAACGAGTTTTTCAAAATCCACGTAAGACATCTCGATCAGTTCCGAGTGCGTGCAGGCATTAAAAAAAATCTCGTCATCATCCGTCAGATGCTGGTCTGCGTAAACCTCCATTCCGTAAAAGTTGCCGAAGGGCGGCATGGCGCCCAGCTCGCAATCCGGAAACATATCCTTGAATTGTCCTTCGGCGGCAAGCTCGATTTTTTTCGCGCTGATTGCTTTCTGGAAATGCTCGAAATTGACGGAGCGGTTGGCCGGCAGCACCGCCATGGCCATCTTACCATCAATCAAAACCATGACGGTTTTTGCCACCTTCCTTCCGCTGATGTGCAGAGACTGGGCGATCTCGTGGGCTGTATAGGCGACGGAATGCGTAAGCTTCACATATTTGACTGCCTGACTGTCCAAAAACTCTTTCAATTTTCTTGCTGGCATAAGCGACCTCCTTTAAACGTGTTGACGGGGTTAAACGCTTCTGAAAACTAGCCTGCCAAAAGAGCGGGATCACATTTTTGCAACAGGAAGGTGAATAAGCAACATCTGTATGGAACTTTTTTTTAAATAATACCACAAAAAAAGGGAACAGCCAA
>CAYZRT010000208.1:0-2791 GCA_964480875.1 uncultured Smithella sp. | reverse complement strand
CTTTTGCCAAAGAGCGTTTAACTATGTATGCAAAAACAATTACGACACAGTCTCGTAGGCGAGAATCCAGTTTTTTATTATTAATGCTTATCCATGTTATTTCATCATGCAAATCTTTCCATTCATGATTTTTCTCTTCAATAATTTTAAATTTCCATTCTATGCTCTATTTGTTCGTCGTAATCTCATAAATTGATAACTGCCCCTGACAGGCAGCCGCCAACCGTTTACCATCTGGACTGACCGCCAATCCCATAGGGGCGGGATTACTCCTGACCTCCTGAACCATCTTTCCAGATGCGACATCCCACACAGCCAGGGTTAGATGAGTATTAAAGTCACTCTTGGCGCCGAAAAGATATTTCCCGTTTCGGCTGAAGGCCAGACACATTAAACCAGAAGTTACCGGAAGCTCTTTAACCAGCTTCCCTGTTTCCAGATTCCAGATGCGCACAGGATCTTTGTTCACAATATTAACCCACTTATTGGTTTTCCGGTCAAAGGTTGAATGCTTGTTGCCGGTCCCTGTGCCGGTTGCCACCCATTTGCCGTCCGGGCTTAGAGTCAAAGCCGTCGGTTGCTCTGTGTGGACGTCATCAATACTGCGCAGGTACTCTCCGGATTTAGCATCCAACAACAGCACCTTGGATAATTGTCGCAAGTTGACATCACGACCGATGTAATCAACGGTACCTAGTACAACGCGTTTACCATCTGGTGTGAAGTAAAGCGGCGTTGTAAGATATGAGCTATCCTTGATTCTTTTAGGTTCAAGGTTTAGCTTAGGCAAATAAGTCCAGACAATTTTCCCATCGGCGACCCGATAGGCAATCACGATTTGCTTTTCACCACTATAAGCAACTACCAACATTTTGCCATCCGGACTAAAACGCAGAGATTTTATACCTATAGGTTGTGGTGTACCCGGTGTTATATGCGGTGCAATTAAAGTCGTTTGAAGGGTACCCTCTGCTACTTTCCAAACGTTGACAGTTGATAGACCTGAAGCCACATATTGACTATCAGGGCTGAAAGCTATGTTATCAAAGCCATTGCCTTTGACCCCTTGATCCAGTTTATGCCGGATCGACAGGGTTGCTGAATCCCATATGGTCACCTGCATACTTCGCCCGGCAGTAGCAATCGACTTGCCATCAGGGCTCCAAGCCACTGCACTAATGTGACCTGATTTCTCATCGGACAGCCGGATAATTTGGCGGTCTTTTTGATTTGTGGTTATTTTATGCCATGATTTTGCTAAAATGTTTTCGCTCTCTGCAAAGGTTTTAGTCACGATTGTGATGCTAAAGATGAACACAAATAAGGAATATGATAAATATTTTAGCCACCGAATTTTATTCTGTTTGGAAATAGAGGGTACGGTTTTATTTATTGGCATAATTCCACTCACATTCTTCATCTTATCTTTCTCCCTGCTAATGGTGACATTCTTTTTTTTCTTCTTTCAAATTACTGGATTCCCGTCTGCACGGGAATGACAGAGGAAGAAATTCGTTGTCACTCCTTAACAATCAAATAACTGGTGCAGGTGCCGCCGAAGCCGAAATACGTAAATAGGTATGCACCGTCGCGTGCCTGTAAATTAATCTGAGAAGGAGCGAATCCGATTTCGGGATCAATTTCAGTAAAGCCGAAACTACGCGGAATAAATCCTTCTTCGCAGCAGGAAAGCCAAACGGCCGTTTCCACCGCACCCGCCGCGCCCAGCGAATGACCGACAGCTCCCTTGAGCGAGACGACCGGTGGGAGCTTCTCCCCAAAGAGTTTTACCAGACCACGACCTTCTGAAAGATCATTGTCTCTTGTTCCTGTACCATGCGCCTTGATGGCTACAATATCAGCCGCGGATATTTGAGCTGATGTCAGCGTCTGCTGCACAACATTGCTGACGGTGACGCCATCTATTCCCGCCGACGTCATACTTTTTATGTCGTTATACTGGTAACCGCCGGTAAATTTATATTTCGATAAGGGTGATTCAGCCGCTTCCAGAATAACAGCAGAAGAGGCTTCGCCTATCTGCATTCCCGAGCGCGTTGCGCAAAATGGCCGGCATTGATCGTAATCAAAGAGCAGCAGGCTGCCAAATCCGTGCAACGTCATATTCAAAAGCGGTTCAAAGCCGACGACGATTGCCCGGCGGACTTTTCCCCTCTGCAGAAGATCAGCAGCAACTACCAAAGCGTGCGAACTCGATACACAGGCCATGCTGAACGTCAGAGCCATGCCCCGGATGCCGTATTTATTGATGATGATGTCGGCAACTTCGCCGGGGCCGCGGTTCCGGCAGGAAATCGCCGGTGATTCTTTGTCGGGATTTCGACGCACGGCTTCGGTAAATTCGTATTCATTGCGGATGAAAAGGCCGCCTGTTGTTCCAACAATTACGCAGGATTCGGCGATTTCTTTCTCTGATAGTTTAGCCTTTTGGAAGGCTTCCGCCAGCACGCTTTCCAGCATGGCCATGGATTTATCCAGAGGATTACCGGAATAAGAAATTTCAAAGGCCTTGAATTCGCGATTGGTTAAATGCGAGGAAACGCCAACCGCCGCCGGCTGTACATTACCCGCTATCAAATTACGCGCAGATTCGGGAGCGCTCCACCCCAGAGAGGTTACGGCGCCCCAGCCGCACACATAAACGTCCTTGTTTTTCATTTTTTAACCTTGGGCGCATCGATAATAAAATCAGCCAGCGTGTCAAAATTCTGCATTGCCTTGGCCGCCGTGGAGGCGTTTTTTAATTCCACGCCGAACTGAAATCTTATTT
>CAYZRT010000207.1:0-2796 GCA_964480875.1 uncultured Smithella sp. | reverse complement strand
GATACACATAGGAGGCAAGCAATGAGAACCAATGTCGTAGTTGATGACAATCTGATGGCATCCGCCCTTAAGGAATCCGGTTTAAAAACAAAAAAGGCCGCCATTGAGGAAGGATTAAAATTATTGGTGCAATTAAAAAGCCAGAAAACGATCAGAAAATTCAGGGGAAAGCTCAAATGGAGCGGGAACCTGGCTGAGATGAGAACAGATAAATGATTCTCGTTGATTCGTCCGTCTGGATCGACTACTTTAACGGCTACAAGACGTTGCAGACTAATTGGCTTGATTCTTCGCTGGGAAACACACCTATCATCATCGGTGATCTCATTCTGACTGAAGTGCTTCAGGGATTTCAAAGCGACAAAGATTTCAAAACAGCGAGTGATCTTTTGTTACACATCCCTTTTATGCCGATGGTAGGTTATGACATAGCCCTGGAAAGCGTCACGAACTATAGAATTTTGAGAAAAAAAGGCATTACGGTGCGTAAGACTATAGATGTCATTATTGGAACTTTCTGTATTCATTACCAATTGCCGTTGTTGCATGACGATCGGGATTTTGATCCGATGGTAAAGTTATTGGGGCTGAAAATAATTAAGACCTAAAGAGAAATTGGGAACAACATCGCCCTATTTTTGTAAGATATGAAAATCTATGAAGAGCAAAATTAAATATACGGACGAATCTACGATAAAAATTTATGTCATCTGAAAAGTATCGCATCACAATATTAACAATCGTCTTAATCTTCTGGGTCTGGTCTGGAATCGGGCCGCATGATACCCGTCTGACATGGGTTTTGGAAACCGCGCCTTTCATGATCGCTTTGCCGATTTTGCTGTTGACATATAAAAAATTTCCGCTGACCAATTTAACCTATACGCTTATCGCCATTCATGCCATGATTCTGATGCTGGGTGGTCATTATTCCTACGCCAAGGTGCCGCTGGGATTCTGGATGGAAGACTGGTTCGGCTGGACGCGCAACAATTATGATAAGATCGGGCATTTCATGCAGGGCTTCGGTCCGGCTATATATGCGCGAGAAATTATAGCGCGAACATCGCCGCTTAAACGCGGCAAAATGCTCGGCTTCATTTCCATCTGTGTGCCTCTGGCTTTTTCAGCATTATATGAAATTATTGAATGGATGGCATCTCTTTCCAATCCAACCGATACGGAAGCTTTTCTTGGAACGCAGGGTTATATCTGGGACACACAAACCGATATGTTCTGGTGTCTGATAGGCGCGTTGGCCGCCGTTGTGTTACTTACCAAACTACACAATAAATATCTTGCAAAAATCGGCGTGAGCTAATTTTTTACGCATCAAGTTTTTGTCTCTGGTGCGTTTTGGATGATTTCTGCCATGGCTTTGTTTTCCAGCGTTGGTGGAACCAAAACCACTGTTCGGGATATTCGCGAATAATGTCCTCGATGATTTTTGTAAACCTTTGAGTATTGACCACCAAGTCAGCTTCATAATCGTCCGTGCAAACAGCCTCAATGGCCGGTTTTACTATCAGTTTATATTTGCCCGATTTTTGCCTGGCCATGAAAACAGGAACCACGGGAGCGCCGGAGCGCATCGCCATTACGGCCAGTCCCACACCGCTGCAGGCAGTCCGGCTGAAGAAATCCACAAACACTCCCTCCCGTTTAGAAACATTTTGATCGCTGAGAATGCCAATAATTTGATTGTCTTTTAATAATTCCATAATCCGTTTACCTGATCCGCCTTTAGGAATTAACTCATTACCCTGCATGGTTCTTACGAATTCTACAATGTTATCAATGACCTTATTGTCCAGCGGCCTGTAAACAATATACATTGGCTTGAAAAACATAGGAATCGCTATTGTCAACAGCTCCCAGTTCCCAAAATGAGCGACGATAGACAAAACTCCTTTTCCTTGAGCAATGGCCGTTTGACCATTTTCCAGACCGTCCGCGTCAACCCATTTATGAATTTTCTTTCTGCTGATATAAGGCATGTCGAAAAATTCTGCCGCTACAATGGCAAAATGACGATACACTCCTTTGGCAATTTTGATAATTTCATCGGTGTTTTTTTCTGGAAACGATCGCATCAGATTGTGCAAAGTAATGATGCGGTTTTTTGTACCGAGATGATAAAAAAGAAAAAAAATTGTCAGGAAAATTCCCTTACGCACAGCGTTGGGAACGCAGTGGAAAGCACACAAAATTAATTTTGTTTTTTTTGTTGGTTCAACAGGCATAATTATTTATATTTACAGCGGTTTCCCGCATTCCTTGCATTTACCGTCCGGACCGATGGTGCCGATGCAGGAGCCATCGGAGCACAATACTCTTTTATCCCAATCGTCATCCGATTGATCATCGGCTGAAATTTGTTTTTCCGGAGTTATTTCATGAACGCTTTCGGTTATTTTGCCTTCCGGCAATCGGCCATCATAAGGTTTCCCGCATTCCTTACACTTGCCGTCGGGGCCTATCGTACCGATACAGCATTCATCAATGCATAATATTCTTTTGTCCCAGTCTTCATTTTCATCAAAAATGATTTCTGTCATGACGTTCTCCCGGATTTTTTTCACTGCGTAATCTTTACACCATGCTTAATTTGTCATTTCGAATCCCGATGTGTCGGGATGAGAAATCTTAAAGATCCCTCGCTACGCTCGGGACATGGATTTCTCGTCTCTACGATCCTCGAAATGACACGAGCGGATGTTATGCAAATCTTTCAATTCTTCTTACATCAGCATGCAAAATATTTCCAGGGGTAAGGCATTATCCCTTAATACACGA
>CAYZRT010000206.1:2024-2797 GCA_964480875.1 uncultured Smithella sp. | reverse complement strand
ATAACAAATATAGGCAACATTGCTTTGCAGATGATACCGGCCTGGAAGTTAATGCACTAGGAAACAGGCCAGGAGTTTACTCATCAAGATATGCAGGGCCAGAATGTGACCCGGTTAAAAATATGCAGAAACTACTTCTGGAGCTCCAGGGAGTAGCAGACCGCAGTGCACATTTTAAAACAATCATTGCTTATATTGAAAATAAGAATATACACCTCTTCGATGGAATTGTTGAGGGCAGTATTACCGTATCACCAAGGGGAATCTATGGTTTTGGTTACGATCCTGTTTTCATTCCTAAAGGCTTTAATAAAACATTCGCTGAAATGACCCTCGAAGAAAAAAATCAGATTTCCCATCGAACCATTGCAGTTAACAAATTCATCACATTCCTCAAAATGCAGTTACATTAAGTTATTTTCTGTCAGAATAATTTTAATGTACTTATTTTCGTATTATTAAATAATTTGTCTGTATATGAAGAATTACCATTTCAGGATTTATTGCCTGATTGTCTTAATAGCCCTCGCCCCATGCGGGTTGTATTCTCAAAGTCTTCTGCAGGGTGACTGGCGGGACCACCTTTCATATCGTGATTGTTATAAGGTCGCAGAAACACCCGATTGGGTTTTTTGTGCAGCTGATCAGCAAGCCCCACCTGTTCCAGCGCGCGTTTTGCTTTCTGACGACGCTCCGCTCGGGATACGCCCGAAATGGTGAGCGCCAATTCCACGTTGGCCAGCACGCTTTGATGCGGGATGAGGTTATAGGAT
>CAYZRT010000206.1:0-2014 GCA_964480875.1 uncultured Smithella sp. | reverse complement strand
AGTAGATGAAACCATAAGGAGACACTCAAAAGTAACCGGACTTTCTGATGTAAAAGTGAGTACTATTTCATATTCCTCTGAATATGATTATCTGATTGTAGGATATAAAAATGGTAATATTGATTTTCTTCGGGAGGGTGAAAATCCTTTTAACCTACAGGATATCAAGAGAAGAATCATGACGAGCGAAAAACAAATCAATAACATAATATTCTATGGCAGGTATGCCTATCTTGCTTGTTCATTCGCGATTGTTGCATTGGATATTGAAAATAAAGAGATTAAAGAAACATATTACCTGGGTGAGAATGGTAATTACCTTAAAGTAAATGATATCGCAATACTTGATAACAGGCTTTACGCAGCCACAGATTATGGTATTTATACTGCAAGTTTGATCAACTCAAATCTTCTCGACTATTCATATTGGTCGAAATTAACCTTTATACCTCAGCCTGATAATCCTTACAAGCTGGTTGAAAACTATAATGGTCAGATTTTTGCAGTTTATAAAAATCTTACTACAGGTAGTGATCAGATAATTGTTATTTCAGGAAATGAATCGCATCCCTGGGAGTTTCAAAGTGACACTATTGTTAATGATCTTAATTCTGTAAATGGATATCTGGCTGTCGGATATCAGAGTAATGGTAGCATATTCCAGAACTACAATTTGATCCGGGAATTTCAGGTTTCTGGTATTAGAAGTGTGCATATAGATAAGGAGGGAAAAATATACACAGCATCAAGCTATTCAGGTTTTGTTAAGGTAAAAGATGACAACACAATAAGATATTATACTATAAATGGTCCCAGATTCTGTGAGGCCGGTAGAGTAGCTTCTGCCGGCGATAATATTTGGGTTTCATCAGGGAATTCTTACAGACTCTACAATCCCAAGGCAGTTTATTTCTATATCGATGGCAGGTGGAACAGTATAACTAATGAAGAAAATTTAACAATGAGGAAGTTAGGATCAACCGACAGAATAGCTATCGATCCTGATGATGCCTCACATCTATTTGTAAGTTCCTATATCTTCGGAATCACAGAAATCAGAAATGGAAATGTTATAAAGCTTTTTAGTGTTGACAGTACTGATATATTTTCAGAAATTCAAAGTGTAATTGGAATCAGGGCCGCAGGATTACAAATGGACCATGAGGGCAATCTCTGGACATTACTGGATTTGGTGGCTAATCCTTTATTTATAATGGACAGAGAAGGTAACTGGACAAGACCAGAGATCGTCAATCCTATTCTTGCAAAAAATACACTTTATGCGGATATGATTATAACCAGTTCTAATCATATATGGATCTTAACCCATAATTCGGAAATTATTGTAATTGAAAAGGAGGGTGAAAGTTACAGAACTAAAACATTCAGTATAAAGAACCAATCTGACAATTTGATCAACAAGGCTATCTGTCTGGAGGAGGATCATGAAGGCAATATCTGGGTTGGCACTTTTAATGGTCCCGTAATTTATCATTCAGCCCAAAATGTTTTCAAATTAAAAAGTGTTACAGGTTACCAGGTTCCTATATCTAGGAACGATGGCACAAATGTTATTGACTATTTATTAAATGGTGATGCTATTATGGATATAAAAGTAGATGGTGGAAACAGAAAATGGCTTGCTACTCAAAATTCCGGCGTGTTCCTGGTATCACCAGATGGCGAAGAAACCTTGGTAAATTTCAGGAATGATAATTCACCCCTGCTATCGAACCTGGTAACGGGTATTGATATCAATGAAAAAAGCGGGGAAGTTTTTTTTGCCACAGATTATGGATTGGTGAGTTATGGCGGAAGTGCAACAACAGGTTTTGATGAGTATACCGATGTATATGTTTTCCCAAACCCTGTGAAGAAGGAATATGATGGCCCGATAACCATTACAGGTCTGGTTGAAAATTCAATAGTAAAAATTACTGATGTAAGTGGTGCGCTTGTTTGGGAAACAACATCATTAGGCGGTCAGGCAATATGGGATGGAAGAAACTTTTCG
>CAYZRT010000205.1:0-2828 GCA_964480875.1 uncultured Smithella sp. | reverse complement strand
AATGAAGATGAGCTGAAAAAGGATATAAACCTGTATCAGATTCTTGCCAGGAATATCCCGGGCATCATTTTGTTCATGTTCGATAAAGATATGAGATTTCAGATAGCCGAAGGGATCGAGATGGAAAATATAGGTCTTAAGAAAGATTACTTTGTTGGCAAATATCTGCATCAGATTGATAATGAAGTTTTAAGTAACATTTTTTATCCCCTGTTGAAATCATGTCTGGCCGGGAGGAAGATTTCTTCAGAATATAAATACAAGAATAATGAGTACCTTATCAAGGTAATCCCCCTTAGAAATGAAGATGGAATTGTTATAGGGGGTATAGCCATAACCCAGAATATTACCGGCCCGAGAGAAATTGCTTTAAATCTGGAGAAATCAAAAGATCTTGCCGAAAAAGCCAATCAGGCGAAAAGTAAATTTCTGGCGAGTGTGAGTCATGAAATCCGCACTCCGCTTAATGCTATCATAGGCTTTACGGAGCAGCTTAATCAGACAATGCTTACCAGAAAGCAGGATGAATATGTGAATATTATTGAAAAATCGGCCGAACATCTGTTATCACTGGTAAGCGATATATTGGTAATAACAAAAATCGAAGCCCAGGAATTACGTTTCGATAAAACACCTTTTAAAATTAAAGATACCGTAGAATATGTGACCCAGATGTTGCAATACAAGGCCACGGAGAAAAATCTGACATTGAATTATACCATCGATCAAAACCTCAACCGAATAATCCTCGGCGATGCCTTCCGGCTTCGCCAGATACTGGTAAATCTTGTTAATAATGCTATAAAATTCACCCATCAGGGATCTGTTGAGATCCGCAGTTTTATTCAGGAAGAATCGAAGAAGGAAGTCATGGTAAAATTTGAAATAATTGATACCGGGATCGGGATAAAGAGCGAGGACCTGAATTCGATCTTTGAACAGTTTAAACAGGCTGATTCAAGTGTTACCAAAAAATATGGAGGGACCGGACTGGGGCTCACCATATGTAAAAACCTAATTGAACTGCAGAATGGTACCCTCAGCGTTGTGAGCAGAGAAAATGAAGGAAGTACATTTTATTTCGTTATTCCATATGATAAAGCAGGAAGTGAGAACCTTATTGTAAAAAAAGAGGTGGAAAAGGTTGATGACAAAATACTTAAGGACATCCATGTACTGTTAGTCGACGATGATAGCGTAAACAGGCTTCTGGGAAAAACGATCCTCGGGAAGCTGAATTGTAAAGTAGATATTGCATCGGGTGGTAAAGAAGCTATCAGCAAAATTGATAATAACAAGTACGATCTCATTCTTCTTGATATCTATATGCCTGAAGTCAGCGGACTCGATGTAATGAAATATCTCAGGGAGACGAAAGGCGACAAATCAACCAAAGTAATAGCAGTTACAGCATCGGTGATGAAGGCAGACAGGATCAGATATCAGCAGGCAGGTATCAATAACATCCTTGTGAAACCGTTCAGGGAAATCAATCTTTTTAATAAGATCTGCGAAGTGCTGAATATTTCTGTCAGGGCCGATGAGGAGACTGAACAGGCCAGAATCAACAATCAGCGCATGCCACTCTACGATCTTACAGATCTGAAGAAAATAGCTGAAAACGATAACCAATTCATCAAGTCGATGCTGGATACGTCGGTCCGAAATTCTGAATCAGCCCTGAAAGATTTTCATCGTCTGCTAAGTCAGAAAAACTGGAAGCAAATTGGCGAAACTGCACATAAGATACTACCTTCTTACAGGCATCTCAAAATAAAAAGAGTCGAAGAAGAATTGATCCGGCTCAAAACCGCAACCCTTATTAAACATAACTATAAAATAGTCCCCCGTCTTATCGAAGACATCACCAATTCAATGAACCTTGTTATTTCAGAGCTTAAAAATGAAATTGCAAAACGTTAAGAACGGAGCTTTTATACATTGAAAAGTCATCAGATTTATAAACATTTTTCAGTTGAAAACATTTTTTTAAGATTTATATCTGATGGCATGATTTTTTTATGATTACCAGGAAATATTGATCAGAGATATATTGTAAAGTGATATGGGAACAAGTGTTTTTATTGATAAAACTATCATTACCAGAATTTTACTTAATAAGCTGAATAGTTACAAATCCTCCGGAATTATAAAGGCAAGGCATGTTGCGGGGTTCGAACTGCCTGAGAGAATAGCTTCAGCAGGTGAAGAATTTGAAGTTACCCCTGATATTATTGCAATTAAGGGTAATGAAATGCATATTTATAAGATCGAACTTAACAGGCCTTTACCTTTAAGTATTTGCAAATTGCTTTCCGGTTTTGCAAAAAAGAACAATGGCATATTTTATATTGTTATACCCGATACAATCAGAAAAAAAGTTGAAGAACAAATTACTCTGAATAATATTGATGCAAAGATTATTACTTTTTACCAGCCCTTACGGTTTACAGGATGAACCATGGATAAGACAAAATCAATTTTCTGTAGTCTTTCATACTTCTGAAACCTCTATGAAATCTTGTTCTCCCCGTATTTTTTATTATCCGGTACCTCACATAAAAATATGGTACCTTATTGGTTTATTTCCAATTCTAATAATAACTTTGTAATGACTGCATCGGCAATTATACACACAACTCAGCTCAAATGAGAAAAATCCTGGTCATTGACGATGACACCTATATCTGCAATCTGCTCGTAAATTTTTTGCAAAATAAGAATTTCGAGGTACTGGGTACATATAACGGAATTAACGGTAAGAAACTGATCGAGACAGGTAATTTCGATCTGGTGCTCTGCGATTACCGGCTGCCTGATTCCAACGG
>CAYZRT010000204.1:0-2864 GCA_964480875.1 uncultured Smithella sp. | reverse complement strand
TATTTTATTGCGGTCAGCAATACCAAAGCCCGCGACATCGCTGTGGTGGCGAAAGGCAATGAACGGGTTCTGCGGGCACGGCTGGCCGATGCGTCGTTCTTTTTTGAGGAAGATAAAAAAGTTCCTCTGGAGGATCGCGCGGAATCGCTCAAAAAAGTCGTTTTCCATACGCTGCTGGGAACGTCGCATAAAAAAGTTGTGCGGTTTCGCAAACTGGCGGTTAAGATTGCTTCCAAAGTCAAACCATCCGCGAAGAAAAATGTCGATCGCGCCGCGCTCTTAGCCAAGGCCGATCTGGAGTCTCTGATGGTCGGTGAATTTTCTGAACTTCAGGGAATCATGGGGCGTGAATACGCGCTCATCGCCGGAGAAAAGCCGGAAATTGCCAATGCCATTTATGAACATTATCTGCCGATCGTCGCCGGCGGTGACCTGCCGCAATCGGACGAAGGCGCCATTGTTGGCATTGCTGATAAAATCGACACCATTGCCGGTTTCTTCGGCGTGGGAATGCCTCCGACCGGTACAGCCGATCCCTACGCATTGCGGCGACAGGCTCTGGGCATCATTAATATTATTTTGTCCCGGGGTTACCCGCTTGGTTTGAATTTCCTGATTGATGAGAGTTTGTCTCAACTCAAAGATGTTTTAAAAAAATCGGCAGAAGACGTGAAAAAAGAGATTATCGAATTCTTCAAAGGACGTCTGCAGAATCAATTGATTGCCCAGGGCTACGCTTACGATACGATTGATGCCGTTTTGTCCACGGACATTGATGAACTTGTCGGGGTCATTGAAAAAGTCAAAGCATTGGAGGAATTTCGCAAACATCCCGATTTCGAACCGGTCTCCATCGCTTTCAAGCGCGTGGACAATATTTTAAAGGATTTTAAAGACGGTCAATTTGATGTAAACTTCCTTGTTCACGATTCAGAAATAAATCTTTTTTCCTATTTTGACAACATCAAACCCCGCGTGGAAAAAGGTATCGCGGAAAGGGATTTCATTGTCGCACTGAACAAACTGGCCGCCCTGCGTCCTCATGTCGATACTTTTTTTGATAACGTCATGGTCATGGACAAAGATGATAAGATACGCTTCAATCGCTTATCACTTCTGGCTGAAATATCGGGTCTTTTTCATCAAATTGCCGATTTTTCCAGGATAGTTACAGCGGGTTGATTTTAACATTATCCTATAATTATTTACATGATCAGCCACATTGACATTCATCCAAATCCTTGCTAAAGTATAGGCAAATTGTAAAATATTAAGGAATCAATTTACCTCATGGCTGGTCCTTCACACAAAGTAGCATCAACGGCACCAATGATGAATGGTACTTCCACTTCCAAAGTACGCAAGGAACTGTTGGATATCACCAACCGTATCCATGCCGCGCAAAATATCAAGCAAATTCTCGTTGATTTAAAAGGCGGAATTTTATCGATTTTTAACGCCAATTCCCTGACTATTTATGTCGTGGACAAACTTCGCAATGAAATCTATTCCATGTTCCTGGCCGGCACTCAACTTAAAGAAATCAGATTACCCATAAACAATAAAAGCATCGCCGGATATGTCGCCAATACCGGCGCTGTTATGAATATTGAAAATGCCTACAGTCAAAAGGAGCTGAAAAGTATTGAAGCGGAGCTGACCTTTGATGACAGTTGGGATAAAAAAACAGGATTTAAAACCAGACAGGTTCTCGCTACCCCCATTTATCACAATAATCAGCTGATGGGCGCTATCCAGATTATTAATAAGAAAGTGGGGGAGGGAAAATTCTCTGAAGATGAAATAGCCCTCGCGCTGGAGATTGCCGAAGTTCTGGGAGTAGCCTTTTACAATCAGCAGCGTTTTGTTCGTCACCGGAAAACCCGGTTTGATTATTTATTGAGCCATGATTTGATCAAGGAAGAAGAACTGGAAAGCGCCTGGAAAGAATCGCGTGAGAAAAAAATATCCATGGAAAATTTCCTCATGCAAAAGCACAAAATTTCCAAAGCCGATATCGGCCACGCCTTTGAGGAATTTTATAATTGCCGATTTATTCAATATAATGACAAAACGCCTATTCCGGGTAATTTGATTAAAGATTTAAAGAAAAATTTTCTGCGCCGCGAACTCTGGGTGCCTCTGGAAATGATTGGAGACAGAATACACGTCTTAATCGATGATCCGAATAATATCATTAAACGGGATACGATTGAAAGTCTGCTGAAAACAAAAAAAATAAAATATGATGTCGCCCTGGAAGAAGACATTATAAAATATATTAATCTTTTTTATAATATTCCGGATGAAGAACATTCTTTTACGGAAATACTCGGTCGTATGGAAGGTGATGAAGGTGGACCAGATGATGATGAAGATTTCGGTGAAATGGTTTCCGAAACAGACAGTGTCATCATGCAACTCGTTAATAAAATCGTCAATGATGCCTATGTGCGCCGTGCTTCTGATATACATATCGAACCCAATGTAGAACGGAAGAATGTCGAAATAAGATTCCGCGTTGATGGCGATTGCGCTCTTTATCAAACGGTCCCTTTCAGTTATCGCGCAGCGATTATATCGCGCATTAAAATCATGTCCAATCTAGACATCACCATAAAAAGACTGCCGCAGGACGGTAAAATTAAATTCCGGCGCAACACGGGTGACGAAATTGAATTACGTGTGGCCACCATCCCCACGCAGGGCGGCGTTGAAGATGTTGTGATGAGAATCCTCGCTAAAGGGGAAACAATGCCATTGAATAATATGGGCTTATTACCCCGTAATTACAACGAACTTATTAACGTTATTTCCAAACCGTATGGCATGATTCTGGTTGTCGGGCCGACCGGTTCCGGTAA
>CAYZRT010000203.1:0-2865 GCA_964480875.1 uncultured Smithella sp. | reverse complement strand
ATCCCGCCTCCAACAGCGCTGGACAGAGTCAAAAACCCTCTTCTTGTAATCTTCATAAAAATCCTCCCCTGATACCTCTGTCAATTTTGGTATATGTCAAACGTGGCATAAGTTGACTGAAAGTCAAAAAAAAGTCAATATGTTATATAAAACATACAAATGAAGAGATTTTTTTCCCCAATATGCTTTGGACTCATAATTTAATATCTTGAAATCTTAAGAATTTTATTGACATATTGTATTTATCTTACCTATAAGTAGATAAAATTCAGCTTTTGGGGAGCTTCTCGATGGAAATCAAGTATAAAATCTGGATAGAAGAAAACGGAAAAGTGATTTTCGGCAAGGGCCGCGACGAAATCCTCAAATCTATCGAAGAACGACACAGCCTTAATGCCGCAGCCAAAGAACTGGGAATGTCTTATCGTGCGGCGTGGGGCAGATTGAAAGCGTCAGAAGAAAGAATGGACAGGAAACTTGTTGAAGCAAGTGACAAAGAAAAATCTCTGCAAGTAACAGCACAGGCAAAAACCATTATCGAAAGATTTGAAAAACTGGAAAAAGATGTGGAAAAAATATTGCACGATGCCGACCAGGATTTCAAAAAATTATTTAAGGTAGAGAAATAAGGCTGGATCGTAAGTAATTTACCCGGCAACCCATTATGCTTTCAAACCTTTGATAAAAACGCTCATACTTTCCTGAACGGTTGAATGAATTCTTTCCATTCTTTTTATCGGATTGCCGGTAAACAAAAAAAGTGAAATAACACCGTTTAACATTCCCCAAATCGCGTTTTGTATCTGCCAGACGTTGTTGACTGGAGAGAATTCACCGGAATCAATTCCCTTTTGAATGATTTCAGAAATAATTTGAATATTTTCGTTGGTTGTTCTAATCAACTCGGAACTTTGTTCCTGTGTCAGATGCATCTGGCCCGTTTGCATCATAAAAGTCATCAGTATTCTGAAAAGCTCCTTGTCGCTCAGAAAAAAGACAACGTAAATGCGGGCAAACTCTAAAAGAAGCTGTGACGCCGAAGCTTCTATGGATGCAAAATTTTTTATTCTATCGTTAAGGGCGATATTATCAGCAATTAAGATTTGCGTGTATATTTCTTCCTTGCTTTCAAAACAAAGGTAGATCGACCCCTTGCTCACTTCAGCTTTTTCTGCAATATTATCGACCGTTACGGATTTAAAACCCCGATCGAAAAAAAGCTTCCTCGCCGCTTTTAAAATGGTGTTTCGTCTGTTCTCTTTTTCTCTTTCTTTCTTTTTTCTTCTTTTTTCTTCCAAGTTTGAATCAATCACCTTTTAAATTTCGCAACACACTACAGCAGATTTAAATTATTGACCGCCGTTCATAATATTCGAAAAGGTGAATAGATTAATATTTTTATTGTGTCAAGAAAAAAGTAATATTCAAATATTAACGAGAGGTTGGCTTAATTTAATTTTTCCAGTTCCCTGACAATGCTTTCCAGCGGAGGACGCTCATTAATATCATGTACATCTATGTAGCGAATAACTCCCTTTTTATCTATGATAAAAAGAGCTCTTTCAGAAACACCATCAGAACGCAGCACACCAAATTTGTCCGCTACCGCGCCATGGGGCCAAAAATCGGAAAGAACTTCAAACCATAATTTCCCCATTTGATTCGTCCAGGAAAAGAGTGTTGGAATATTATCAACGGTAATTCCCAACAATATAGAATCATGGCTTTCGAAAATATCCCTAACAATATTGTAGCCGGGCCACTGATCGGAACAAACAGGCGTCCATGCGGCAGGGACAAAAGAAATGACAACATTCTTTTTTCCGTAATAGTCTTTGAGAGAAATTATTTTCCCGCTGACCGCTTTGAGCGTAAAATCAGGAGCGGCCTCGCCAACCTTGACTTTCACTATGCTGTCTATAGATTTTAACTTGCCCGTATTATAAATGTTGTTTTTATAGGCATCCGATAAAGCAATCGCGTTTGATGCAAAAAAACTAATGAGTAAAAAAATTAATAATATCTTTCTCATTTTCTGCTCCTATTTCAATCCAGACAATTTAATGATCTGTTCGAGAAAAGCCTTGTTGTCTCCCAAAGCGCCTAACTTGGAAAAAATCACTTTCGCCTTTCCACCTTTTAACCTAACGACAAAGAAATAGGGTGTTCTCACTTCTCCTATAATTTTGTGTAATTTGAAATCTCCATCGGGAATTAGGGGAAATTCTACTTTATATTTATTTTTGAAAATATCGGTTTCATAGATGGAGTTACCCGTCCCGATGCCGATCATTTTAACTTTTCCCTTGAGCGCTGCATTTTCCTGAATGAGTTGATAAAGTTTGTTGATGGCGGGAGCTTCTGCCTGACAGTGAGGACAATACATGCTGAATATTTCTACAATGACCACATCAGCTTTAATTTGCTGAACTTTAAACGATCCACTTCCGGACAATCCAAGATATTTAAGATGCACAGGATCGGCAGGTTTTAACAATTCAATTTCAGGAAACACTTCGCCCGCCTGCGGCGGTTTAACTTCAGCGGCTCCTGCCCCCACAGCTATGAATAGTGCTGTTATCATCACAATCAAAACAGAAATTTTTCTTTTCATATTTACTCCTTTTGGTTGACAATATATTGTCAGCTCTTATTGTGTTTTTAATAGCACATTCTGAAACAAATATTAAGCATAATCTCAGGTCTCATTATCAGCTTGTCTCACTATCAGCGAGTCTCAAATCCCACTTCGCCTATAGTAACCTTTAGGTTATGCGCTTCGGGGATAATTTCCAATCCCGATTAATCGGGATTGGATAGTTCGGCTAACGTTTCGAACATCATTTCATTCGTTCTCAACGAGTC
>CAYZRT010000202.1:0-2922 GCA_964480875.1 uncultured Smithella sp. | reverse complement strand
ACAGGATATCCCCTCTCCTCCCGCTAAAAAAACTGCAAAAAAAGAAATTGCCGCAGAACCAACGGCTGTTTCTGTTATGGAAAAACACTGGGATATGAATCGCGATCCCAAAAAGGAAAACAATATTTTTGTGCTCTGGCCATACCGCCCCTGTTACTTCCTGCCGCTGGCCTATAATTCAACACCCAATAAAGATGCCGCGCTGGATTTCGATCCCGACGCCAAAGCCAGACATAATGAAGTAAAATTTCAATTGAGCTTTAAATTCAAGCTTTGGAGAGACATTATAAGAAGCCAGACCATCCAAGATATTATCCAAAAAAGCACCGGCATCAGAGGCGTGGATCTCTGGCTCGCCTACACACAGCAATCGTTTTGGCAACTTTATAATAATGCATTTTCCTCTCCTTTTAGAGATACCAACTACGAGCCGGAAATGCTGCTTAATTTTCGGCTGCAGCGCGAAATTCCATATTTGATGGGGACGAAATTGCAATATGTAAATGTCGGCTTCAATCATCAATCCAATGGCCGCTCCGAACCGCTTTCACGAAGCTGGAACCGCCTTGTGGCCAATGTCGGCCTGGAAAAAAGTTTCGGTGCGGAGAAAAAAGACTCCTTCGGTCTGCAATTAAAAACATGGTACCGTCTGCCTGAAGACGAAGAAGATGACGATAATCCCGACCTATCCCGGTATATGGGATATGGTGCACTATGGGGAACCCTCTATTGGAAAGAACAACGGGTTTCTGTGATGCTGCGCAATAATTTGCGGTCAGAAAATAAGGGGGCCGTGCAAGTGGAATGGAGCATGCCGCTGCACACGATTAACGAAAACATGGCAAGGAAGATAAGCCTTTATTTACAGTACTTCAACGGTTACGGAGAAAGCCTTCTGGACTATAACAAAAGCACCAACCGGATAAGCGCCGGCGTGATGCTTGCCGACTGGAACTGATATTCTTTGTTGCATAATACAACCGACTGATATATAGATATAATCGTAAGAAACATCAAAAAATGTTTGGAAAGTTAACAACATTAAACGATTCCTTAAGCGCTAATATTTCAGAAAAACAAGAAGTGGTTTAAAGAGGCTATTTAATGAGTTACGACTTTTCTATTGAGTTTAACGGCAAGTACATTCACATCATTCACGCTCCGGATTATGAAATCTGTCCGGAAAGCAATGAAAAAATGTGGAAGGAATTATCGCAGGCATGTAAAAAATATAAATGTCTGAAAGTTTTTGCCGAAGGTCCCACTCAGAAAAGAAGAATCACATCATTGGAGGCTTACCAATCAGGTTCACAGGCATCTGAATCCATTCCGGGACTAACGTTGGCCATCTGTATTTATAAATATACTCCCGATGCAACCACCGACTTTTTTAAAAATGTCGCCTATAACCGGGGCGCCACCATCGAATTTTTCAACGACAAGAAAAAAGCCCTTGACTGGCTCGGTATCAAAGAAGATTAACATTAGGGCAGGAATATTTCTCGATCAAAATGCAGGAATTTCTGACAGCCTGTCGTTAAAAAAGCTGCCTTAAGGAAATGATGAGGCAGCCATTTGTAAAATAGTTGAATTTAATAATATACACTACAATCACTTCTCTTTCCTGAAAGGTTCTTTTACAACAACCTTTATTCCACCGATTGTCCCCGTAACGGCCTCTTTAATGGCCTCACCCGCTTTACCGCCAATTTCCTGAGCCGCCTCAACGGCCCCGGTTGCTGCTGCCGAGGCAGCGTTCTCTGCGGATAATCCAATCTCTTGCGCTATTTCGATTGTTCCCAATACGGCATTTTTAGCAACGGAAACGACATCTCCCCCGGCTTCCGATGCTCCCAGCACCAGTCCTTTGGATGTATCCATGATGACCGTCGTCAGTTGGCTACTGGCTTCTGCTACGCCGCCAATGGCACCCTTTACTGCATTTCTGGTCGCCACACTCGCATCTCCCCCTACTTCAAAAACCGCACGGATAGCACCCCGCGCCGCAGCCGAGGCAGCGTCTTCCGCGGATACGGCAATATCCCTCGTTCCGCTTATCGCGCCAACGATAGTGCCCTTGGCTACGGAGGCAATGTCCCCTCCTATCTCTGCAGTTCCTTTTACCGCTCCATGAGCGGTATCGCGAATGACATCAACCGTTACAGAACCTATTTCGTGAACGCCCTTGAGAATACCGACGATCGAGTTTTTGGCAACGGTTGTCACATCCGCTCCGACCTCTCCCGCTACCTTGATTGCTCCACTGACAATAGAGCCGACAGAAGTTCCTATTTCTTTTACACTCTCCAGGACTTTTATCGTCGTTGCGCTTGCAACGTCTACGATTCCTACAGTCACATCCCTTGTACCCTTAAAGACTCCTACAAGACCGCTTCTAATGGTCTCACCAATTTTCTTGTCCATAAAACACCTCCATTTTACCCTGTTTACCAGTGTTTTGTAATGATTCTTTATATTTGATTACCCATTCAAAACACCCACTTAATACTAATCATTAATATTTTTTCGATTTATTCCCCGCTCATTACTTGCTTTTAAGCCAATCTCTTGCAGCCTTTATATCGGTAAAACATTTAAATGATAGTCCCGCCTTAATTGCCGGCGTTTCGTGAATTGAATTATAAGACGCATTTTCAGTAATGTCAACAAAGGCAGTATTAATGCTTGATATATCGGAATGTAGATTTCTGACCATTGAAAATGTTTGTTTTAGTCCTAAACGCCCGCTCAGGGTTCGGACATCTAATAACTCATTATTGATATTCATTGATTTTTGGATGGAAATTGTTTCGTTCTTGATCGTTTCATAATCATCGTTTGTCACTTCACCTGTAAAAACAATTTCAAGAATTCCTTCATTCACAGATGATGAGATTTGATATTTTGCTTGCTTGTAGGTAT
>CAYZRT010000201.1:0-2926 GCA_964480875.1 uncultured Smithella sp. | reverse complement strand
TGGGAAGCCAGTGGACACTGTGGACGAAGTGGATGCAGAGGATGCAGGCGCGGAAGAAGTAGTGGAGAATTGAACTTTGGAGTTGCTGCGTGTCTATCCCGGCTCGAAGCCGTGGGTTAGTAAGGAGAGCTTATGTTAAAAAACCAAAGTTATGAAAATGGAACAGATGGGCACGGTTGTCAAGTTTACCGACCCAACGGTGTGTTCTACGAAGAGCGGGGTGAGGTAGACAAGCCCAAGGACTGGACGCTTTACTACCTGCACGATCCTGACTTTGTGCCACCGTGGGACTCCGCCAATCCAGATGGTTGGTGCGAACCAGAGGCAAAGCCGATTCCCAAAGCGGCACCATTTCTCGATCCGTTGCGGATCAGCGATGGACAATGGGCCATGAAAGCCTTTACGATGTGGCGGATCCACACCCTGGGTTTTAGCCAGCAAGTTGCTTGCGAAACCGGGAAACGGTATCAAGCTACGGTGGACGCGCATGCCTGGAGTAGTAACGACGATGATGCCCATATCAGTGACGGGATTGGAAGTGGTCCGTTTTTCGCGTTAGAGGGTACAGCAGGTTTGAGTGACGCGCAGAAGAACTTTGTGTTCAAGGTGGGGATTGATCCCACTGGTGGCACGAACCCATTTGCCGATACCGTCATTTGGGGGCAGGGCGCGCACGTCTACAACGCAATGCACCAGCTACCGATTGTTGAGGTAATAGCGCAGGCTGATCGGGTGACTGTTTTTGTACAATCAGTTTGTCGATACCGGCTCAAGCACAACGACGCCTATTTTGACAACTGTGTGTTAGGAGAGATTGATGCGCCTGGGCCGTCTTGCCAACCCCGCGAAGATTTCCATTGCGTGTATGCTTTGATACCGCCAGAACACGGTTTCGAGTGGTTCGAGGTGCTAAGGCCAGAATGGGAAGCGCACCGCTTTACGATTGGCGGGAGTGCCGACCACGCTGCGTATATGCCCGGTGTTAGCAAGCGCACAGTGCTGGCGTTGAACCCTGCTGAATGGCCTGGTAATCTGCTCGAATTCTTTAGCGAATACTATCCTGACGTCACGAATGGGGTATTGGAATACGTGCCGATTGAAGCGGTGACCCCCGAAGAGTGGTTGGCGGGTGTACATGCGTACTATAACCCATCTGCTCCGCCCATGCCAAGCGGCCCGTGTACAGAAAAAGGCACAAAGTTGGGTTTGCACTCACTCGCGCCCACGACCACGATAGCGCACGCGGCGGGCTTGTCCCAGGCCGGAGCGCCATTGCCAGTCTATAAGGCGGTGGCTGATTGGGCCAGTATGAAACCGATCAAGCAAGCATCGCCTAATACGTTGATTATCGGGCGGTTTGTTGCCGATGTGGACGGGGTCGGAGATTTGAGTGGGGATAAGACAGATGCGGAAATAGCAGCAATGGCACAGTCCGTTATGGCTGGCTATCATGCTTTATTAGCCGAGCAGCAGAACTATGATGGTGGGCGCTTGCAGTTCATTGACTGGTTCGAGTTGCTCAATGAGATTGACGCGCCTGGGGTAGATGGATACCGCAACCTGGCCCGGCTGATGATTAAGATGGTGGAAATAGGTGAACAGTGGAATCTACCAATTCACAAGTTCGCCTGTTTCGGGATGAACAATGGCACACCGGAATGGGACGAGATCGTGGCGATGGTGGAGACCGGGTTGCTAGAGAAGATGGTTGCCGGCGGGCATATTCTGACCTTGCACGAAGGCGCGTTCCCGTTTTCTGACCCAATTGATAAGTGGTGGGGTGACCCGATCCCCGGTGCGCCGGAAGTGGAACGCGCCGGGGCATTATGTGGGCGCTACCGTTACTGGCTGTATCTGGCCCAGCAACGGGGCGTGTACTTGCCCATCGTCATCAGTGAGTTCTATCCCGGGCCGGACTACGACCTAGCCCATGCTGATGAGGTGCTTGCGCGGATTGCATGGTACGATGAATTGGTACGCCAAGACCCTGAAGTGCTGGCCTTTCTTCCGTTCACGAACGCTGGGGCTGGACATGGTTGGCCGCAGCAGGACTGTGATCCATTTTTGCCAAGTTGGGCTACGTATGCTATTGCGATCAAGGATAGACAAAACGCTCTTCCGGGCGTGTTGATTCCGCCGCAGCCGCCCATAACGCCGGAAGTCGTCGCGTATCGCCAGAGTGATCCTTTGTGGGGTGGATTGGTTATGCTACCCTCGGCTTACCTGATGAAGAACAAGGGGTGCCTGGTAACTGGGGTAGCTATCAATGCCACCTTAGTTGACAAGACGGTGACGCCCGGCACGCTGTGTATTTTCCTGCGCGAGCACAATGGTTTTACTGCCAGTGGCGGGCTGATATTCCGGGTGGTTGAGCAATATCTACCGTGGATGAAATTTAAGAACTATGTACTGTGGGGCGAGGAAGGCTGCACAAGTCCGGCTATAGTAGAAGAAGCCTTGTCGCATGGGCCAACCATCCTGAAAGTGGATTGGGATGTTGGCGATACCGATATTGATTCGCATTTTGTGTGGTGCAAAGGTTGGACGGATGACACTCGCACCGACATCGAGTGCATTGACCCGTGGACAGGGGAATGGACGACGATCCTCAACGCATATCCACGCGGGAATATATGGCAAAGTGTCTTTGGGGTTGTTGATTACGAAATAGTTGGTGCGCCTGAGTCGCCCAGGGTGTTTGAGGTGGGTGTACATAGCGCGCCGATCCCTTTCCCTACCGTAGATATTTCGGTTTTGATACAGCGGTTACAGGCGTTGGGGATCAAACAGTACAAGCTGCTCGATGATGGCAATCCGGGCAATGTGCCCTTGATTCAGGCATTGCTCTCCAGTGGGATAACGCCGGTGGTACGCATGTTTCAACAAGGGCAATTCCCTGGCCGGTTGGCTCCGCCGCTCATGGTCA
>CAYZRT010000200.1:0-2963 GCA_964480875.1 uncultured Smithella sp. | reverse complement strand
GTGCATTCGCCGATCAGTATTTGCCGTATAACGAAAATCTGAACGAGATCAGGCTGATTAAAGATGAACTGAATTATGATTATGAAACGGACAAAACGAAGGAAAAGGATGAGACTTTTTATTTGTTAATCGCCAAAATAGAAGAGATTGAAAACGAAATCGAGAAAGAAAACAGGGTGACGCCGGGTATCATCAATCAGTTGCAGATCGAACTGGAAAAATCGGGGAGAAAAGATCTGTCATTAAGGCTGGGCAAGCTGGAAGAGAAGTTGAAAGTGACTTTCCGCATTGATCTGGTGGGCAACATGAAAGTAAAGGATGCCGTTCTGAATGCGGGCGGCCTGACCGCAAATGCCAGCATGGAAAACGGCGAGATTATCCGTCAGTATCCGAACAATGAATTCAAAACAACGTATTTCAATGTTGCCCGGGCGATGGAAGGCGATCCCCGGGATAACGTGCTGCTGCAGGATAGAGACAGGATAATTATTCACTCTGTTTTGGAGAAAAATCCCAGAAAAAATATTTTTGTAACAGGAGATGTTACCAAGCCGGGAACGTATCAATTTACGGAAAATATGACCGTGCGCGATTTGGTTTTTAAAGCGGGCAATGTTCTGGAATCCGCGTATCTTGATGAAGCGGAAATTACCTCTATTAGCGTTGTGGAGGGGAAACTGGGAAAACTGACGCATCGAACTGTCAATTTGCGAAAAGCCCTTGAAGGTTCTGCCGGGCATAATGTATTGCTTGCTGCCAACGACCGCTTGCATGTCAAACAGATTGCCGATTATCACAATGTGAGATTTATCACTTTATCCGGCCAGGTCGCTTTTCCCGGCAAGTATCCGTTCCGAAAAGGCGAGAAATTATCCGACATCATTGAACGGGCCGGCGGTTTTACGCCTTACGCTTATTTGCGCGGCGCTCAGTTCACACGCGTCAGGGTCAAGGAACTTCAGCAGGAGGGGCTGAAAGAAATGGCCGACCGCATGGAACGTGAATTGTTTTCCGGCGGCGCCGAACAGCTTTCCACTGCGGTGTCAAGGGAGGAAATCGCTGCCAAACAGGTGGAGCTGGAGCAAAAGAAAAAATTTGTCGATGCGGTTCGCAAAACAAAAGCCACGGGCCGTATGAAGATTTATGTGGCGGATGCCAAGACCATCAGGAATACCGAATATGATTTCGAGCTGGAAGACGGCGACGCGCTGAATATTCCGGAAAAAAACAGCGCGGTTAATGTGGTTGGCTCTGTCATGGCGCAGGGCAGCCATTTGTATTCCGAAAGACTCGGCCATCAGGATTATATCGACGCATCCGGTGGTTACTCGTATTATGCCGACAAGAGCAATGTCTATGTCCTGAAGGTTGACGGCGGCGCCCGGAAGATTTCCAATAATTTTATCGGCTGGAATTCGGCCAGCTCGCGGTGGGAAATGACGGCGTATGGTGGAGATGGCAAGCAAATTGAACCGGGTGACACCATTGTTGTACCGGAAAAAGCAGAAAGAATTGCCTGGCTGAGGGAAATTAAAGATATAGCGCAGATATTGATGAATATTGCCGTTGTGGCGGGTGTTGCTATTCAATTTTAAAGTATTATAAAAAACTCTCAGCGCATGATGATAGGCACAATATGAAACCTTTGCATAATGGTCAAATTGTCATTTCGACCGAAGGCTATAGTCCAGCTCCGCTGGGGAGAAATCTTATAAAGTAATAATATTAAAGAAAGATTTCTCGTCGCTTTGCTCCTCGAAATGACACAATGAGGAGTTATGCAAAGCTCTCAATATGTGCCTATCAAAATTTTCTGAATTATTCTCTTAATCAAGCCAGAGGATACGAAAAGAGACGGCTGGATGGTTAAAAATAAATTTAAAACGCTATCGATTGTTGTGCCGGTTTATAATGAGGAGCGTTATCTGGAAGCGGTTATCGGCAAGGTCATCGCGCAGCCGCTTCCCGGCTCTCTCGAAAAAGAATTGATTCTGGTTAATGACGGCTCTCAGGATAATACATGGACCATCATGCAGTCCCTGCCGGATAAATTCCCATCCGCTAAATTTCAATTAATTAACAAAGAGGTTAATGCGGGAAAAGGCTCGGCTCTGAAAGAAGGTTTTGCCAGAGTCAACGGGGATATTGTGCTTGTACAGGACGCTGATTTTGAATACGACCCCGCAGACTATCCCAAATTATTACAGCCGATTCTAGACGGGAAAGCCGATGTGGTTTATGGCAGCCGGTTTATTGGAGAACCGCATCGGGTTATGTATTTCTGGCATCAGGTGGCCAACAATATTCTGACCACGATTTCCAATATGCTGACCAATCTCAATCTTACCGATATGGAAGTGTGTTACAAAGTCTTGACCCGTGACGTCGCTGATCATATAAAACTGAAGAGTCCGCGTTTCGGGGTCGAACCGGAAATTACGGCAAAGATTGCCCGTATGAAGTTGAACGGCAAACGCCTGCGCGTATATGAAACGGGTATTTCCTACGCCGGAAGGACCTATGAAGAAGGAAAGAAAATTAACTGGAAGGACGCCGTATCCGCGATAATCCAGATCATCCGTTTCCGGTTCATGGATTAGTGCACATTACATAATTCCCATCCTCATTATCTATGTAGCGCGTTCCCCGAACTCGCCGCGTCGGATTGTCCGGCCATGGTGACCTAGTGTCTCCTTGCATAAGTTCGTGATTTGTCATTACACCCGAAATGACATCGTTTTTCTGTAAGTTGGTACTAGGGTATTTAGGTTAGAGCTATTCCTGAACGATAGCCTTCGCTGACATCAAAATTGGTAAGTATGTCGAAGCTTTAATGAACCTGCCGAAACAATCTTAAGATATTATATTAATTAATTATTTTTCCATCGGCGCATTAAGTGGCGTTTGTGCAATTTTATCTTGACAATAAGCATAATCTTATGCCGATATAACGCATTAAAATT
>CAYZRT010000199.1:0-3003 GCA_964480875.1 uncultured Smithella sp. | reverse complement strand
AGCGCCGGAGGCTTCAGCGACGGGCGTAAATCCGCAGGCGTCGCAGTGAATGTCGCCCCGGCTTTTGACATAACAGCCTTTGGTGATGGTTCCGTCCGGGTCGACATTGATCAGGATGTCGTCGTGGCAGCGCCAGCTATTATCAATCATGGCTTTGAGCCTGCCTGCCGAATTTAAAACGGGAAGTCCGGCTTTTTTTAGTTTGAGCAGCTTTTCAATAACCTCACGGCGTTCTTGCGGTGAAAGCGCAAGGTCTTCTTCTCCCTGATTATAGGGATAAAAAAACTGAACGGTCATCCCTTTGAGAGTGGGTATATCCTGCACCATTTTTGCCAGGGGTTCAATATCCTGCTGGTTGCGGCGATTCAACGTGCAATGAATATAAACGCGCGGATGTCCGGTGTTCATGATGTTCGACCAGACGCGGTCATAGGAATCACTTCTCAGCGCGTCATGCGTTTCTTTCAGTCCGTCGAGGCTCACCCAAAGAATGTTGCAGGGGATATCCAGCGGCAGTGTGCCGTTGGTTGTAACTGCCACACGCAGAAAAAGTTTTTTGGCATAGAGAACAAGATCGTGAAGTCGATAAGAACCGTCCCGCCAGAGCAGCGGTTCCCCGCCTTCAAAGACGACAAAACGGGTGCCCAGCCGGTTCAATGTTTTCAAGGCGGCGATTGCCGCATCCCATGTCATTTGATCTTCATCATCGGCTCGCCGATGAAACGGGCAGGCCCGGCAGGAAAGATTGCAGCGGTAGGTAACTTTGAAACTGGCCAGAAGAGGAATTTTACGTCTCAAAATTTTTCGCTGGATATAAAACAACGAAAGATCAAGCGGCCAGGGCAAATAAGAAGTCTTAAAATTTATTGTGTCATTCATTTGCAATATAATCTCTGTTTTGTTAAGACTATAAAAACAAAAGCAAATCATGTCAACACGATTAAGTGGAAAGCAAGTGTTCAGATAAACCCTTGCCTTATGTAAAGTAAGACGTTTTACTATTATAAGTTCAATGCTTTCCTAAAAAGATAAAAAATGCAGAATCGGGAAACAAACCATCATATTAAAGTTTCAATTTTTATGTTCATAGCCGGCTGTTTAGGTCTTATTACCGTAACAGCTTTTGATAAATTATACTGGCATACAGATATTTTGGCGCAGGGATATCCTAATTTTTCTAACGGTTATTTGATTCGCAGTGCTGCTATTTTCGTTTCCGTCACATTTCTGTTATTGGCCGTGATGGGTAAGAAGAAACCGGACTTAATATTGGCGGAACATCATAAACTTCCCGTGGAAATTATATGCATCCTGGGAACGCTGGCTATTTCTATCATATGCCTGTTATTATTTTTATTTTTCCCCATCACATTCAGCCTATTCTCTTTAGAAGATGAATTGATAGAATGGCTTTCAGCGATATTGGCATTCGGCAGCAGTATCATATTGTTCATCTTTTTTTTGAAATTTCGCAATCATGCGAATATTCCAATCACTGCCAAATTATCACTGATATTTTTATCACTGTTGTTTTTTATTATTGGCATGGAGGAGGTTTCATGGTTTCAGAGAATTCTACATTTTCAAACGATAAGCATGTTTAATGGCAACCAGCAAGATGAAACATATTTACACAACTTTGCCAGCGACTATTTTGAAAATTTATATTATGGAGGAACGTATTTATTTTTTGTGATATTGCCGATTCTTGTCTTATTATTTTCTTCATTGAATAAAAGTAAATATTTAAGATTGTTTATAGCGCGTCCCTATATCGCCGTCATTGGAACGCTTCCTTGTGCTTACAATTATGATACGTGGAACATCCTTTTTATTCAAACATCTTTTTTTAGTAGTTTAATAATCCTATTCTGTTTTGCTGTATTCAGTAAAAAAAGAATTGAAAAATGTATCATTATATTTACGATGATTCTTGTTATGATCACGCAGGGATTTTTTCTAATGAAAGGTGAAGAAGTATTTATGCGTCTCTGGGAGATTAAAGAATACAAGGAATTCTTTATCCCCCTTGTATTTTTTATCTATTCAGCGGATCTTTCCACTCATCTTAATCGGGTCTATTCAACTGAAAAAAGTTGTCCCCCTCTTGCTTTCGAATAAATAAATATCTGAATTCACCGTTAATATTGCAGGGTGGAAATTACATGCGAAATAGTATAAGTTGCAATTGACATTGTTTGAGGAGAACTTATATTACAAACAATGCAAATGAATCAAGAGGTGAACTCATGAAGGATATCTACCCGGCTATAAAGATTACTGATCATGTTTACTGGGTTGGCGCAATTGATTGGACCATCCGCGACTTTCACGGATACACAACGCCTCACGGCAGCACCTACAACGCCTTTCTGGTGATGGCGGATAAAATTACGTTAATCGATACGGTCAAAAAACCGTTTATGGGTGAGATGCTTGCCCGTATCAAATCGGTCGTTGATCCATCCCAAATAAAATATATTGTTTCCAATCATTCTGAACTGGATCATTCCGGCTGTCTGCCCGAAGTGATTGATTTCATCAAGCCGGAAAAAGTCTTTGCTTCGGCGGTCGGTGTAAAAACATTGCAGGAATTATTGCATCACCGTCATGAAATTACACCCGTCAAGGATGGCGAAGCGCTCAGTCTAGGCAATATGGAACTGAATTTCATGGAAACACGCATGATTCACTGGCCGGACAGCATGTTCACCTATCTGGCCAAGGATGAACTGCTGTTTTCACAGGATGCTTTCGGCATGCATCTGGCGACGCTGGAACGATTTGCCGATGAAATTCCGGCGGCGACCCTCGAATATGAAGGCGCTACCTATTACGCCAATATCGTCCTCCCTTATTCGCCCATTGTATTAAAAGCTCTGGAGAAAGTTGTGGCATCGGGATTGAAAATCAAGATTATCGCCCCCGATCATGGACCCATCTGGCGCGAAAATATCGGCTGGATTATTGACCTTTATAAGAAGTGGGCTTCGCAGAAACCGA
>CAYZRT010000198.1:0-3024 GCA_964480875.1 uncultured Smithella sp. | reverse complement strand
GGAGGTCCTTAGAAAACTGAGAAAAGATGAAAGAACAAAGTTTATTCCCGTCGTCATCCTGACGTCATCAAAAGAACCGTCTGACCTCCTCGGTTGCTACAGACTGGGCTGTAACAGTTATATCAGAAAACCCGTCGATTTCACTCTTTTTACGGATATGGTGAGACAGCTGGGATTCTATTGGTTGATTATGAATGAAGCTCCTCCTTTATGAAGTGTTTACGGAGATCATAACATGACCGATGTGATTAAAGTTCTGATTGTCGAGGATTCGGAAAATGACGCCGAACTCTTAATGCGTCAGCTACGCAAGGGGGGGTATTCACCCCAATGCTCTGTGGTGGAGACGGCGGAATCATTTAAAAAAGCGCTTGAATATGAACCATGGGATCTTATTCTTTGCGACTACAAAATGCCCAATTTCAGCGCTCCGGCCGCTCTTAAAATCATACAGGAAATGAATTTCGATATTCCCTTTCTTGTCGTTTCCGGTACGATCGGAGAAGATACCGCCGTTGAGGTCATGAAAGCCGGTGCTCACGACTATTTGATGAAGGATAAACTAACCCGCCTTCCGGCAGCCGTGGAACGTGAACTTCGCGACGCAAAAAACAGGAGGCACTCGAAAGAAACGGAAGAGCTTTGGAAAAAAAGCGAGGATAACTTCCGCCATTCTCTCGACGAATCGCCTTTGGGAGTCCTCATCATCAGCACGGAAGGTCAAACGATTTACGCCAATCAAGAAATTTTAAATATTTACGGATACGAAAGTCTTGAGGAATTCAATTCCATTCCTCATAAATCAAGGTATACTCCCGAAACGTTGACCGAATATGAAAAAAGAAAAGCCATAAGACAGACCGGAAACGATGGCCCGCCCAATTATGAAATCAGCATTATCCGCAAAGACGGTCAAATCCGTCATTTGGAAGTTTTCCGTAAAAGAGTTCGATGGAACGGCAAAATTCAGTATCAGGCTCTCTACAACGATATCACAAAACGCAAGCACGCGGAATATAGTCTGCTGGAAAGTGAAGAAAGGTATCGGACGGTTGTCGAAAATGCCCACGAGTCTATTATTATCACGCAAGACGAAAAAATAGTTTTCGCCAATCGGGCCGCGGTTAGAGACAGCGGATATTCTCATGAAGAATTATTAAATCTCGCTTTTGATAAGCTTATTCACAAAGACGACCGTGAAATGGTCGTTGATTTTTACTCACGAAGGTTGCAGGGTCAAAATATTAGTTCCAATTATGAGTTTCGGATTATCTTAAAAGACGGCAGCGTTAAATGGACAGAACTCAACGTGACAATCATTGAATGGAACAAGAAACCGGCAACGCTGAATTTCATGAAAGATATTACGGAACATAAACTTCTGGACACAGAACGCAACGAAAGTCTGAAACGCATAAAAAATGCCTTGGACGCCACGGTCAATGCCATCGCCGCCATTGTGGAAACCAGGGACCCCTATACCACTGGCCATCAATTGCGGGTGTCTCATTTGGCTCAGGCGATTGCCGAGGAAATGGGGTTAAATGCCGATGAAAAAGATTTCATCGGCACAGCCGCGGTTATTCACGATATCGGCAAATTATCCATTCCTTCGGAAATTCTCACCAAGCCCACAAAACTTACAGAATTGGAGTATGAATTAATTAAAACTCACTCCCAATCCGGATATAATATTCTGAAAGATATCAAATTCCCGTGGCCCGTGGCCATTGCCATTTTGCAACATCATGAAAGGATCAATGGATCAGGCTATCCCCAAAATCTTCAGGGGGAAAATATCCTGATGGAATCTCGAATACTTGCTGTAGCCGACGTGGTAGAAGCCATATCTTCTCATCGTCCTTACAGGGCGTCTTTGGGTATTAATTATGCTCTGGATGAAATTTCAAAAAATCGAAACATTCTTTATGATGCAAATGTCGTTGATGCCTGCCTGAGATTGTTCAGGGACAAGCATTTCGTTTTATTTTAAGAACATCACGTAAAATAACTTATCGCTGCCTGCCTTGATCAAATATTCTAAGATCTTTGCAATTGTTTTATTATTCTGTAAATTTCGAGTCCTCTCAACGCCTTTTTTCCCATTGCTAAGAATAAACGAATATGTTAAGTAAATTTTTTTTTAGCCATGGTCATAAATTATGGAAAAAATTACAGCAATTCGAGGATTTAAAGACATTCTGCCGGAGGACGCCCGTCTCTTCTGGAAGGTCGAATCTATTGCCCGCGAGATTTTTAATGCTTTCGGTTTCCGGGAAATACGCGTTCCCATTATGGAAAAGACCGAACTTTTCAAGAGAAGCATCGGTGAAACAACCGATATTGTTGAAAAGGAAATGTACACGTTCGCCGATCGTGACAATGAATTTATCACCCTGCGGCCGGAAGCTACAGCGTCGGTTATTCGGGCGTACATCGAACATAACATGTATGCTTCCGAACAGATAACCAAATTATTTACAATCGGTCCTATGTTCCGACGTGAAAGGCCGCAAAAAGGCCGTTTCCGCCAGTTCAATCAGATTGACGTTGAGCTTTTCGGCGAAGAAAAACCGCAGGCTGACGCTGAAATAATTTTCATGCTGATGCACTTTTTAACAAGTGCCGGATTAAAAGATCTGTCTCTCGAAATCAATTCTCTGGGTTGCCCTGAATGTCGTCCGTCATTTTCAAAAGCTGTCATTAACTTTCTAAAAGGTAGCGAAAAAAATCTATGCCCCGACTGTCAACGACGCATCCATACCAACCCTTTGCGCGTTTTTGACTGCAAAGTGGAGACATGCGCGGAGACTATCGCCAAAGCGCCAAGCCTTCTGGATTTTTTGTGTTCAAACTGCAACGATCATTTCGAACAGGTTAAATCACTCCTTAATGACTTGAACACTCCCTTCATCATTAATGCCCGAATGGTTCGCGGGCTTGATTACTATACCAAAACCGCCTTTGAAGTTAAGACAAATGCCTTGGGAGCTCAAAATGCAGTCGCCGGCGGAGGGAGATATA
>CAYZRT010000197.1:546-3055 GCA_964480875.1 uncultured Smithella sp. | reverse complement strand
AGGAAATCGACGCGCTTGGCGGCGAGATGGGTAAGATTACCGATAAAACCGCCGTGCATTTTCGCATGCTCAACGCCTCCAAAGGTCCGGCTGTTCATTCTTCCCGGATGCAGTGCGACAAGCAACTCTACCGCCTGACGATGAAAGCGGTTGTGGAAAATCAGCCAAACCTCTACATCCGGCAGGCCATGATTGAAAAACTGGTCATCGAAGATGGCAGAGTCATCGGCGTTCTGGATCAGAGTGAACACTTTTACGGCGCGAAAAAAGTTATCATCACTACCGGCACTTTCTTAAACGGACTGGTGCATGTCGGTCCTTCGCAAATTCCTTCGGGACGCGCCGGAGAACTGGCTTCCATCGGTCTTGCCAATCATCTCAAAGAACTTGGTTTTGACATCGGCCGAATGAAAACGGGCACCCCTCCCCGTCTGTGCGCCTCCTCCATTGATTTTTCCCGGCTGGAGAGGCAGGATAGCGACCCCGCTCCGCAGCCATTTTCTTTTACGACTGAAAAGTTGCGCACGGAACGTCTGCCTTCGTATTTTTCCGCTACATCCGCAGAAACGCATCGCGTGATTTGGGAAAATATTCAGCACTCTCCTCTTTATTCCGGTATTATCAAGGGAGTGAGCGCCCGCTACTGTCCATCGCTCGAAGACAAGGTCATGCGTTTTGGCGAACGCCAGAGCCACCCCGTGGTGCTGGAGCATGAGGGACTTGACACGCAGGAAGTTTACGCCAAAGGTCTGGGCAACTGTCTGCCACTGGAATTGCAGTATAAGATTGTGCGCAGCGTCAAAGGACTGGAACAGGCGCAAATCATGCGCCCGGCTTACGCCATCGAATACGATTTTGTTCAGCCGACACAGCTCAAACCCACGCTGGAAACAAAACTGGTTGATGGCCTGTATCTGGCCGGTCAGATAAACGGCACCTCCGGATATGAAGAAGCGGCAGCGCAGGGTCTCTGGGCGGGAATCAACGCTACCTGCGCCGTGCAGGGAGCCCCTGCTTTTATCCTGGATCGCTCTGAGGCCTACATCGCCGTGATGATTGACGACCTCGTCACGCGCGGCGTGGATGAGCCGTATCGTATGTTTACCTCGCGCGCCGAGTACCGTCTGATTTTACGGGAAGACAACGCCGTGATTCGCCTAATGGGCAAAGGCTGCGAATTGGGGTTGATTGACAAAGAGCATCTTTTATCCCTGCAGGGAAAAGTTCGTCAGATTGAAAAAGGCATCGAACATCTCAAATCAGTTCCGGTAAATCCTACAGCGGAAACAAATGAAAAACTAACCAAGCTTAACACTCCGCCTCTGACGAATCACAACACTTTGCACGGACTTCTGAAAAGACATGAATTGTCATACGACAATCTCGCCGTGTTTGACGGTTGGGAACCACAGGAAGATTTTTTTGTCAAACAGCAGATTGAAATTGAAACTAAATACGAAGGTTACATCAAGCGTCAGTTCGATGCTGTGAAGAAATTAAAGGAACAGGAAAAAAAGAAGATTCCGCCGGATTTTGATTATTTTTCCGTACCCGGCCTCTCCAACGAGCTGAAAGCGAAGCTCACCAAGGTAGCGCCGCGGACGCTCGGCCAGATGGAACGCATCCCCGGCATGACCGAAGGGGCGATTTCGGCCGTGTTGATCATGATGAAGAAGCAGGAATTGACGGATAATTTAAAAAAAGAAAAAGACGACTCTAACTAAAATGAATTCACGTAAGGAATAATAATAGCATGCACGATCCTCATCAAGCAGAGTTGGAAAAGAATTTTAAAGAATTAGCAAGCGCGTTTAAAGGTAGTTTGTTTTGGAAATGGGACAGCCGGTTTGATACCGTTTTGGCTGAATTTGGTACAGACAAAAAAAACAACGTTCGTGCAATCCTGGATCAATATCTCAGCAATACATGGGATAGTGCAAATATCGGCAAAGCACCTGATGCCCTGCAAAGAATCAACGTTGACCTTGGTAAACTCCGGTCCGGGCAATTGCTTTTTACCTCAGATCTCAAACAAGACACTTTTATTTTTTGTGCCTGGTGGCCTTGGGGCGACGGCCAGACCATCTCCATACGCATCGCGCCATACAACAAGAAATTGTCGGATGCAGATAAGGCTGAAAAAACCCAACAACTAAAAGACTGGTTCGGAGTTTAAAATATCACGAGGCTGTCGAATATCTAGAAAAGATAGCGTAATCAGTCGGCCGGATGGAGCGCATCCCCGGCATGACCGAGGGGGCGATTTCCGCTGTGTTGATTATGATGAAGAAACAGGAATTAATAGATAATTCGGGGAAATAAATGGGTAACGTAACATTTTAAATTCTGGGGACATAACATTTAATTCAACTATTTTTTAGAACCTAATTGCGCTTTGGCCTGCGCGAGTTTTTCTTTGTCCAGATAATATTTTCCGTTGTTCGTTTTGATGACCAGACCGTCGGCAATCAGCAGGTTCAGCGCTTTAGGTCGGATGTTTTTTGTACCC
>CAYZRT010000197.1:0-536 GCA_964480875.1 uncultured Smithella sp. | reverse complement strand
TCATCCTGAATTTCAATCGCCCTTCCCTCTTTGAAGGCTCGTGCTTCTTCCATTTCGGCGATAATTTTCAGACACGTCTTCTGCACAGCCACCCCCCCCATGTAAAGCATAATGCCGACAATGGCGATAAAGACAACAGCGAGCAGCAATATGTGTAAATAAACAGGCATAATAAATCTCTCAATAATTATTGTTTGTTTCATATAATTGATAAGTTCGTTTGTCAATCCCGCCGGTCAGCCACAAAAAAAATATGTCTTGACAATTTATATTCATGATTATATTTTCCAACAAACGGGAATGATTCCAGAGTAGCAATGATACATAAAGACGGCCTGATCGGCCAATTAAAGGAAAAAGGTCTCAAGATAACCCCGCAGCGTCTGGCAATTATTGATGCGCTGGTGGAGTATAGCGAAGCTCACCCCGGCGCTACTTTGATTTATGAGGCAGCGAGTAAGAAAGCCCGTCGTATCAGCTTGTCCACCGTTTATGCGACCCTGAAGGAGTTTTCTGAAAACGGTCTGATCCGACAA
>CAYZRT010000196.1:0-3099 GCA_964480875.1 uncultured Smithella sp. | reverse complement strand
TTACCATACGGGCCAGTTTGAGCGCGGCCTCCACGGCGTTCGTTCCCGTGGGACCCGTGAACTGCACCTTGTAATCAAGATTTTTCGGCTTGAAGAGGATGGCCTCCATTTTGAGGAGCAGCTCCTCCTTGGCAACGGTGGCCATGTCCAGACCGTGAACGATGCCGTCGTTTTCCAGATAATCGAAAATTTTCCTTTTCATGTATTCGTTGTTATGTCCGTAGTTGATCGTTCCCGCACCTGCGAAAAAATCGATATAACGGGTTCCTCCCGCGTCAAACAAAAAGGCGTCTTTGGCCTTTTCGAACAAAACGGGGAAAGATCTCGAATAACTGCGAACCTCGGATTCCAGCCTTCTTATCGTTTTCATTTACATTTTCTCCTTTTGCATGACATCGAATGGCCCGATACGATACAGAATTTCCTCCTCATGAGACGTTTTCCCGAAATCATCCGCAGAAAACAAAACGCTTTTGGCCAGACCGGCATTCAGAGATGCGGCCAGTGAGGAAAAAAGGGCGTTCGATGATGTGTTGGACGGATTAACCGTCGTTTCCAGGTAGCGCAATGGAACAGGATATGCTCGATGCAAAATTGCATTTAGCATTCCCGACGCAATGCCCTGTCCTCTCACATTTTTTTTTACGACAACCTGCCAAACAAAAATAGTATCCTTTCTCTCGGGATGAAGGTAAGCAGAAATAAAACCGCAAATTTCATTATGCTGTTCAGCCATCACCGATGTTTGAGCGAAATGTGTACAAATCAGCAAATAGCAATACAGGGAGTTGACATCCAGAGGGGGTGACTCTTCAATTAACTTCATGACAGATCCGGCGTCTTTTTTTTCAGGCAAGCGAAATATAATTTGATGAAAATTGTTGATCATTTCCTTCTCCGGATGATTGTTATGTTGTTGCCGTTATTATTGAGTTACGACAGATTTTTATGATGGTACTGAATAATGATTGAAGCTTTCTTTTGACTATTTATGTAGCATGATTACGATAAAAATGCAACCGCGAAGCGTAAATAGAATAAAGCAGCAACAAGGGGAAATAAGGAATCGAGAGAAACTAACTATTCTTTAATCTTCAAATTCTTGAGCAAATAATTTTTGAAATTATTGTAATCGTTGGCCATGGCAACGGCAGAGCCTTCGCGCTGATCAATGTTTTTCATGCTCTCCGGCAGAGGGATATTTAATCCTAAAAGATTCTGAATCTCTTCGGGAAATTTTGCCGGATGAGCGGTTTCCAGACAAACAGCCAGCTTTTGTTCGGGCGCGATTTTGAAATATGCCTCCAAACCAGTCCAACCCACAGCCCCGTGCTGTTCTAAAATTACTTTGTAACGTTCGTAGACGCTCTTGATGGTTGTCCTGGTCTGTTCATCGGTAACGCTGACTGAAAAAATATGCCGCCGCATTTCTTCCAGGTCTGGATATTGATGAACCTCACCCACGCGGTCGACGGTTCCGCCATACAAATCAAAGAAGCGCGCCAGATTGCTGGGATGTCCGACATTCATCGCGTTGGAGATACACGCCCGTGAAGGCGAAACTTTCTTGTAATTTCCTGTTGCCAGGTAAATGGGAAATTCATCATTTTCATTGGTCGGCATCACCAGTTTAGCCACCGGCAATCCCATACGTCTTGCATATTCACAACCCAGAGCATCGCCGAAGTTTCCTGAAGGAACGGAAAAAATTGCATCTTCGCCATTTTCAGCGAGCTGGGCGTAGGCGTACACATAATAAATGATCTGCGGCAAAATCCGTCCGAAGTTAATCGAATTGGCAGAGGTCAGATTAAACTTGGCAAGGTCCAAATCAGAAAAAGCCTGCTTGACCAGATTCTGGCAATCATCGAATTTGCCGGCAACGCTCAACGCCTGGACGTTGCCACCGATCGTGTCGAGCTGTTTTTTCTGCATGCCGCTCACTTCATTTTGGGGATACAAGATAGTAACGTCAATGCCTGCCACGCCCTTGAAAGCCTCACCCACAGCGCTACCGGTATCGCCCGAGGTAGCCACCAGAATGTTAAGCCTTTCACCTTTCGGACGGCAGTTGCTCATCAACCTGGCCATCATGCGCGCGGCAAAATCTTTGAATGAGGCAGTCGGTCCCTGATCCAGTCGCATCACATATGTTTTTGTTCGTACCTTCTCCAGAGGGACAGGATAATTATAGGAATCCTCGACTATTTTTTTAAGAGTCTCTACTGGGAATTCATCGGCCAGAAAGGCTTTGGCGACAAGCAGCGCTGTTTCGCTGTATGATTTCCCCTGCAAATTTTGAATATCTTTTAAAGCAAGTTGAGGAATGGTATCCGGCATAAAGAGGCCTTCATCAGAAGCCTGACCCTTGAGCAGGGCTTCCTTAAAAGACACCTTACCGGTAAAGGCAGTAATTCCCGGGACATTCTTTAAATTGCGATTGGTGCTATAGTAACGAATGGGCATAAATTAATCTTTCTTTTATTACCAATAGTCAAACCAAATAAATTTGGATCAATAAAGAGATTTTTTGTGTACTTGTTTGAGTTTTCTATGCGTACAAAAAAATGTCCTGATAAGTGACGTTGTCGTTAATGTGCTTGGTGAAACTGTAGTATCTTTATAACAAATAATATATTTAAGTAAAGTAGATTTTATATAGTCACGCTCTTAATAATACTCAACAATGACAACCATCTCTTTCCTGATGAAAAGTGATAAATTATAAAACAAAAAACCCGCTATTGCTAACGGGTTTTTGTGCTTCCTTGGATTTTACTGGATTATGTTCTGGCGGAGAGAGGGGGATTCGAACCCCCGTGGGAGCTTTGTGGCCCCCAAATCGATTTCGAGTCGATCCCGTTACGACCACTTCGGTACCTCTCCGCTTATTGATACCAAATATTTCTAATAATAAATATTATTCCAATGAACGATTTCGTCCGGCATTCCCAGGCATTCGCCGGGGCTCCCTGCCGGACGCCCGGTGAATATCGGGCGAGTCGATCCCGTTACGACCACTTCGGTACCTCTCCGCGTTGTTATCACGTCGCCGAAGCGGGTGCGGATGTTACCCTCTTTTCCTTAAAAAATCTACTG
>CAYZRT010000195.1:0-3190 GCA_964480875.1 uncultured Smithella sp. | reverse complement strand
TGTACTTCGTGTTTGAAATTGGAGTCTCACTACGACTAACGTTTCCTATAGTCAGCGAGTCTCATTAAACTTTTCCCAGTTTGCGCTGAAAATCATTGAAAACGTGATAAAAATATTCGTTTTCTTCCATTTCCTTTTTTAGAATCAGCCCTAATTCTGAAATTTCATCTTTATTGATAATTAAGTTTACGCTCTTATTTAAAGCGTTCATATAATCCATCGTTGCAAAAGTAGAGCTGATGAGCACAACAAAAATCTGTCTGCGTACAGACATTTCCAGACCGTCTAAATATTTAAGAACCATGTTAATGCCATCTTTTTCCGCAACGAAATTTTCATTAATAACAATAACGTTAAAGGTCTGAAAGGTTGTATATTTCAATGCTTCTTTGGATGTAGCTGGTTCAATCACGTTAAAATTAAGAGTTTTTAAATTGTCCCTGATTTTTTGTCTCATGGAGAGATCATTTTCGCAAACCATCGCGGTGCTTGCATCCATATCCCGGTAATCAAAGGGACGTCCGGAATAATCCAACTCTTCTTCAATTTCTTCTGGCGCCAATTTTTCTGTTTTCATACAATATTCCTGACAGGTGTTTTTTATGAATTTTAAAATTATCTTTTCCAGGAGTCCATTTTTGACTTGCCGTAGGACTTATCAACTTCCAGGGTTCCGATCGTAGTGGTTTCATCTCCACGTGTCTTTTTAATCGCGTCAATGCCACGATTAACAACAGCTCTGTTGGTCGAAAAGGAAATCGCCGTTTGTTCCGTAATCAAACCTTGGTCAAAAAGATCGATGATACAATCATCAAAAGTCATCATTCCGAAAGCTCTCCCCTGCGTAATAATGTCATGAAATGTTTTGCCTTCGGATTCCCCATGAAGGATAACGTCTCTGACCCGCAGGCTGGTGCTTACCGCTTCGAAGGCAGCGACGCGACCGCCGCCGATTTTCGGCAACAGACGCTGACAGGCTATCCAGCGAATGGCGTCAGAAAGCCGCACGCGTATCTGGCTTTCTTCATCTCTGGGAAACATGCCGATAATGCGGTTTATCGTCTGTCCGGCATCAACGGTATGGAGTGTGCTCAAAACAAGATGACCGGTTTCCGCGGCGCTCAAGGCGATTTCGACCGATTCTCGGTCGCGCATTTCACCCACCAGAATTACTTTTGGGGCCTGACGCATCGCAGCCCGTAACCCGTTGGCAAACGTGTCAAAATCCTTGCCCAGTTCGCGCTGATTGATCGTGGAATTTTTTTGAGGGTGCGTGTATTCCACCGGGTCTTCCAACGTGACAACGTGTACGGAACTATTTTCATTGATTTCGTTGATAATGGCGGCAAGAGAAGTTGTTTTACCGGTTCCGGTTGCGCCTGTTATCAAAACAATTCCATTTTTTTCACGGGAAATTTTATAATAAGCTTCCGGCAACCCCAGTTCGGCGCACGTGGGAACGATGGATTCCAGTTTCCTTAAAACAATGGAGAATTTGCCCAGTTGTGAAAATACATTGACACGAAAGCGGGCAACGCCGGGCAACTCATAAGACAAATCGCAGGAGCCTTCTTTGATCAGGGCCTGCATCAGACGATGATCCTGATTAATCAGATTAAGCGCGATAATTTCCGTTTGAAAAGGAGTCAATTTTTCAAAATGCGGTTTTAGTGTTACAGGAACCAACAGCCCGGCTGAATCGACCTGGAAAGGTTTATCGACAGTTATTATTAAGTCGGAAATATTGGGATGCGATTCCAGCATTCTGGTCAGGATATGATCAACTTCCGGTTTTCTCATAAATTGTCCTCGCTCAATAATTTATGCTTCGGTAAAATCTGTCGGCGGCTGTCTTAAAAGTGGACGGAACCGGCCTTTTTCATTTGCCTTGATATAAGCATCTTCACCGCTGATTAAACCGCGATTGTAAAGATCCATGATGGCGTCGTCCAAGAGCTGCATGCCATATTTCTTCCCGGTCTGCATCATGGACGGAATCTGGTACGTTTTGGATTCACGTATTAAATTGCGTACTGCAGGCGTAGCAATACAAATTTCCAGAGCGACGCAACGGCTTTTTTGATCAATTCTTTTAAATAAAACCTGCGAAATAACTGCGCGTAAACCATCCGCCAGTGTGGAACGAATCTGCAATTGTTCGCTCGATGGAAAAACTTCGATGATTCTGTCCACTGTTTTGGGTGCGCTGGTTGTGTGGACGGTGGAGAAAACCAGATGGCCGGTGGAGGCTGCTTCGATAGCCAGCGATATCGTTTCCAGATCGCGCATTTCACCGACCAGAATGATGTCGGGGTCTTCACGCAACGCTCCGCGCAATGCTGCGGAGAACGTTTTGGTATGAATCCCCACTTCCCGATGGTTCACTATGCAACTCTGGCTTTTATGAACGAATTCAATAGGGTCCTCTATGGTAATAATATGATCCCGGCGTAATCGATTGGCTTCGTCGATAATGGCGGCCAGCGTTGTGGACTTACCGCTGCCGGTGGGGCCGGTGACCAGCACAAGACCGCGCGGGAGTTGGGCTAGCTTCGCGATAACGCTGGGCAGTCCCAATTGCGCGCAGGTCTGAATTTTGTCCGGTATTTCACGAAAAACAGCGGCCATACCGTTTTTCTGCCGGAAATAATTGACACGATAACGTGCCAGAGAAGGGATTTCATAGGCGAAGTCAATATCACCCGTTTCTTCAAACTGTTTTATTTTATGCTCGGGGGTTATTTCGTAAAGAAGCACTTTTAAAGTATCATTCGTAAGAACGTCATACTTGATACGTTCAATGTCACCGCGGATTCTGATTGCCGGCTGCTGACCAGCAACAAGATGAAGATCTGATGCTCCCTGTTCGTGCATGAGATTAAAAAAAGCGTCAATTTTTGCCATTCATTTCTCCTTGTACCGATTTGTTTTTTCTTTACCACTTTTGAAGAAAAATAACCAAATATTTGAAAAAAGTGAAATTTATCTCTTCCGAGACATTTAAAATTTCTAAATTATAATTAAGTATAGAAAAAACCTGTTTGATTTGTCAATCCCATAATCAAATTCGAATTAACAATGTCTTGACACCACGACAACCTATAATATATGCTCCCTCACGTTTTTCCGGCAGGAATTTTAAGGTTGGGGATGTAGCTCAGCTGGGAGAGCGCGACGTTCGCAATGTCGA
>CAYZRT010000194.1:0-3205 GCA_964480875.1 uncultured Smithella sp. | reverse complement strand
TCTGCGGCAATGTCCGGTCTGCGGAGCCCGATGCGTTTTCTCGCGTGCCGAGAGCCTGGAAGATGAGGATGTCGAGATGAAACAACTTGCGGAAAGGCTCGCCGGCATAGTCAGGAGCGAAGACCCGCAGGTCATGGCGGAAGCCAAGAACATCCTCGAAAAATTGTATAAAATGAATAGGCGCTGGAATATCCCGTCCTTGCAGGAATTTTTAAAGGAACGGCAGCGCGAATTGTTTATGTAAGGGCGAGTGATGCGCTCGCCCTTACAGTACAATGTTAGCCTCGTATGAGGTCATGGATTAAGATGCGGCCTCCATAGCCGCTGTAAGGAGTATGAATGAGCGGACACAACACCACAATAAAAAAAAGCAAAGGGCGCTTTGACCCTGCCTTGGCTATACCCGAGGCCGAAGCGCATTTTTTCCTGCCGGGTGAAGTGATCGCTAACATGGAAATGATAGCCAAATTATCCGAGCGCCATCCGGTTAATTGTCTCGTGGCCGGTAAACAGGGTTGCGGTAAGTCAACCCTTGTGCGCCAGTTTGCCGCTCGTCAACGAAGACCCCTGGCGACATTTCAGGTTGGAATTCTTTCTGAGCCGGGTCAACTGTTTGGAGAACATCGGCTCAAAGACGGCAAAACCTATTATCAGGAATTTCTCTTCCCCCAAGCCATCCAAACACCGGGTTGCGTTATTCACCTGGAGGAGATCAACCGTCCGGAACACCCCAAGGCGTTGAATATGCTGTTTTCGATTCTTGCTGAAGACCGGAAGGTTTTTATTGATGAGCTGGGCGAAATCAAAGTGGCCCCGGGCGTTGTTTTTTTCGCGACCCTGAACGAAGGAGAAGAATTTGTCGGGACCGAGATGCTGGACGCGGCGCTTTCTGACCGCTTCTATGTCACGGCGCTGGATTACCTGCCGCAAGAGGTAGAGACCAAAGTTCTTCATCTCAAAGGGGGCGTGGACGAAGCCACCGCTCTCACCATTGTCAATATTGCCAACCGCCTGCGCGGAAACAAACATGAACCCATGATCGTTTCTACCCGTCATGCTCTCATGATTGCAGAGATGGTGCATTGCGGAGCATCGATCAAACAGGCTTTCATCCACAGCCTGCAAATGAACAAAAATGTTTTAGAGTCGGTACTGCTATCGCTGCACGTTGAACTGGGATTAAAAGAACACAACGGCAACGGGTATCAACCCTATTGAGGAGTCAATAGCGGCATGCACGGCGTAGCGTATTCGAACCCCTCCAAGCCTTGCGCTCATGAAGGACTTTCCTCCTACTGGCGGCGCAATACCTCAACCGTAGAGGCCGTGGAACTGGCCAATTTGTTGGGTGCATTACGCAAAATCACCGGACATCTCGGAAAAAATATCGGTAAAGTCGCTTATGCCGGTCTGGCCGGCAGTCAAGATTCTGCCATTATCATTGATCCGGGTACGGTCATGGGGCATTATCCTGTTCCTGCTGATCAGGTTGATCAGGTGACGGGTATCGTCATTCATGAAGCTCTTCATCAAAAGGCGTGGAGTGAGCATATGTGGCGTTGTCTCAAGCAGGACGATTTGCGAATGGCATATCGTCCCCGTTTGCATCGTCTCGTCGAAACGGCGGAGGATATCTATATCGAAAACACCATCGATGGAATCCTGCAATTATATCTTGCCAAGGCGCGGGATAAACGTTTTGTTGTCCCTTCCGTTAGTCGCCCGTCGGTTGATGCCTTGATGAAATTATGGTGGACAATAACGTGGAGCAAAGATGATCAAAAAGCTGACGAGGTTTACAAAGCGCCGCTGCTGGTATTGCAAGGGCTGACAGAACATCTCAAAGATGTGGCTTTAAGCGTTAAAGGCATTACACAACGCTGTGAAAAGAGGGCGCAACTTTATCGCGCCGCCTGGGATAAAATGGCGCCAATGCTGGACGGACTTGTTCTTCTCAACAAGCGTATGGCGTGGTTGGATTCTCCCCATGTGCAGTCAGCGACTCCCGGGAAAGCTTCTTCAACAGGAGCCTCTTCCTTGGAACCGGATTTGAAACGGGCGATAGAGATACAACTGGCGGCTTCGTCCACAAACATCACCGCGCTCATTGCTGAGGCGGCGGGGACACAAGACGTTGTGCCGACCTCACGATGGGACTATAACATTCCCGCGCATCCCGTAATAGACCGAGGATTAGTCGGACGTCTGAAAATTTTGTTTTTAGGCTATTCTGAACGCGAGAAAATTGTCAGCCGAGGATTAACGGCGGGCCGGATTGATTCCCGGCGTCTCTACCGTTCCGCCAGTAACGGCCGGTGTTTCAAGTCGGCCGAAAGCCGACCGTCAATGGACTGGAATGTCACGCTTCTGGCCGACGCCAGCGGTTCGATGACCGGCGCCAAATGGCGTGTGGTTGAGAATACGGTTGCTGCTATTCATAAAGCGCTGGCGGGCTACCGTAATCATTTTCTGGCTTACGGCTATTTTGAAATGGATAGTGTACTGATGGTTTCCAATTTGATCAAAGGGGACAAATTGCTTTCCTTGCCTCCCTATGGTCAAACGGCTTCAGGTCAAGCCATAATCGCTGCAGCTTTGAGCATGCCCCGGGATAAACGCCGTAAGCTCCTGATTCATATTACAGACGGAGAATCAAATTTCGGGCTGCCCGTACAGGCTGGCATCGATTTTTGTCATAGGGAGCGTATTACTCTGATTACATTGGGTTGTGGATGTAAAGACAAGTCGGTCATGAAGGAGCAATACGGTAACACCATACAGTTCATAAACAGTTTCCAACAGTTGCCCAATGCCGTGGAAAGATTGCTACGATGGTCTTTTATGAAAGCGCCTCAGTCGTTGAACAGTAAGCAGGTTTGCAGCGATTCTTTGCTTAAAGAAAAAAACGGTGATGAATCTGCTTGAAATTATGAAAATGATGTGCGACCAAGTCGCGGGAGGTCGCGTTTTTTATGGGAGCCTCTGGCTTCTGCCGAAGGGGGCGCCACTAAGAAAAAAGGTGAATTTTGTGAATGCCGACTTGGAAAAAGCGGCCATGATCATTAACCAGCTTCGGCTGACAATCAAGAAAGGGGATAGGCAATGAACATCAGTGAAACAGTAAAAAAATGCTTGCAAGCAGAAGGCAAAGCCAATATTCTGGCTACCGCGGACAAATCCGGTAAAGTGAATTTGGCCATGTTCG
>CAYZRT010000193.1:0-3308 GCA_964480875.1 uncultured Smithella sp. | reverse complement strand
GCGGCGGTATCATCAATGTAGAGAGGTGCATCGGATAGACGACCGGCGGCCGTCGTCAGCTTCGGCCAATCCGTTTCTCCCAGAAAACCTTTTCTCAGGCGCTGAGAGTCAACCTTGGCTTCGGAGGAAAGAAGACGAAAGGCAAGCTGTTCCTTGGACATTTCCAGTGAAAAAATGGCGGTCGGCACCTGCGCTTCCATGGACGCGTGCAAGGCAATGTTAAGGGCGAATGCCGTCTTGCCCATGCTGGGACGTCCGGCGATAATAATCAATTCGGATTTCTGCAATCCGGCTGTCAGATCATCAATCTTTTCAAAACCGGTCGCCACGCCCGTAATCAACTGCTGGCGGGAATACAAATCCTCGATGGAACGGAAACTGTCCTTGACAATATCCCGGATTGAAAAATAATCCTGGCGCACTTTATTTTCGGAAATTTCAAAAATGCGGTGCTCAGCCTTATCCAGAATATTATCCACATCAGAGCCTGTTTCATAACAGCTGTCAATGATTTCAGTCGCCGACGTGATGAGTCCGCGCAAAATTGCCTTCTCTTTTACAATCTTCGCGTAGTTCGCGGCGTTGGCCGCCGACGGAACATTATCCACCAGCGAAGCCAGATACGTCGTGCCACCGACTGAATCCAATATACTTTTATCTTTGAGGGCACTGCTTAAGGTAATCAAATCAATCGGCTCATTTCTTTCGGAAAGGTCGCTGATCACGTTGAAAATCTTGCGGTGTGCCTCAGAATAAAAATCCCCCGCGGACAGAATTTCGAGCACCCGGTTGATGGCGCTGTTCTCCAGCAAAATACTGCCCAGGACGGACTGCTCCGCCTCGAGATTCTGCGGTGGTAATTTGTATAAAGAAGGATCAATTCCCTGCATGATTATTCGCCGACAACCTTCAGGGTGATTTGTGTTTCCACATCATGTCCCAGTTTAATTTTTACCTTGTATTCACCAAGTTCTTTAATATGTTCGCCGTGTTCATGGACAATCATTTTCCGGCTGATATCGTAGCCTTTTTCTTTCAGCGCCGCTTCAATATCCTTGGCGCTCACCGAACCAAACAGTTTATCCTGATCACCGATCTTGCGGGCGATGGTAATGGTTTCGCGGGATAAAACATCCGCCAGATCCTGCGCGTTTTTGTGCTCCTTTGCCGCCTTCTTCAGGATATTGTTTTTTTCATGCTCAAAAAGTTTGATGTTTTTTTCATCAGCTTCAATGGCCAATCCTTTGGGAATTAGAAAATTGCGGGCGTATCCATCGTTGACCTTCACCACCGTTCCGGCCTTGCCCAGAGAACGCACGCTTTGTTTCAGTATAACTTTCATGAAAATCCTCCGTTTTATAAAAAAATATTGAATAAAAAAATTATTCTGCTGTCTGATTTTTTTGAATGAGTTTCCGGAAATCTATCCAGATGTCAAATAGTCCGATTGCCATTATAGGTATCATAAGAAATTGTTGAACTGCAATTAAAAAATAAAAAAGATAACGTAAAAAAAATGGCACATTTTTACTCTGAAACAGAAAGCTGGCAATGGCAAGACCTTGCAGAAAATAGATAAAACAGACGGTCAGAAATACGTTCAAGCTTATGAAATTTATGTCTTTTTGCGGCACAAACATACACGCGCCAAAAATGATGAAAACCCATACAACGAAATCAGGTACTTTCCAGCGGGCCAGCATCGCCAGCTTCGGATAAACTATTCCGGTCCTGCCCAGATATTTTTTTCCCAGCAACAGATTTGCCCAGATTATAAAGATCGACAAGATGATCATTATTGAAGGGAATATCTGAATAAATCCGCTTACAATGTTTTTTTCATTGTCTTTGATGATTTGAATATCTTCCTCTTTTAACGGCATCTGGCTGTAAAATTTCACACTTTCCGCGATGGTCGCGGTAATGAAATTTTTTACCAGCTGCCAGGGATTGGCCCCCAACACCACCGCATCATAGCCAAAATAAAAACATACCGCCCCGATGATAAAAAGAGCCGGATAAATAATTGTCTTTTCCGCGGAAAAATTTTTACCCGCGAATTGCGCTATAAATATTCCGGCCATGCCCATGGTAAAAACCGCAATAGCCGGCACATTCAGGCTCAAAATTACAGACAAAACCAAAAGCATAGAAAAAGAAAAAAAGAACATTGCCGATGTTTTCATGGTGCCGTTGACAGCGCCGTTTAAGAATAAAATCATGGGCAGCAAGAAAAGGAAAATCGGCCCGAAAAGCGGGACAAAAACAGCTGCGAAAACAAAGATGAAAATTGCCGGCAGGAGTCTGGATAAAGGATGATCAGTCGCAGGAAATATGAAATTTTTCAGTGAAGATAACAGGCTCAAAATCTGACACCTTACAAAAACTTGCTTGCGTGTTGTGGAAAAGAAGGTAACGCCATTTCCATGGCGTTACCTTATCAGAAAATTTATTAGCAAAAATGACTTAAAGATTTAAAAACATCCCGGAAAATTTATCAATCGGATGCTTATTCCGGCAAAAAAACAATAAATTATTTGCCGCCGTCAGCCGTGACATACGGCATAATCGCGATCTGCCGGGCGCGCTTTATCGCCAGGGCCAGCTCCCGCTGATGAGACGCGCAATTGCCGGTAATGCGGCGAGGCATGATCTTACCCCGTTCCGTCACGAAGTTATTGAGAATCGCGGTATTTTTATAATCAATTTTTATATTGGAATCCGAGCAAAACCGGCAGAATTTCTTCCTGTGAAAAAACTTTTTCTGGGGATACCTGCTCTGTTTCTCTCCATTTTGTGTTTCCATGGCCATAGTTTATTCCCCCTTCGTTTGAGTTTCTTCTTTGTTGTAATCTTTTCGGACGCGCGGTCTGGCTTCCCGCGGCGCTCTTTCTATCTGATTCACAGTCTTCCCTTCCGCTGCAGCGGCTTCCGCCTCAACCTTCGCCTGAGCGCGCTTGGCTTCCGCTGCGGCGGCTTCCTGCTCAATGCCTTCGGCGGTCGTCGCGCCCTCTTTCTTCACTGTCATGAATTTAATGACGCGGTCATCAATCTTGCAGTTTCTTTCGATTTCATTGACGATGGCACCGTCGCCGGCAAAATCAATCAGGAAATAATATCCGTCTCTCTGTTTTTTGATTTCATAGGCGAGATGCCGTTTGCCCCACTTATCAACCTTGGCGATGGCACCCTTGCGGTCGGTAATGATGGTCTGGACGCGTTCAATCAACGCGGTGATGTCGTCCTCGTTCAAATCGGCCAGGACGATAGCCACAATTTCGTATCTTTGCAAAATGTTCTCCTTTCGG
>CAYZRT010000192.1:0-3340 GCA_964480875.1 uncultured Smithella sp. | reverse complement strand
AAGTGGTGATCTTTTGAAAAAAAAACGTTTTTTAAATCTATGGGTATCTCTGCTATCGTTAATTTGTTTCATAGGACTTACGGAAATAGCAATGAGATTGTTGTTCACGGACGCATTGGGTTTGCGTCACGATGAAATGACCGTGCTCTACAGGTATGATGAAAAATTAGGCTGGTTTCCCGTTGAGAACAGTTCCAGACTAGTAAAAGCGAATAAGTTGTTTAAGGTCGAACACAACAGTCGAGGATTTAGAGATTCGGAGCATCTTGTCGGCCCTAATACAAGGATCGTTTTTTTAGGGGATTCATTCGTTTGGGGATATGATGTCGACCAGCAAGAACGCTTCACGGAAAAACTTCGTGACAAGTTATCTAACATGTCCATCTATAATCTCGGGGTCAGCGGATACGGGACAGATCAGCAGTATTTGCTTCTCATGCAGCAATATGATTTTTATAAGCCCGACATTGTGTTTCTTGTCTTCTGCACGGACAATGACAAAAATGAAAACTCCCGCAACTACGTGCACAGAGGGTACTTCAAACCTTATTTTGTGGCTAATGGTGACCATCTGACACTCCAAGGCGTCCCCGTTCCGAAATCGTGGCGATATTTTATCAAGCGGCATGATGTCCTTTCGTATTCCTGCTGGTTCAGATTGACAACAAAATTATATTTTCAATATCTGGGACCGCCCTCTTTGGAACTGAATGACCCTACCTGTGCCATTCTTTCAGACATGAACAGCTTTATTAAGAGTCGTGATGCAACGTTTATCGTCGGATTACAGGGAGTGGATCTAAACTTAAAGAAATTTCTTACGGATAAGAGTATACCTTTCGTTGATTTATCTACTTCATATATATATTCAAAATACGGAAATCATTGGACGCCTCAAGGCCATATGATAGTAAGTGATAAAATCTACGATTTTTTGACGAAAGAGAACTCTGTAAAAAACATACAGTTAAATTGAAAATAGATTTTTTCAGTATTTCCCTAGAACATCTTATTTAGAACAGAAATAACGCAACAAATGCGGACATTAACAGAAAGACATATTTAAACACTAAAACATTTTTTTTAAATTTGCTTTCCGTTCTCTCTCAAGGAACCAGCCTAAAATTTTTTATGTCCATTTAATCTGCGGAAATTCTCTGGGCACGGCACCGTCAACCTTCACCGTAGGATAGCCCATGACAAACATCGTTGTGGGTATCCATGGCCATTCTACACCCAGCTTCTTCAGTAAATCTTTTTTGAATTTCATCCAGGGAGCCTGTTTCAAAGTATTGATCGGCAAGCCCTGATAGCATGTGCCCAGTCCCAATGAATGGGCTGCCAGCACCATGGTTTGAGCGATGATACCGATGCCGATTTCTCTGTGTGAAACATGTTGGTGATGACCATGCAGCAGGATGGCGCAGGGAGCTTCAAAGAAACAATCAACTTCATGGCCGCCGAATCGGGATTGCGTGCCGGTAAACCGGGCCCGGGTTAAGCCGGATATGGCCGCCATGGGACGGATATCAAACGAACTGGGACGCGCCAGGACCAGAATTCTCTTTACGATGTCGATCAGAGGATTCTTGTGCATGGTGATGTTCGATACATTGGTCAGAAAGAAGATGGTGGATTTGTGCCATTCGTCCAGGACATCCCGATCGGTAATGACGGTTACTTTATATCCGATACAATTCCCCGCTGTGGGCGCAAAACGCCCGGCTTCAAGAACACGTTCAATTAATTCCTTGGGTACAGGATCCGGCTTGAAGGTTCGCACGCTTCTTCTTTCATAAATGACTTTTTCCGTGGGAGTAATTTGAGATTCGATGTCTTTAAACGGCACCGGTCTTTCCAGTCTTAAAGGATTGGGCAAACCGTCCCGTGAGTCCACGGGAAAGTCGTAATCGGTGGCAAATCGCCCTTCGTCAATCCGGAAGAAGTTCGGCATAATCAGCGCGTCATTAGGACAGATGGACTCGCAATCATGACAGGCCAGACATATTTTACCGAAGTACTCGGGAAATCCTTCAAAGAATGCCTTAGATAAACCGCATCCCAGACAACGTTTACTTTCGTTCATGGCCTGATCCTGGCTGAAAGGCAGGGCTTCTTCAGCATCGGGACTTGCCAAACGCTTGGAGGCGTCAAGTTTGTCTCCATCCGTGCGTTTGATATCTTGAAGATGTTTAAAGTGCGGGGCGTTCCGTAAGGGGAGGTCTTTATAAGATACCTCCATCGTCTCCGGAAGCTCAGCCTTTTTGCCCTTAATGAATGCGTCTATACCCAGCGCCGCCTTGCGGCCGGCACCTATGGCGGAGGAGACGAGAGCGGGACCGGTCACGACGTCGCCACCGGCGAAAACACCATTTTCAGATGTCTGGCCAAAAACATCGGCGTCGATCCAATTAGCCGTCTTGGGAATATTTTCCAAACCGGTCAGATTGATCTCCTGGCCAATGGCGCCAATCAGGGTTTCACACGCGACATCGAATTCGCTTCCTTTGACGGGAATCGGTTTGGGTCTCCCTGATACATCGGGACTGCCCAGTTCCATTTTGGTGCAGGTCACGGTGATGGCGTTGCCACTGCCTCCTATTTTTACGGGAGCGCAGAGAAATTGTATTTTAACGCCTTCTTCCGCAGCGGCTTTTACTTCTTCTTCATGCGCGGGCATTTCGGCAGCTGTTCTTCTGTAGAGAATTGTTACCTCAGAACCCAATCGTCTTGCGGTACGGGCGGCATCAATAGCGGTGTTTCCTCCGCCGATGATCATGACTTTTTTGCCTATTTTTACCGGATTCTTTTCTTTTACAGACTTTAAAAAAACGAGGCCGGAAAGAACCTTGCCTTCTTCTCCTTCAACGCCGAGCGCGGCACTGCCCTGGGCGCCAATCGCCACGTAAATTGCTTTGAATTGTTTTTTTAGATCATCGAATGAAATATCCTTGCCTACAACAGTGCCAAGTTTCATGGTCACCCCGAGCTTGACAATGCGATCGATTTCCGCATCGACAACCGATTCAGGCAGACGGTACGCGGGAATGGCATAGCGGAGCATTCCGCCCGGTTTTGCTGCAGCTTCAAAAATAGTTACTTCATAACCCATCCTGGCCAGTTGATACGCGCAGGACATACCGGCGGGACCGGAGCCCACAATCGCAACTTTTTCATTTTTTTTCTGGGATGATTTTTCAAAAGCAAGACTTTTTTCCAGGCCGAAATCACCTACCGTTCGTTCAATGCAATTGATGTTAACCGCGGCAGCGTCCAAGTATGTCCGGTTACAGGCGGTCTCGCAGGGATGAGGGCAAACCCGACCGGTTACGGCAGGAAA
>CAYZRT010000191.1:0-3374 GCA_964480875.1 uncultured Smithella sp. | reverse complement strand
GATGTTGCGTACAGGATAAGCAATATCTTCAGCCGTGAGTTCCGCAGCGGCTACCTGATAAAGAAGTGCCAGAAAGGTATGATAATTATTGCGGTCGATCACCAGCACATCTACGGGTTGATCGGCCAATGTACGTGCCGCCCACAGGCCGCCGAAGCCGGCGCCGATAATTACAACCTTAGGTTTTTTACTTGAATTTGTATTTTGCAACAATGCATCCTTATTTTATGCTGTAAAATACTTCCCTGCCGCGATAGGCCGCGGCGCTGCCCAGTTCTTCTTCAATGCGGAGAAGCTGATTATATTTAGCCAGTCTTTCCGAGCGGGTAACGGAACCGCTTTTAATCTGGCCGCAATTGGTGGCGACGGCGACATCAGCCATAAAGGTATCTTCCGTTTCGCCGGACCGATGAGATACAACACAGGTATAACCTGCCTCTTTAGCACGCGCAATGGTTTCCAGTGTTTCTGTCAGCGTTCCGATTTGATTTAATTTTATGAGAATGGAATTAGCCACACCAAGGGTAATGCCTTTTTCAAGCCGCTTTATATTGGTGACGAAAAGGTCATCGCCGACAATTTGTATCTTACTGCCAAGTTCGTCCGTTAAATATTTCCAGCCGATCCAGTCATCCTCTGCCAATCCGTCTTCAATCGAAATAATCGGATATTTTCGAACAAGTTCGGCATAGAAACGAACCATATCTTCAGCCGATTTCTGAGGTTTCTTTTCCGCGGACAAAATATACTTGCCTTTGGAGAAAAAGGAACTAGCCGCTGAATCAAGCGCAAGCATGATGTCTTTTCCGGGGCGCAAGTTTGCTTTTTCAATAGCAGTCATGATGAGGGATAATGCTTCCTCATTGGATTTTAAATTGGGGGCGAATCCGCCTTCGTCACCTACGGAAGTATTGTGGCCTTTGCTCTTGAGCACTGTCTTCAAAGAATAAAAGACTTCCGCGTTCATTCGAATACCCTCTTTAAAGTCAAGCGCACCCACGGGCATAATCATGAACTCCTGAATATCAACATTGTTGTCGGCATGCTGTCCGCCGTTTAAAATATTTGACTGCGGCACCGGCAAGTCTTTGGCGTTAACCCCACCCAGGTATCTGTAAAGCGGCAAACCGGATATTTCCGCCGCCGCTTTTGCGCAGGCAAGTGAAACAGCAAGAATTGCATTGGCGCCGAGTTTGCCTTTGTTAGCTGTTCCATCCAGATCAATCATGGCAAAGTCAATTTTACGCTGGTGACGGCAATCTATGCCGATAATTTCCGGACCGATTTTATAAATAATATTTTTTACGGCATTTTCCACGCCCAAGCCATTATATCTTTTTTTATTGCCGTCTCGCAATTCCAGCATTTCATGTTCGCCGGTGGACGCGCCGGAAGGCACTGACGCTCTCCCTCGAAATCCCGACATGGTTACAACGTCCGCTTCAACAGTTGGTTTCCCGCGGGAATCAAGAATTTCCCTGGCATGTAACTTTATAATCTCAGGCATAATTATATTCCTTTTATTCTTTTGTCATGAAGGACATCGACACGACCGGCCGTGTCCGGCGGCCGGGCGATTGCCTGGGCATTAATCAGCCATCATGAATGCCGCCACCTTACCATAATCACCGCTTCTTCTAGTGTTTGTGACGCTCTTCTTTCGGGGCTTTCCCTTGCTCGCAACGAAAGTTTTAACTATCCTTTTTATAATTTCGTTTGATTATAGCACCATATGTTTTTTCAAGAAAGAAGTTGATTTATAGAGGTACCCCAAAGCTGGTGAATTTGATTTTGAATCCGTGCTTTTCGGCAAGCGCTTTTATCCGGGCAACTTTTTGTAAATCCGGTTTGAAGCCCGTTGAAAAATCATCCTGCGTCTGTCCTTCAAAAGCGAGAATCATGGTTTCCGCCATGCAGGCATAAATAAATCCGTCTTTTATCGGCAGCTTCAATCCGAGCTTCGCCGTTGTCGGCGGCTCGATCACGGCGCCGTCGATAACGAGAATATCCTTGCGTTGGTCGCAGATTTCTTTGGAAACATTTCGCGGAGAAGGAATATCGCAAACAATCGCTCCTCTTTTAAGATGATCGGCTGTCACCTCGGAAGGCACCTCGACGGCGGACGTTGTAAAGACGAGAATATCGGATTCTTTAATGACCTCCTCCATGGCCATGCCTTTATCAACAATTTTTGTTTTTGATTTTTGATCGTGCAGAAATTCCTTTAACTCCGCGAGTCTGTCGGCATTCCGGGCCAGCAGAAGAATAGTATCCACCCTGTTGAGAAATCCCATAGCACAATTCTGGCCGATAGCGTTTGTCGCGCCAACAATGGCCATTTTTGCTTTGGACAGATCCATGTTTCGCAACGTGGTCGCCCGCTCCAGCGTTTCCAGAATTGCGGCGGTAGCTAGGCTGGCGCCGGTGGTAATGGCAACAGTCGTTTTTTCGGCAATCCACTGTCCACCTTTTCCGGCAACTCCCATTAATGCTCCGAGCCCGATGACCTTCGCGCCGTTTCGTTCACCCACTTGTACCGCTTTCAATATTTTATTTAAAACGGCCCCCTCCTTCATCGCCAGCACCTGTTTGGACAGCAGCGGGCAGACAATGAAGATTCCTTCGATTTGAGCGCCAGCGGCAGATTGCAAATTTTTTGCGCGATGAATTTTAAACGGCGGCAGAAGCCTGAGAATTATTTTTATCAAGGCCTGAGGCGCAAGCTTTGCAAGGAAGCAATAATCGTGAACATTTTGAATATTGAAGGGATTGAGGACGAAAGCGAATTTGTTCATGAAGTAAGACTCGATCAGGATTTTGTTAGTTCATCAATTTCTATTTCATCATTTATCTTTATCTCACCGCCGACCAGCACCTTGGCAAAGATTCCTTCCTGGGGCATAACGCAATCGCCGACCGTGTAAAAAATATTGCAGCGGTTGTGGCATACTTTGCCGATTTGCGATATCTCCAAGAGGACCTTGTCACCCACTTTTAGTTTTGTACCTACAGGCAGCGACGGCAAATCAATTCCTTCGGTCGTGAGATTTTCCGCGAAATCGCCATAACTGACATCAAGGCCTTTGGCCCGGATTTTTTCAATGCTTTCTTTGGCCAGAAGACTGACCTGCCGGATGCCGGGCTCGGCATGCGCGTCGTTTTCCAGCCCTAGATTTTCCAGAAACAGGCCGCACTCGATATTGTTTTTCTTTTCGCCTTTCTTTTGCGAAATATTTACCGCCAGAATTTTACCGATCATTATTTTCATAAAAGTTATCTGCCTTAAAGTTTTAATGAGACCCAAATTTCAGAAACAAAGTGCACTGAAATTTGATGGTCGAATTAATGAAACTCAAGTTTCAGAAGCGTAGCAA
>CAYZRT010000190.1:892-3395 GCA_964480875.1 uncultured Smithella sp. | reverse complement strand
GATGTTGGGATTTTCCGTTCCTTCGAATCTCTTTTGAACCTTGCCGGTAATGGTAACACAATATTCAGGGCGCAGCGTAGCCGCTGCCTCACAGACAGCCGCCGGTGTGACATCCGGATTAAAGACAATCTGGACAATACCGCTGCGATCGCGAAGGTGAATAAACAAAAGACCGCCGTGGTCGCGGTAGGCGTCCACCCAGCCGCAAAGCTGAACGGTCTGGCCGACAAGCTTTATGGAAAGCTGTCCGCAAAAAATACGTTGGGAGTAGTTCATGAGATAAGTCCTTTACACTATAAACTGAAGATACAAAATTGTTACCGGAACAAATTTGTGCCGCGGAGCATACCAAAACGGTACAGATGTTTCAAGGCATTACACAAAAAATATGGTCTGCGTACGGAAACTTGGGAAACTTTTTAAAATTTAGCCTGTTCTTAGCGCTTCTGCCACATGTTCAGTCGAGAAATAGAAGTTGACAATAAAATTCGTAATCCATATGAAGATTGAATAATGAAGCGCCTTCTGATAAGTTTAAAACAAAGATTTGGTGAACGAAATATAATTTCACTCTAAATTTTATTATGAAAATTACCAGCGCGGAATTTATAAAAAGCGCGGTGTGGCCGCCGCAGTATCCGCCGGCAACCATGCCGGAGATCGCATTTGTCGGGCGTTCCAATGTCGGCAAGTCATCCTTAATTAACACGCTCGTCGGACGCAAAAATCTGGCGAAGACCAGCAATACGCCCGGCCGAACCCAGTTAATCAATTTTTTTACAATCAATGAAAAAACATCTTTCGTTGATTTGCCCGGCTATGGCTTTGCCAAAGTGCCTCAATCGGTGAAGAAGGATTGGGGCGATATGATAGAAGCTTATCTAAAGGAGAGACAATCCCTCTGCCTCGTCGTTTTGATTCTGGATATCCGGCGTGATCCCAGCACGGACGATTTATCTCTGCGCGATTGGCTGGATCAATACCGTATTCCTTATTTGTATGTCTTAACCAAGACAGACAAATTATCCAACAATCAAGCCATTGCACGCAAGAAGGCGATTGAAAAAACTTTACAGGTTTCGTCCGAAAAAAAACCGATTTTGTTCTCGGCAAAGACACAAAAAGGTAAAACGGATATCTGGGAATTTCTGGAAAATCATTTACGTTCTCTTCCTGTTTAACGGTTACACAAATTTTTTACTGAATATTGGTCAGCTAACAAGAGTGTAGTGATTGAACATTTCGTTAAATTCTTTCTGGACGCCGGTCGTTGAACGTCAGTCATTTTTTTAGTCTTTTCATATCAAGTATTTAGCAAAAAAAATCAAATAAATTAAGCTTGCTCTATTGACAGAAAAAATAATTTATGTTAGCCGAATGACGCTTGTTGGAAGCAGTTTTTTAACACAAAATTTTTAGGTTCTTTAATATAGAAGAAGAGGTGTAATCAGGTGCTAAAAGATAACGAAAAAGTTGGTGCTGTAATGGTAGTTGGTTCGGGAATCGCCGGCATTCAGGCGTCTCTCGATTTGGCCAATTCCGGAATGAAAGTCTATCTCGTCGAAAACGGAATCAGCATCGGCGGCGTCATGGCTCAATTGGACAAAACCTTCCCCACCAATGACTGCTCCGCCTGTATATTGTCTCCCAAACTGGTCGAAGTTGGCCGCCATCCCAATGTTGAAATCAAGACCCGGCGGACAGTTGATTCGGTCGAAGGTGAACCCGGAAAATTCAAAGTAAAAATGACATCCGCTCCGCGGTATGTCAATCTGGATAAATGCACAGGCTGCGGCGACTGCGCCAAAGTCTGTCCCGTATCCGTTCCTGCCGGATTCAACGGCAACTTGAGCGAAAGAAAAGCCATTTATCGTCATTTCCCGCAGGCTATTCCCAGCGGTTTCGCGATTGATAAACTTGGCACTTCGCCCTGTAAAGCCCACTGTCCCACGCACATCAGCGTTCAGGGTTATATCGCGTTGATTGCTGAAGGGAAATTTAAGGAAGCGCTCAAACTCATCAAGCAGGATAATCCTTTCCCCATCGTCTGCGGTCGTGTCTGCAATCATCCCTGCGAGACGGCCTGCATGCGCGGTAAAGTCGATGATCCGATTGACATTATGCACCTCAAACAATTTGTCGCTGATCTGGATCTCAACAGCGACACCCGCTACCTTCCCGAAAAGAAAGAAAGCAAAGGCAAGAAAGTCGCCGTGGTCGGTGCCGGTCCTTCCGGATTAACCTGCGCTTATTATCTGGCCATTGAAGGTTACGATGTGGATGTTTTTGAAGCTCTGCCCGTGGCCGGAGGCTGGATGGCGGTAGGTATTCCTGAGTATCGTCTGCCCAAGAAAGTTCTCAACGCGGAAATTAAAGTCATCGAAGATTTAGGCGTAAAAATTCACCTCAATAAGAGAGTGGGTAAAGATATTTCCTTTGATAAATTGAAGTCCGATTATGATGCCGTTTTCATCGGCTGCGGTACGATGAAGAGCAGCAAGCT
>CAYZRT010000190.1:0-859 GCA_964480875.1 uncultured Smithella sp. | reverse complement strand
GGCGTTGATTACCTGCTGAAAGTCAATCTGGGCGAGAAAGTTTCCCTGGGCGATAAGGTTGCCGTCATCGGTGGTGGAAACGTTGCCATGGACGCTGTCCGCGTAGCCGTCAGAACCGGCTCCAGGGAAGTCTTTATTCTCTATCGCCGTACCCGTGCGGAAATGCCCGCATCTCCGGAAGAAGTGGAAGAGGCCATTGAAGAAGGTGTTGAAATGAAATTCCTCGTTGCCCCGAAGCGAGTTGTGGGCAAGGATGGAAAAGTTACGGGCATCGAATGCACGCGCATGGAACTGGGCGAGCCGGATGCGAGCGGCCGCCGCCGTCCCGTGGAAATCAAAGGTTCGGAATTTATCGTCGAATGCGATGCCATCGTTCCGGCGATCGGTCAGGAAGCCGATTTGTCATTCATTACCCAAGAAAGCGGCGTCTCTGTCAATAAATGGAACAACATAGATTATGATAAAGTTACTTATGCGACAAATGTTGCCGGTGTTTTCACCGGTGGTGACGTATCTACCGGTCCTCAGACAGTAGTTAAGGCAGTTTTTGCCGGTAAGGAAGCGGCCAAATCCATCAACCGTTTTCTCATGGGCGAGGATATAAAATTAGGCCGTGAGAAAGACTGGACCAAAGATCTGGCGGATAAGGCTGACGTTTCCGAGGTGCCCAAGGTTGCGCGTGAAAAATATCCACTTATGAAACCAGAAGATCGTAAGACAAATTTCAAGGAAGTGGGTCTTGGTTTCGACAAGGCACAGGCCATCGCGGAAGCCAAACGCTGCCTGTCCTGCGGAATCTGTTCGGAATGTTATCAGTGCGTGGACGCCTGTATCGCCAAGGCCATTGACCACGACATGA
>CAYZRT010000189.1:0-3408 GCA_964480875.1 uncultured Smithella sp. | reverse complement strand
TAACTATGTATGCAAAAACAATTACGACACAGTCTCGAAGGCGGGAATCCAGGAATATTAAATTATTTCATTATACAAATCTTTCCATTCTGGATTCTTTTCCTCAATTAACCGCATCTTCCATTTTCTATTCCATTTTTTCATTTGTTTTTCTCTTATAATGGCTTCTTCTATTTCATTATGTTGTTCATAGTATACGAGAATATGAACATTATGTTCCTTTGTAAATCCATCTACTAATTTTTGCTTATGCTCATACACTCTTTTGGATAAGTCACTTGTGACGCCAATGTATAATGTTCCGTTTTTCTTGCTTGCCAGAATATAAACATAATATTGATTCATAAAATCCTGGATTCCCGCCTCCGCGGGAATGACAATAGAACGCTAACTCATCAATTCCATAAGTCTTCGGCCGCCTTTATCCAGAACGATTTCCGCCAGTTTTTTCCCCATCTCTTCGGCGTCTTTTGTGGTGCCGTTTATTTTTTCACGAATTACCGTGGTGCCGTTGGGCGCGGCCAGCATGCCCTCAAGCGTCAGCATCTGACCGTCGAGTTTTCCCAGCGCGGCAATCGGCAGGCGGCATCCGCCACCCAGTGCCCGCAGGAATGCGCGTTCGGCAGCAACTTCCGCGGCGGTTGTCGCGTCATTCAATCCGGCACAGGCTTTGGCCAGTTCAACATCGGCTTTGCGGATCTGCAAGCCAAGCGCTCCCTGACCGACTGCCGGAAGCATTGTTTCCACCGGCAGAAACTGCGTAATCTTTTCAGCCAGTCCCATGCGCTTCATACCTGCCGCCGCCAGAATAACGCCGGTAAGATTTTCCGTTTCAATTTTTTTTATTCTGGTTTCAATATTGCCCCTGAGCGGCACAATACTAACATCCGGCATCATGGCTTTGATCTGCGCGCCGCGCCGCTGCGAACCAGTGCCGATTTTCGCGCCTTTTGGCATGAATTCCAATTTGATGTTGTTTCGCGAGACCAGAACATCGCGCACATCTTCACGCGGCAGAATCGCCGCGAACATTAATCCTTCCGGATTTTCTCCCGGCACATCCTTCATGCTGTGCACCGCCAGATCAATTTTTTCAGAAAGCAGGGCTTCTTCAAGTTCCTTCACAAAAACACCCTGGCCGCCGATGGTCAAAAGCGATATATCCTGCATAATATCGCCGCTGGTTTTGATGATACAAATTTCAATATCCACTTCCGGCATTATTTTCTTTAATTTTTCAGCAACAAAATTTGTCTGCGTCAATGCCAGCTTGCTGCCGCGCGTTCCTATTTTCAAATTCATAAATTAATCCTAATCTAATTATTCCTTCACAATATTAACGACTGCACACCCGGCGATTCGGCCCTACTTGCCTGATTGACTGCCGGTATCCGAGATATGCATTTACTTTTTCTTTTGTCTTTAAATCAACAAACCACGGCATATCCGTGCCCATTTTTAAAAATAAATTTGTTGTAAGCTTTTCAAACTGCTTGGGAAGCGTTTCCTCAATCCAAATGCCATTTCTGTAAGCGTACTTTGAATAATCTTCGCAATAAATATCAATGCTTACAATCGTATATAAAATGGGTTGTCCTGATTCTATATCAAGGATCAAAGGTATTTCTGGATATGTGCGAGGTGATTTTTTATTTGATCGCCACTCGATTAGTTTCCCTGAACCATCAGGATTAGCAAAACTGATGCGATACTCTTTGGGTTTGGAAAGTGTTGGATTTCTAGCCCATTCAGCACCGCCGCCCTCTGTGATCATTCGCCTTTTAACGACAATGATTCGGCCGTCGCTTAGCTGCACCTCTTCCTTCCAGCTTGCGGAAGCTAAAAATCCACAGGCACTTATCCCAAAAGTAAAAATTAAAATGAATAAAGCCAGTATTTGCTTTTTGTATTTCATACCGTCCTCCTCACATCCAAATATCTCTTTGAGCGTCTATTCACACTTCACTGTTCACTATTCATCCCACGTCGCTACGCTTCTGGGATAATTCGACTTACGCTTCCTATCGTCAGCGAGTCTCATTACTATTCACTGCCCTTACGTCAATCCAACCTAAACAATCGCCGCACGGCCGCGACGATGTCACGGGAGCTGATGTCGGAGCTTTCTTCCTTTAAAACCGAAACCGGAGCATGCAAAACCTTGTTCACGATGGAGTTGACCAGAATATCAATTTTCTCCTGATCCTCTTTCGTCAAATCATTCATCCAACCGGCGGCCTTATCCATCTCATCTTTCACAATTTCTCCGGCCTTGTTGCGCAGGGAGACGATCGTCGGAACGGATTCGAGCTCCTTCTGCCAGTTCATATATCGGGTCACTTCTTCGTCTATAATCTTTTCGGCCTTGATCGCTTCCTTTTTGCGGACATTCATGTTTTCGTCAACGATGTCCTGAAGGTTGTCAATATTGTAAAGATAAACGTTTTCCAGCGAACTTGCCGCAGGATCGATGTCACGCGGCACGGCGATATCAATCAGAAACAGCAGGCGGTTTTTGCGCTGATGATGGATTTTTCTGAGCATATCGGCGGTGACGATAAAATCAGGTGCTCCGGTGGAGCTGATGACAATGTCCGCCTCAATCAGTTTTTTATCCAGTACATCCAGCGCTGCCGCTTCACCATGAAATTTTTCCGCCAGAAGCTCCGCCTGAACGAAAGACCGGTTGGCAATGATGATGGACTGTGCTCCTTTTTCAATGAGCTGCTGGCCGGTTAGTTCGGCCATCTCTCCCGCGCCGATGAGCAGAATTTTCTTGCCGTCGAGCGATCCGAATATTTTCTTGGCCAATTCTACAGCGGCATGGCTGACCGAAACCGGATTGACGGCAATGCCCGTTTCCGAGCGGACGCGTTTGGCCGCGCGGAAAGAACAGTGCATCAGACGATTCAGGACAACGCCGGTTGCGTATTTCTCCAGCGCTTCGCGATAGGCATCCTTGACCTGTCCGAGAATCTGCGCTTCGCCCATAACCATGGAATCAAGACTCGACGCCACACGGAAAATATGGCGCACGGCTTTCTCACCGCAGTATTCATAAAAACTATCGGCTGCTTCCGCCTGGTTCAAACCGCCGTTTTGCGCCAGGAAATCTTTCAGCTCTTTGAGCGCGCTGCCGTCTTCCGCAATGCTGGCAATAATTTCCACGCGATTGCAGGTGGAAAGATACAGCACTTCCTCCACGCCGTTAATGGCCGTCAGCGCTGGCAGCAAGTCACTCTTCTCCTGACAACCGGCAAATATCTTTTCCCGGACAGTGATAGGCGCTGTTTTATGATTTAAACCAGTTAATATAATCATGTTTTAAATAAAGTTATGCAACGTTGGAAAACAAATTTTCACACCAAAATAAGACACTAAAAGAAGAATAAAGGTGATACCGGAAAA
>CAYZRT010000188.1:0-3412 GCA_964480875.1 uncultured Smithella sp. | reverse complement strand
CTAGTTTGTTTTTTCCTAGATTCCCGCCTGCGCGGGAACGACAGACATTCGTTATATGCGGATTCCCTCAAGGTTTTTGCCTTGCCAGCGCTATCGAAATATGACATTCTGACGCAAAAAATTTGATGCCGCTTTGCATCAATTTGTGGATGCCTATGTCGCTGCGCAAATATCCGATAAAATGGCCGATCGTTTTTGCCTTTGTCCTGATTATGGCGGGTCTCTTTTTCTGGGAATCCGGAAATCTTAAAATCGAAACCGATATTCTGGAATCCATGCCGCAAAAAGATCCTGTGCTGGCTGACGCGCGCCTGATTATCAAACATCTGCCCGTTCAGGACAAGGTGTTCATAACCATTGAACAGGCTTTTCCGGATCGTGACAAACTGATCAGCACGGCGGTAAAAATTTCGGATAAGCTCAATCAGAGCGGTCTTTTCACAAAAGTCGGCGTCGGTGATGACGCGCAGAATTTTCCCGAACTCGTGGCGCATGTCAACGACAACCTGCCAGCGCTTTTAAGCGCTGACGATTTGGAAAAGAAAATTGCGCCGCTACTGACGCCGGATAAAATCAGAGAGATCATGGCACAAAACCGGCAGAGTCTGGAGCAACTCGAAGGAATCGGACGCGGCGAAATGATGGCCAAAGACCCGCTCGGGTTTTTCGGCGTCATTCTCAAAAAAATGTCTGCCCTGCTTCCCGCCAACAAGGCGCAGTTTTATCAGGGGCAACTGATTTCCGGGGACGGCAGGCACGCGCTGATTATCGCCGGGATCAAAGGATCCGGGACGGACACGGCAACCGCCGTAAGGATCGAAATACTTCTGGAAGATTGCCGGAAAGATCTGGGCGTAAATAGCGATCAGTATCAGTTGACTTCCACGGGAGCTTATCGCGTGGCTCTGGATAACGAAACCATCGCCAAGCGCGACATGCGGCTGGCGATTACGCTGACAACGCTGGGTATTGCTCTGTTACTCATCATCGCTTTTCCCCGTCCGCTCATCGGTCTTTTGGCGCTGCTGCCTTCAACGGTGGGCGCGATTGCCGCTCTTTTTATCTGTTCATTTATCTTCAAATCCATGTCCATCATTGCCGTCGGCTTCGGCGGCGCCATTATGGCCTTCACCGTGGATCTGGGTATCACCTATCTGTTGTTTCTCGATCAGCCTCGCGCCACCTACGGCAAACAGGTGGCAAGAGAGCTTTGGTCTGCGGAACTGTTGGCGGTTTTGACAACGCTGGGCGCTTTTCTTCTTTTACTGCTTAGCGAATTTAAGATTCTCGCGCAGATAGGCGTTTTTTCCGCGCTGGGCGCGAGCTTCGCGCTTCTGTTTGTTCACTTTGCTTTCCCAAAAATATTTCCGGCCATGCCTCCGGCGTCAAAGCCAAGCAATCCCCTGCTGCTCAATGCCGTCAATAAATTTTCCGCTCCTGCCAAATGGAAAGTGATTTTCGCGATTATCTTCGGCCTGGCGATGCTCTTTTTCGCCAAACCGGTTTTCAATGTCGATCTGAACGCCATGAATTCCATGAGTGAAGCAACCATGAAAGCTGACAAAAAGATGCAGGACGTCTGGGGAAATCTTTCCGGCAAATGCTATGCTTTTCTGGAAGCTGAAAGTATTGCTCAATTACAGAAAAAAAATGATCAACTTACGATCTGGCTTGCTGAAGATGTAAGGCAGAACAAACTATCTTTTCCTTTTCTGCCGACAGTGCTCTTCCCTTCGCCGGAAACGGCTCAAAACAATTTTACCGCCTGGCGCGCTTTCTGGAATAAAGATCGTCTGGCTGCTTTAAAGCGCGATCTAAACGTAGCGGCAAAAGAAAACGGTTTTGCAGCAAATGCTTTTGAACCCTTCTGGAAAATCATTCATCAGGAAAAGCCGGGAGCTTTCGCAATACCGGGGAAATATTTCGAAATGCTGGGCATTGCCCCAAGCGCCGCAGGCTACACGCAGCTCAGCCTCCTTGTTGCCGGGAAAAATTACAATGCGGAAGATTTTTTTAAACGGATTTCGCAAAACGGCGTTGCCAAAATATTTGATGGTGACTTGTTCAGCAAAAGACTGGGAGAGTTTCTCAAAAATCTCTTTCTGGAAATCGCTCTCATTATCAGCATTGGTCTTATCCTGGTTATCTTCTTATATTTTGTGGACTGGCAATTGTCGCTCGCCACGTTGGCGCCGATTATCTTTGCGCTTTGCGCCACGCTGGGCACATTGAAAATCATCGGCCATCCGGTGGACATTCCCGGCATCATGCTCTGGATTGTGATTATGGGCATGGGGATTGACTATGCCATTTATTATGTTTGCACCTATCAGCGCTATCCCGATGACCAATCTCCCCCTATGAACACCATCAAACTGGCTGTATTTCTGGCGGCCTGTACCACGTTAATTGGTTTCGGCGTTCTGGCCCTGGCCAGCCATTCGCTGTTGCGCAGTATCGGGCTGGTTTCGGGACTGGGTATTATTTATTCGTTAATCGGGGCCTACTTTATCCTGCCATCTCTGATGAACAAAATATTTGCGCCGATTGCATACCCCGCGGGCAAAGTGGCAATCGGTTCCCGCGATCATCTGCGGCGGACCGTTTTGCGCTACCGGCATCTACCCGGATATCCGCGGGTCTTTGCGCGAATGAAAATAATGATGGATCCGATGTTCCGGGAACTGCACAAGTATGTAAAAAATCCCCGCAGAATTTTGGATATCGGTTGTGGCTTCGGCGTTCCCGCCACCTGGCTGCTGGAAATTTATCCGCAGGCTCAAGTGCATGGCATGGAGCCGGATGAAGAGCGTGTTTTGATTGCTTCCCGCGTCATCGGCAATCGCGGCAGCGTGGAAGTCGGACGGGCACCCGATCTGCCGCACGTTGAAGGAGAAGTTGACCATGTCCTCATGCTGGACATGCTTCATCTGATTTCCGATGATGAAGTAAAAATTGCTTTTCAGCGGATTTACGATAAACTAACCGCGGGCGGGACATTGCTTGTCCGCGCAACCATTCCCTCGGATAAAAGGAATCCCTGGAAGCGCCGGATAGAAACAGTTAGATTAAAAATTACGCGCATGCCGAACAGATTCCGCACGGAGACGGAAATTGTTGATTTCATGAAACAAGCAGGCTTCGCCGTAAAGGTCTTCGCTTCCGACACCGTAGGAATCGAAGAAAAGTGGTTTGTAGGGAAGAAAGAATAATAATTATCTCCCTTTTCTAAAGGGAGATATAGAGGGATTCAATGAGACTCAAATTTCATAAGCGTAGCGTGATGAAATTTGTAAGTCGAATTGTCCCAGGCGCGTAGCGCCGCGGGATGAAAGACATTTGTCATTTCGAATCCAGATTTGTCGGAATGAGAAATCTTAAAAAACAAGATGTCTCGTTACACTCGACATGA
>CAYZRT010000187.1:0-3418 GCA_964480875.1 uncultured Smithella sp. | reverse complement strand
CTTTATCCAGGGGAGGAGAAACACTGGCCGTCAAGATTCCGCTGGATGATGGAACTTACTATCTGGTGGAAAACAGGCAACAGACCGGGTTTGATCAGATACTTCCGGATTCGGGAATTCTGATTCTGAAAGTTAATCCGCAGGAGGATGAAGGTTATGGCACTGTAAAAGTAATGTGTCCCGGTGGTTCACGCGATTTTGTCTATGCCACCTATAAGCTGGAGCTCAACAACCGGAACATTTTTATGGACAATGCCGGACTCTTCCGTAAAAACAACATCGCCATCATTCCTCTCTGGAAGGAAGGAGATAATCTCGGTGTACTGGTGACAACGCCTGAACAAAGCGCGGCGGCAATCAAGGCCGCGCAGGCGATACAGGCTCTACTGTATCAAAATTCAGGAGCCGGCGATGAAAAGTTAATTTCCGAAGCAATTAAAATTTTCAGGGAAAAAAGTTTTGAAAAAAGTCTGGCTATAGCGATAAGAAAACCTTAATAGGGAGAAATATTTATGAAACAGTTTGTTTTGACGCCGGCGGCGGGAAAACGCCTGATCGGGAAAGGCATGGTCAAACACGACGCTGTTGTAAAAGCATTGAAAAAAAATACTATCGTCATTGTCGCCGGGACAACCAACGGTTACGTGGCTGAAGAAATTCTTAAAAAGATTGGTCAGGTAAAAGCATTCAAGCGGGATCATTTCTACCGTGGAATCATTTTACCTCCCAGCCGCCCGACGACTTCCACAGGAAGAAGCTATGACGAAAGCAAGTTTCCGGGCGATGTGGTCATCAGAAACGGAGTATATGAAAAAGGCAAAACCATTTTCGATGTCGTCGATGACTTGCGCGAGGGAGACGTTATTCTGAAAGGAGCCAACGCTGTTGATTTGATCCAAAGAAGGGCGGCAATTCTGATTGGTGACAGGAAAGCGGGAACTATCGGAGCGTCTCTTCCGGCTGTAGTGGGCAGACGTGTAAAACTGATTGTGCCGGTGGGATTAGAAAAACGAATTTATGAAAATATTGATGAACTGGCAATAAAAATGAATGCTCCGGGTGCGCATGGACCGAGATTCATGCCTGTGCCGGGTGAAATATTTACTGAAATTGACGCGATTAAAGTGCATACCGGCGCGTCAGCATCTTTAGTCGCAGCAGGTGGCGTCTGCGGAGCAGAAGGAAGCATCTGGTTCATCGTCACCGGTACACCCGCTCAGGAAAAGGCTGCGGCGTCTCTTATTAAAGCCGTTGCGAACGAACAGGCGTTTAACTTCTAAAAAAGCTCCTTCTGTTTGTCATTCCGGGCTTGACCCGGAATCCAGTATTCAATAAAATCCGGATCTCAAACTGAAAAATTCGGGCATGACAACTAATAAATAAATTATATGATCAGTGAAATTGAAAAAGACTTTTATCGCATCACGCTACGGATGCCTTATCGTTTACGACACGTGAACGCCTATCTCTTTGCACATAATCAGGAATTAGCCCTTTTCGACACCGGACTGAATACACCAAAGGCTTACGAAACATTGATTAAAGATTTGTCCGGAATTGGCTTCAGCGCAAAGAACATCAGACATATTTATTTGACTCATGTGCACACGGATCACTGTAGTATGGCCGGTCTTCTGCAAAAGGAATCCGGCGCCAAAGTTCATCTTTCCAGAGCAGCTTTTGAAGAATACCGGTATTTTCGTAAGGCAGATCCGGCGGTGAAACAGCTACGTAAGTTCTATGCGCGCCAGGGCATGTCTTCTCATCTCATTGACCTTATTATCGCAGAATACGAGGAAATTCGCGGCATCATTACCGAATTCAATAGCGACATTTTCTTGCAGAATAATAAAATCTATGAATTCGGCGACTGGAAATTTGAAGTCGTTTTTACACCCGGACACGCCGCCGGACATGTCTGCTTTTTCTTCCCTGAGAAAGGATTTTTACTATCGGGTGATCATGTTCTTCCTTACATTGCTCCGATTCTCAGTCCTGACATATTTGATGATAACTTCCGGCCGCTCGCTACTTATCTGGATTCAGTGGATGCTATTGAGAGGTTTCCCGTGTCGACCGTTTATCCGGGACACGGCAATTCATTTGTCGATTGTAAAGAACGATTGGCCGATATTCGCCAACATCATCATAAAGGAAAACTTGACGTTCTTGATTTTGTGAATAGTCAACCCAAATCCGCCTATGATATTTCCCATGAAATGATCAGTCCATCGCTTTCCGATTTCGACAAATTCCTGGCTCTGAACGAAACCATAACCTATTTAAAGGAACTCAAAGCCGAAGGCGCCATCAAAGAAGACATGATCAACAATGTTTTGATTTACACCGGGCATTAAGGATAATTGTTGACAGATATTTTATTATAGTTAATAAGCGCCTGTTAAATTATAAATGTAGTACTGGTCTTCAGACCAGTTGTTATAGGCGCAGCTAAAGTTACGTACTACAAAAAACAAATGCCGATACATCGGTATTTGTAATATCAATTGGAGTTATTTTGAGCAAACAGTTACAAAAAGAGATTGAACGGCGCCGCACCTTCGGCATCATCAGCCATCCCGACGCGGGCAAAACCACGCTGACGGAAAAGCTTCTGCTTTTCGGCGGCGCCATTCAGATGGCCGGAGCGGTCAAGGCGCGCAAAGCGTCGAAGCACGCCCTGAGCGATTGGATGGCCATTGAAAAAGACCGCGGTATTTCCGTGACGTCTTCGGTTATGAAATTCGAATACGCGGATTGCGAAATTAATCTGCTGGACACACCCGGCCATCAGGATTTTTCGGAAGACACCTACCGTGTACTCACGGCAGTAGACAGCGCCCTGATGGTGATTGACGGCGCCAAAGGTGTGGAAACACAAACGCAGAAACTGATGGAAGTCTGCCGTTTGCGCAACACGCCGATCATCACCTTCATCAACAAGCTCGACCGCGATTGTCTGCCGCCGCTGGAAATTCTTTCGGATATCGAAGACAAACTGCAGATCGAATGCTCACCGCTTTCCTGGCCGATTGGCATGGGCAAGCGTTTCAAGGGCGTTTACAATATGTATGACAAAAAACTCCATCTCTTCACGCCGGGTAAATCCCGTCGTTCTGAAGAGGGGGTTGTCATCAACGACTTATCCGATCCGTTGCTTGATGAATTGCTGGAGAACCAGGCTAATGAACTGCGTGAGGAAGTTGCCCTGCTCGAAGGAGCAGCCAATCCTTTTGACATTAAAGAATATTTAAAAGCCAGCCAGACGCCGGTTTTTTTCGGCAGCGCCATTAACAATTTCGGCGTCAAGGAACTGCTCGATGCTTTTGTGGAAATAGCGCCACCTCCTGTTGCCCGTCCCACGACAACAAGGAATGTAGACCCGGATGAGGACACCTTTTCCGGCTTCGTCTTTAAG
>CAYZRT010000186.1:0-3421 GCA_964480875.1 uncultured Smithella sp. | reverse complement strand
ATCAGGTCAAATTACCTTGACACATTTCGACAGTCTTGCTATTATTTTCCTAAAAGATCAGCGAAAAACGAAACAACTGAAACAAATGTTAATCGGCCGTATCTGCGTGGTTATCCTATGGACATGAAACGCGATTACTATGAGGACGTTGAGTTATTCAAAAGCGGCACTATTCTCGCGTGGACTGTTGTTTTACTGATTTTCCTTTTCACCTTACCCCTTTACATACCGTCATATAATATCTATTTGCTGAATATCATTATGGTTAATATCATTCTGGCGGTAGGCCTCAATATTCTGGTGGGATACACCGGCCAGATATCACTGGGACACGCGGGATTTTTTGCCATCGGCGCTTACGGCACTTCCTTAATTATGATGCATTTGCATGTTCCGTTTTTTGCGGCAATTATTATTGCTGCTCTCATTGCCGCTTTCTTCGGATTCATTATCGGTCTCCCGGCACTGAGACTGGAAGGTCCTTATCTGGCCATTGCCACTCTGGGCTTCGGTTTGACCATTATGCACATCATCGGCCGGTGGGATGTCTTCGGCGGCAGAATGGGAATTACTGCACCTCCTCTTGATTTGGGCGTTTCCGGTTCATCATTCAGTTACGTCATACAGGGGGATGTTAAAATCTATTATCTGATTATGATCATCACCGTTCTCATGGTAATCGCAGCCAGGAACATGATGAAAACCCGTGTCGGCAGGGCTTTTATGTCCATTCGTGATGATGATATCGCCGCAGAAGTCATGGGTGTCAATCTCACGATCTATAAAACGATGTCTTTTGCCGTTAGCGCTTTTTACGCGGGCGTGGCGGGCGGCCTTTATGGTTTTGTCGTCGGCTTCTTTGATCCTTTTACTTTTAATCTGATTCTTTCCATTATTTTTCTGGTCATGATCACGGTCGGCGGGCTGGGCTCGATCATGGGCGCTATCATGGGCGCTATTCTGATAACGTATCTCCAGTATGATCTATTGAAAAACGTGGAAAATCTGCCATACCTTGGCGGGCTTCTTACAACGGTATCGAAAAAATGGTTTACGGTAATAGGCTTGGCCAATTTTTCCAGCATCGCGATGGGGTTGATCATGATTGCAATTGTTATTTTTGAACCTTTGGGAATGTTCGGCATCTGGATTAGAATGAAAAAATACTGGAAGACCTGGCCGTTTTAAAAAAGGGAGTGACGTCATGTTTGAGATGCTGCTAATTGAAGGAATTGCCATCGGAGCCTGCTATGGTCTTTTTGGCGTTGCTGTCGCCATCATTTACAAAACATCGGACGTCATCAATTTCGCTCAGGGTGAGATGGGTATGGTCGCGACCTTTGTTGCCTACCATATTCTCACGGTTTACGGATTTCCTTTCTGGGTTGCTTTTCCTGCTACCATGATTTTTGCCATCTTGTTGGGCATGGCCATTGAATTTTGTTTTCTGCGTCCGGCAAAAGATCCGACCGTGTTGGGCTTGCTGATTATCACTCTTGGAGCGGAAATGCTGCTCATGGGACTGGCCGGCTGGAAATGGGGTGCGGAACAAAAAGATTTTCCTTTTCTCCTCTCCGTTACCAAAACGCATGAAGTTTTTCCCGATCTATTCATCAATGAATGGACCATCGGTGTGTTTACTCTGACCATTATCATCATGATATTCCTCTTTTTGTTCTTCCGTTATTCCAAACTCGGCATTGCCATGCGCGCGACCCAGCAAAACGTCAACGCCGCCAAAATCATGGGTATCAAGGTGGAAAGAGTTTTCTCCTTTACCTGGGCGATGAGTTCGCTGATCGGCGCCATTGCGGCCATGTTTTTCGCGGCGCGTTCGGTGCTTGATCCCAACTTTATGATGGAACCGTTTATGCGCGCTTTTGCCGCGGCCGTCCTCGGCGGCTTAACCAGTATTCCCGGTGTCGTCATCGGCGGGTTGATTATGGGCATTGTCGAAAATTTCTTCGGTTATGCGTGGCCGGAATGGAAACCGATCGTCGCGTTCGTTGTCATTATTCTTATTATTACCGTAAGACCAAGCGGCCTGTTTTCGAAACATTATGTCAAGAAAGTTTAAGATGAATCGGCAGGAAATATTTATGAGGCAACCAGGAAGAATCGTCATCATCATTTGCGCAGCACTGCTTATTGCCGGATTCGTTTTCTGGGATGCTCCGCGCAACAAAGTATCCCTGTTATGGGAAAAAGATACTATCGAAAAAACAGCGTTTGCCTACTTAAACGCCGAGATGAAAAAAGATTCTCAACTGGTCTATGCTTTGCTGGCACCTTCATCCGACTATAAAAAAACACATTCTTATGAAGCCTATTTGAAAGACATTGCAGAAAATCCTCCCCCGGCAATTAACAGATGTAACATCATCAGAATTTATCGCCTGCGCGATAACGATAACAAACAAACGTATCCTGACGTAGACAAGTTCGTGCAGGTGGAGGTCGAAGTTGTTTTTGCCAACTCCGGTCCAAACAACATTTTTAATTACAGCTTCACTTTCCTGAAAGAACAAGGAAAGTGGCACAAGGGCTGAACAACAAAACAATGATTAGAAGGTAAAGGGTAATAATTTATTTAAAATATTTGAACGCAAGGAGGTCTTTATGAAAAAATTAGTAATTGCATCAATGATTGTCACCGCTGTTTTTGTGTGTTCGCTTCTCGTCTTTGCTCAGGCTAAACCGGGGTTTGACGATAAGGAAATCAGGATTGGCCAGTGGGGACCGCAGACAGGGCCGGCCGCTCCCTGGGGATCGGTAGCCCGGGGCAGTGGACTTTTATTTCAAATTGTCAACGATGAAGGTGGTATTCATGGTCGTAAAATTAAGTATTTCATCCGCGATGACCAGTACAATCCCGCTCAGACCAAAGCCGTGGTCAAGGAACTGGTCGAGCGCGAAGGAATTTTTGCCTTTGTAGGCGGAGTCGGCGCTGCCTGCGGAATGGCTGTGAAAGACTATCTGACCCAGAACAAAATCATCTGGGTGAACCCTTCGACGGCCATTGAGGAGTACGTGTTTCCCGTCAATCCGTACCTCTTTGCCATGTACACGCTTTATGACGATGAGGCCAGCATCCTGACCAAATATGCGGTGGAGAAACTCAAAGCCAAAAAAATCGGATTCCTTTATCAGAACGATACGTATGGTAAAACGGGACTTAGAGGCTGCAAGGAACGCTTGGCCACATATAAGATGAAACTGGCGGAAGAGATTTCGGTCGAGCCGGGTGAAAAGGATCTCTCTTCCCAAATGCTAAGGCTCAAGAATTCAGGTGCGGAAGTTGCCTTCATGTGGGTGAATCCGACAACCGCCGCCATCACCCTCAAAACCTGTGCTACTATCGGTTACAAACCGCAATGGATTTCTTCCGACACGTTGATGGATTTTCCGCTGATGAACAAGA
>CAYZRT010000185.1:0-3434 GCA_964480875.1 uncultured Smithella sp. | reverse complement strand
GGACTATAGCCTTCGGTCGAAATGACAATTTTACTATCATGCAAAGATTTCCCTTCAAGATTCCTCGCTTCGCTGCGGAATGACATTTCTCCATTCGGAATGACACTTCTTGTTAATATATACAATCTCAACTGCTAAAAGTCACATTTTTCCCATCATTTCCTTTAATTTTTCCAAACCCCGATAGACGCGCATTTTAATGGCGCTTTGTGAAAGTCCGGTGATTTCGGAAATTTCTTCAAAAGAAAGCCTTTGATAAAAACGCATGACCAGCATCTCGCGGAGTTCCGGCGACAATCGTCGTAAACAATTTTGCAGATGCCCTTCCCGTTCCTTATTTAATTCGTCCGCACCATCAATTTCAAACGCGACGTCATGGCCTGCGTTCAAATGAATCCTGTCAGACGATGCGTCAATATTGCTAAAACCGGTTTTGCGGCCTGCTTTTTTCAGATGGTTACGAATAAGATTCAGACTGATGGTGTAAAGCCAGGTATAAAAACGACGTTTTGTATCAAAGCGGGACAATTCTCTGAAAGAACGTAAAAAGGTTTCCTGCGCCAGATCCTCCGCGTCAGCCACATTATTCATCATCCGGTAAGCCAGATTATAAATGGGGGATTTATATTCTTCGACGAGCAAAGCGTAAGCCTGCCTGTCTCCTTTTAAAACTCTGATAACGATTTCGGCTTCTGTTTTTTGATCCATTCGCACCTTATTTTCAGGATCATTTTATAACGGTCAATGCGTGCAAAAAACAATTTTTAGGAACTTTTCTCCGAACAATCTACGGCGCGTTCGGGGAACACGCCCTACAACAAGGAAATTATATTCGCAAATCAGGTTAACCTGCGGCGCGTTCGGGGAACACGCCCTACAACAAGTTGTACTTCATAATATTACCCGAACAATTTAATATCAAGTAATTTCAAATATTACGGTAAAATTATTTTGGACAAATCCAATAAAAAATAGTACGTTAAAGCATCAAAAGGATATCCCATGAATACTGAATTAAATGTCAGCATCATCATACCCGCCTATAATGAAGCAGAAATTATTGCTGATGTCATCGGCCGTGTTCGTGCAACCATGAATAGTTTGAACCGGACTTATGAGATTCTGGTCGTTAATGACGGCTCTAAGGATGATACCGCTTTATTCGCGGAAAAAGCCGGCGCGAGGATTATTTCTCACCCTTATAATCTAGGCAATGGCGCGGCCGTTAAAACAGGTATCCGTCAGGCTAAAGGCAAGGTTCTGGTGATGATGGATGGCGATGGCCAGCATAATCCGGAATATATTCCTCAACTCCTGGAGAAAATCAGCCAGTACGATATGGTTGTCGGAGCGCGCAGTGGTGATTCGGACTCGCGTTTTCACAGAAACGTGGCGAACAGGTTCTACAATATTTTTGCATCCTACATTTGCAAAAGAAAAATTCAGGATTTAACCTCCGGTTTCCGGGCAATCAAGGCTGATATTGCCCGTCAATTTGTTTCTTTATTGCCCAACACCTTTTCCTATCCGACAACGATTACGATGGCCATTCTCCGGTCAGGTTACAGCCTTGTATATCTTCCGATCAAGGCAAACCGTTGCGCCGGGAAGAGTAAGATAAAATTGATCAGAGATGGTTCCCGTTTCTTTCTGATTATTATAAAGATTGCCACCCTCTTCTCTCCCATGCGTGTTTTTCTGCCGGTAAGCTTTACCACTTTTCTGATTGGACTGGGTTACGGTCTTTACAAAATATTCTTTCTGGATGTTCGCTATGGCCCCACATCAGCCATGCTGATCACCATGTCTGTTTTAATCTTTATGGTAGGGCTCGTTTCAGAGCAAATCGCTCAAATCCATTATGACCGAAGCGAAAAAAGAGATTAACGTCGCAACAAAACGGCTAGGGTAGTGTTTCAATGAAATCTTGTCATATCGACCGAAGGGAGATATCTTGTATATTCTGATGAACATTAAGATTTCTCTCCAGCATAGATGGACTATAGGCTTCGCTTCGAAATGACACACTATAAATATATTTACGAAATACACTATGGTTTTTTAAAATCATTTTTCTATACAATCTTCCAACTTCATTAAAAAAATCTTGACAATTATTCTGTATGTGTTATGAGTAGTATAACTACTCAATAAGGAGTACGTATGACAGATCTTTTTGCAGGACTTATATCATCGAAAACCAGAATCAGCCTGCTGATGCGCTTCTTCTTTAATCCCGGCACTAAGGCGTATCTCCGTGAACTTTCTAAAGATCTTCATGTGTCTTCCAATGCCGTCCGCGAAGAACTGAACCAGCTTACGAAAACAAAGCTCCTCACGTCGGAAAAGGAAGGGCGCAATGTTTATTATACGGCAAACAACAATCATCCCCTTTTCCCGGAACTTAAATCAATGGTCGGCAAAGTTTTGGGATTGGACCAGGTCGTGGAAAGCATTCTCACAAGATTGGGCGATTTGGAAAAAGCTTATCTGATCGATGATTACGCCGAAGGCAAGGATACCGGCATCATCGATCTGGTGCTGGTGGGTGACATCGATCAATACCATCTGAACGACTTAAGCAGAAAAACAGAACGTTACATTAAGCGCAAAATCCGTCCGCTGGTGCTGACCGGAGATGAATTTAAGGCGTTTATCCCCAAATTGGAAAAACGGCCTAATTTTCTGGTGTGGGAACGGCAGGGGAAAAAATAAATTTTCTTCTCTGCCCGAAAATATTGATTTTTGAGATTTGCCTCTTGGGTGACATTACAGCAATGTAACTCAAGGGGCGGAGCTGAATCAGATATCATGAACACCAAAGCATTCCAAATATCTTATTCGAGTTATGAACGAACTCATCATCGAACCCGGACGTACTGAGAAAAACTACTGGACGGATCTCTGGCGCTACAGGGAACTGTTTATCATTCTTTCCTGGCGTGATTTGTCTGTCCGATATAAACAAACAATCATCGGCATCCTATGGGCTATTATCAGGCCATTGCTGACAATGGTTGTTTTCACCGTCATTTTCGGTCGTGTCGCCAAACTACCCAGCGACGGCAACACGCCTTATGCTTTAATGGTTTTTGCCGCTATGTTGCCTTGGACACTTTTTTCTAACTCGCTTAGTGAATCATCCAATAGTTTAATCGGCAACGCCAACCTGATCAGCAAGGTTTACTTTCCAAGAATGATTATTCCCGCGGCCACTCTCGTAACCGCACTTGTGGATTTCTTGATCAGTTTTGTTATCCTCATCGCAATGATGATTTATTACCAGTTTGTGCCGGGCTGGCAAATTGTTTTAATACCTTTTTTCATAATTCTTGCTCTGCTAGCCAGTCTCGGTCCCGGTCTCTGGATTACTGCACTAAATGTTAAATACCGTGATTTCCGTTACGTCATTCCTTTCATTGTGCAGTTTGGTC
>CAYZRT010000184.1:0-3543 GCA_964480875.1 uncultured Smithella sp. | reverse complement strand
AATAACCGTAGGGTGCGCTCCGCGATCGCGCCGTAATATTGTCATCCCCGAATGGGCCACCCACCTATGTCATCCCCGAATGGGCTTGTCGGGGATCCATAAACCTTCTGTCATGCCCGAGTGTTTCTGTCGGGCATCCATTTTTTAGATTCCCGCCAGGTTCACGTGGGAATGACGTGAAACCTTTGCATAATAGTCAAATTGTCATTTCGACCGAAGGGAGAAATCTTATAAAGTAATAATATTAAAGAAAGATTTCTCGTCGCTTTGCTCCTCGAAATGACACAATGAGGAGTTATGCAAAGCTCTCGACGTGGTGTTTCTTATTTTCCCCCTCATCCTAAGGGGAGAAGGAAACGTTGAACATTGAACCCTGAACCCTGAACAGTTTCCCTTAACCCCTAAATCTGTACTTTTACCCTTTTCTCAATTACCGCAATTATTTTTTTTATCATTTCACATTTGTCATAAGCTTTATTAAAATCCTTTAACAGTGCCTGCGCCGCAGGTGTAATTTCAGTTGCCATATTTTTTAACGTCTTTAGAACAAGACTGGATTTGATAGCGACGGATTCACCTAACTTATTCCAATGTTTCTGCTGTATCCATCCCGGTCTATTTTCACCACCAATTTTCATGGCCAGCTTTTCTGACAAATCGGGATACACTTGCGTGCAGATCAAATCGTAAAAAGGGGCCAGGCGCGGACCACGTCTGGTAAACATTATGGCCAGATTCTTGGCATGAGCATCGGCATTACCAATAAAAAAATTGAAGATCGTCCATTGCAAAAGGGCAAAGCGGTCAGCGGCAGGGCTGATACTTATTTCCTGAAGCAGTGTAAAGCAATGCCCTAAAGAAGGACCGCCTTCGCTTTCGTATTTCTGATCAGGCAGAAATCCCAGTGCCTGGCAGAAATCTTCCTGATGAAGACGCGCGACATTACCATTCTTATCGCGGCTACGGTCATAACGTTGAATAATGTAGAGCTTATCAAGACCACGGTGGATCGTAACCGGAGGCGTGGACAATCCCATCTTTTGAGCCAGCATCATGCAGAAAGCCTCATTCTCCACCGTATTCTCCAGATCCCTTATCGGTGGTTTCAGAATATGAGTGCTCGGCGCATTTTCGGAAGCGATAAAAATCTTATCACCTTCCATGTAAACAGGCAGTTTATTTTGAGCTCCTGCCAGAGAAAGACGCATACCTTCCACGCCAGCCATCAGCGGTCTTTTCGGAAGGTCTTGGATTACCTGATTCAACTCTTCATCATTGAGACCACGATAACCCGGTTTTACAACAGGGACAGAACCGGAAGGAAGGACAGACACCGCACCGGCGCATTCACCACCTATCCTGTTTAACATGGCGAAGTCATTGCTCACAGAAATTTGCAAGCTTCGGGCGATAACTTGTTTTATCGCCGCCTCCGGTAAAAGATTGGAAAAAAAAGAACGAGACAGATCGTCAGAATATAAATCCGTTTTCAAGGGAAGATGAATAGACAAAGGAATGGCGCCTTTTCGCTTGATCCATGCCGCATCATATTGAAACACAAAACGTCTTTTTTCATCAAGCCAGAGACGACCGACTAACTGATCCCACAAATAGACATCAAGACCCGGATTACCGATATGATCATTCATTCGGCCACTTCCTTGAAACTGTATAAATGTCAACCCCAAGAGCATTCAAAACCTGCAGGACTTTACCCAACTGCACAGTAGATTTGCCATTTTCCAGATCGGACATAAACCTGTACCCGACACCGCATAAAGCTGCCGCATCAGCCAATGTCAGTCCGTCATCTTTGCGTTTGTTTCTTACAGCAGCGCCAATATCTGACACCGTTACTGCTTTATGGTTAGACATACATCGCTCCTTTATTCCCTTTCGGGAATAATAATAGCTTATAATACATGAGTCAAGAACAATATTCCCGAAAGGGAATAGTTGATGATATATTTGATTACCATCGCCATACTATACCTTATCGGGAATTATTTTCCTGGATTTACCCTAAATACCCTAAAGGGCAATATAGGGGCACCATGGCCGGCCAGGTTCACGTGGGAATGACGTGGTGTTTCTTATTTTCCCCCTCATCCTAACCTTCACCCACCAGGGGAGAAGGAAACATAGAACATTCTCTTGCTGGTTCAAGCTTGCAGCTTGAATCGGAACATTTCGGAGCAGGAAACATCCCTGCTCCAGCTACGCACCATGAACCATGAACCATCAACTATCCACCATCAACCGTTCTTTCCATTCACGTTTCACACTTCACCTTTCACTTTTTTAAGGCACGCAGTGCCGTGGGACAACCATCAACTGTTTTTCTGTTCTCAGTTTTCTGTCCCCGTTTTTTTCGTTTTCCAATAATCGCGAAAAGTTAATAGACGTGCCTTATCTTCTGACGAAAAAAGAAATGGTTCAACATCTTTAGCCAGAAAGTTCAAGTCCAGCTCTTTTAATCTTTCATCGAACAATTTTAAAAATTGTTTTTTATCGCAACCCATACATTTGGTGATATAGCAAAAATCAGGCTCGGCCAGGCCCATTAAATAAGACACGTCAAAAAGATCACGACCTTTTTCTCGTTTCCGTTCCATGACCGTCATCATTTTCTGAGCCAGCAGAACCGACGCAGGCGCCGTCCATATTTGCCGATACAGAGCAAATCTGTTCAAGATATAAGGTTGCGGCTCGTAATTCTTCTTCTTGGCTTCGGTATCAATGCGAATCAGAATCTTTCTTGAACTATGAGGAGAAATCCCTGCCTGATAGAGAATCTCAGGAAATCTTATATAACAATGGTACGCGCCTCGTTCCACAAAACGATACTCCACCACAAAACCTTTAGTGATCATATCCTTACACGCAATCTGCAACAGCTTTTCGAAATCCTTGAAGGATAGACCAAAATTATCAAAATCCAAGTCTTCTGAAAATCGCGGATTCTGGTAGAGAATACGAATCGCGGTGTCGCCGATAAAACACAACCCCGCCGCTGACTTCTCCTTAAATATCGAGTCCAGGAGCTCATGCTGTAAATATTCCACCAAAACACCTTGGGGATGTTTCCGGAGCAATGGGGGTTGAAAATATTGGGAAATCTGGTCTATTGTAAGCATCGCAAAGCCCAAACCTTCATTTTATTGATATTGAAAGCAGAGAGATACTTTAAAAATTTCTCAGAATCTATTTTTTCTTTAATCACATCCAAGTTCAACCTTATAGCGGCAAAGTCGTTTTCATTTCTGATTTTCGATAGATTCAAATATAGATAATCCAACAACGCCTTTTCCGGTTCCGCCAGCAGGTAATGCCCATATTCTGTTTTCGTTTCCGCATATCCCCAGAAAAGTGCAGGCTTAATATGCCGATACAAAAAGGTTCCAAAGTCATTGGTAAACCGCCTGTTGATGCGTGCCGTCACACTGACATACGCATAAACCATTTCAGGAATAAAACCATACCAGGCTAACGCGCTTTCCAAACTCAAATAACTCGGCTCATAAATAAAAGCCGCTATTTCTT
>CAYZRT010000183.1:0-3620 GCA_964480875.1 uncultured Smithella sp. | reverse complement strand
AGAATTCCTTCATTCACAGATGATGAGATTTGATATTTTGCTTGCTTGTAGGTATTCGGCATGACTTTACTGCTCGGACTCAAAATCCCACCTGCAGGTTTTTCCATCTCCTCCATTGTTTATTTTCTCCTTTGGTTTAATTCTGACGATGGGCAAGTGAACTCATTTGTAGTAGATAACGAATCGGGCTGACATTTTCTTGTTGATTAAGAAGCATATCGTAAGTTTGCTTATGTTCATTCTCATCCATCCAGAACAAATATATCTTAGCGTAAGACAGATAATCCCTGTAATCTTTAAATCCCTTTAAATCCCTTTTCATTGTTCATTCCCCCTGTAAAAAAAACCGAGACCCACATATGCCGTCTTGTCGTTTTACTGGAGTCCATCATTTTAATTCTTTGTCTTTTACGGGTGATAATCACCACAAAGACCCTATTACTTCTTTTTTGTTAACTTCCAGTAGAATAGACTCAATACGGGCATTGCAGTATCTCGTAGCTATAATATAAGCACTATTCATCATGAATACAATGGCTGTATTGATGTTTGTCTGGCATGAACTGTATTTATTACGTATTTAGATCTTAAATATTTGTGGAGGCTGACAATTTGCCGTCCTCAGGAAGGAAGTGCTTGTTGAGTAGGCCTGTTTGGCTTCAGTTGTCGTAGTTATCAAAATTGAGTATTCCGGAGAAAAGGATGTATGAATAAAAGCAAGGATTATTAGCGGATCATGCTGGCTTGCGAAAGACAACCTGAATATCGCCCAGAACCCGTTCAGCAAAACCCGCCTCACATATGGCCAGATAATATTCCCACTTTCTCTGAAAAACTTTATTAAAACCCATTGCGGATATTGATTCAATATTGCTGAGATATTTTTCCCGCCAGTCTTTAAGTGTTGCGGCATAGTTCGTGCCTATATCCTTCAGGTCCTCCATAATAAAACTTGAATATTTTGTTGCGGCCTCGCTGAGAATAGTTACAGAGGGCAGAAGGCCTCCCGGGAAAATATACTTCTGAATCCAGTCTCTTTCCCGGCGATATTCTTTATAACGCTGATCCGGAATGGTAATGACCTGAATCACAAGCAGGCCGCCCGGCTTAAGCAGGCGATCACAACACTGAAAAAACTTGCCCAAATACCGATGACCGACTGCCTCCAGCATTTCGATGGACACAATTTTATCGTAGAGCCCTTCGATTTCACGGTAATCCTGAAGGCGGATTTCAATATTATTTCCCAGTCCCTCACTTTTTATTCTATTCAGCGCAAGCTCATATTGAGCTTGCGAGACCGTGATCCCCGTAAGGCGGCATTGTGTTTGTTTAACTGCCTCTACGGCAAAACCGCACCAGCCACAGCCAATTTCCAGAACGTGATCCGTTGCTTTGATTTGAGCCTTTTGGATGATGCTGTTAATCTTGTTTTTCTGAGCGGCTTCGCAAGAATCGTTTTCCGAAGAATAAATTCCACAAGAATAGAGCATGGACGGATCAAGAAATTTCTGGAAAAATTCGTTGCTCAAATCGTAGTGCTGTTCAATATTTTTCCGGCTGCCCATCTGTGTATTTTTTCGTGCTTTATCAAGGAGACGGATTGTCCAACTGACAAACCATGCTGCAACCGGATAACCTTCTTTTAATGAGTGGCGGTTTCTTATGAAAAGACGAAACAGACCGGCAATATCTTTGGTATTCCACATACCCTGCATAAAAGATTCACCAAGTCCCACTTCACCACGCAACATAACATCAGAAAAAAAACGGTAATCGGAAATGGTCATGTCCGCTGAGAGAGAGGATTCCCTGTCGCCGAAATGTATTTCCTGCCCGTCGGGAAGCCATATGGTCAACTGACCGACACGGATTTTTTGTAAAAGCCGGAAGACAATGGTCTTACAAATACTTTGTGCAATAGTGGGTGATATTTCACTGGGTGTCATAGTAGTATACTCCCAAGATTATGACAACGTCAGGTTAGCGATGCTCCGCAGTCCTACATCGGAGAAGATCTATCGTCAGCACGACACATGATTTTTGTTAATTTTAATATACTTGCAATGATATCGTCAATAGAAAAAGCAATGGATAACCTTTTGTGAAATCATACTTACGTAAGATACTCTTTTATCATTGAGCGTGATAAAATTTTATTGAGTACGAATTGATATCCAGCCTCTTTGTTGAGGTTAGCGATTTGTTTCTTTCAAAAAATAATTGACAAAAAATTACAATGTAGTTACACTATAATTATGAAAGACATATCCTTCGAGTGGGATGAAAATAAGAATTCTTTAAACAAAAAGAAACATGGCATAGCATTCAAAGAAGCTCAAACGGTATTTTCCGATGAAAATGCTCTACTGCTTCACGATCCGGATCATTCTCAGGCAGAAGACAGATTTATACTTCTAGGGTTAAGTTCAAACATTCAAATGTTGGTTGTATGCCATTGTTATCGAAAAAACGATGAAGTTATGAGAATCATATCTGCGAGGAAGGCAACACGTTCAGAACAAAAACAATATTGGGAAAGGTTTTAAAATGAGAAAAGAATACGATTTTTCTAAAGCAAAAAAGAATCCTTACGCCAGCCGTCTTAAAAAACAAGTCACCATCCGGCTTGATGAGGAAACAATCAAATATTTCAAAAAACTCTCTGAAGAGGCGGAAATACCCTATCAGACTTTAATCAATCTCTATTTGCGTGACTGCGCCGCCTCATCCCGAAAGCTTTCATTGCACTGGAAAGCAGCGTGATAAGGAACATTCTTTAACGGCTTGGCATCAAAGAAGATTAATCATGGCTCTCACCGGAGCAATATAAAAATAATAAAAAAAGGAATTTGGTACAGGCAGCTCACAAAAAGCAATTGAACTAATATATAGTGATTCAAATAGGATTTTGCCAATAGTTGTTCCGGAAGAACGGGAATATTCAACATGGATGCGAAACTTAAAAATATTCCTTGCCTGTCAGGAAGCAACAAAAATAACTTTATAAAATTATAAATACTGGATTGCCGGGTCATCAGTCATTCGCCTGAGTTCCAGCCCGGCAATGACAGATTTATTTTATTTGCTTTTATATTAATCTTTAAATATGGCTCCGGTGGATGACGACGTCACCATCTTAGCATATCTCGCCAGATAACCTTTCGTAATTCTCGGTCTGAACGGTTTCAAAGCTTTTCTTCGTTTGGCCAGTTCCTGAGCGCTGACTTTCAGATTCAGTTTTTTGGCCGGAATATCGATGGCGATGATGTCGCCTTCTTTCACCAGCGAGATCGGCCCGCCTTCTGCTGCTTCGGGAGAGATATGGCCGATGGCCGCGCCCTGTGTACCGCCACTGAAACGTCCGTCGGTTAAGAGAGCAACCGTTTTATCCAGACCCATGCCAACGATGGCCGAAGTGGGAGAAAGCATTTCCCTCATGCCGGGACCGCCTTTGGGACCTTCGTAACGAATGACAACGATATCGCCGCCTTTGATTTTTCCGCCAAGAATCGCCTTGATGGCGTCGTCTTCGCAATCAAATACACGCGCGCGTCCTTCGTTCTTCTGCATGGCCGGCGCGACCGCGGATTGTTTCACTACCGCTCCGTCCGGCGCGA
>CAYZRT010000182.1:0-3694 GCA_964480875.1 uncultured Smithella sp. | reverse complement strand
ACAGACCAAACCCCAGAAAAAGCGTGAAAAGGAAACCTTCAAACGATACCTCCATTCCCGTTATGCGTGTCAGATAAAATTACTTGCCTTATTAAGAAAACTCAATGAATTTTTAAATATTATTTTTTAAGGATAAAAAAAGGGGCGTTTTTAAACGCCCCTTTTTCTTTTTTAACCGATGATTGTTAAGGATTTATTGTTGATGCAGTAAGTGACATCACACCACTGTCTACTTCAACTACTGCGTCCGATACACCCCAACCAGTGGTATTGGTGCATGTCATCACACAGTCATTGCCATCGCAAGCCCCGTCCACAGTCATTTCTACACCAGTTGTCTGGCTATATCCACCTGCAATAATCATTGCTTCAGTAATGGGAGAAACATTGGGCGCATCAACAGTATAGGCAACCAATGCCGTATAAGCATTTTTGCAATCCGAATTCAGGGTTGAGACATAACCTCTTTTCCTGTACTGAATGAACTGGGGAATAGCGATAGCCGCCAGAATACCGATAATCGCGATAACGATCATCAACTCAATCAACGTAAAACCTTTCTCTCCTTTGTTGCGGAAAATCTTTAACATAACGTACCTCCTTAAAATTTTTTTGTTTTGTTTTTGTCAGTCACTAAGATGACATTTTCCAATCATTTTAGTTAACCATGCAAATTTTACCTTACTAAAACTTTTTCCGTTGCTTTGATAAGAAGCAAATCATGTGCCAAGTATGAATAATGTTAAATATCGTATCATAAAATATTTTTTTGCCTTTAAAATCAATTATAAATATTTTTCATATTGTCTTAACCCGGAATATCCAATCCCGGAGAGAAGATTATAATGGTGTTTTTCACCAAATCACTGTTATTTAAACCACCGAAGATTGATTATTCTACCATTATAAAACAGGGCAGCCTTGAATAAAGGATAACGATATTATAAAGTTATAATCACTTCGCCCGTTTACACAACATCTCAAGCTCGAATGATAAAATACTGCTGAACTACAATTTAACATGTGGTAAAAGAATTTCATGACGATCAATATGCAAAACAAGATCAATATCAGTTACGCAGAAAAACCGCTTATCAGAAGATATTTGCTCGTTCTTTTTAGTTTTGTCCTGGCGTTGATGAGCAAGCCCATCGTGGTCACTCTACCGGTGATTCTGATTCTTCTGGATTACTGGCCGCTCAACCGCTTTAAATCGCAAAAAGGCAACTTCTTCATATGGCACCCCGAAGAAAAATATTTCAAATCGATAAATAACTTTTCATTGCTTATTCTCATTGCTTTCTATAACTTACATCCTCTCATCAATTTAACGTTGGGACAGTAGTGATTAGAAATATTAATTTAAAAGTGATCATATTCAATGAAGGTTATTCTTGTACGCCCGCCCAGTTTTAAAATGCCCATCATCATTCCGAATCTCGGATTAGGATACCTTGCTGCCGTTTTAAGAAATAACGGACATACCGTCCATATACTTGATTGCGCAAAAACAAGGATGAACCATCGCAAGTATCGTGATTATCTTGTTGACGAAAAACCGGATGTCGTCGGCGTCCAAATGTACACCTGTGATTTTACTTCAACCAAACAATGCATTGATATCGCCAAAACATTAAACCATAAAACCGTTACCATCGTCGGCGGCCCGCATCCTTCGGGAGATCCGGAAGGAACCATGGAGATTGCCAGCCTGGATTATGCTTTTGCAGGAGAGGCCGAATCAGGATTTCCACGATTATTACAGCACATTCAATCTCCCGATAAAATTGATATCGACTCTATCGAAGGATTAATTCATCGCCGTGACGGAAAGATAAAAATAAACAAAAGAGGCTATATCGAAAATCCGGATGATATCCCCTTCCCCGGTTGGGATCTGATTGACCCCACGACATATCCGGTTGCTCCGCACGGTACGTTTTCAAAAAGTCTGCCGATTGCTCCCATCATTACCAGCCGGGGATGTCCGTTTAAATGCACATATTGCGGAGTGCGCGTCAACACCGGCAGAAAGTTCCGCATGAGAAGCATCGACAATGTTATTGAAGAAATAAAGTATTTGCGGAAAGAATTTGGAATCAAGGAATTTCATATCGAGGATGATAATTTCACGCTGAACAAAACCCGTGTCCTGGAGTTCTGCAATAAACTGAGAGAGCAAAATATTATGATCGACTGGGCCTGCACGAACGGCGTCAGACTGGACACGCTGGATAAAGAATTACTGCAAAACATGGAAAGCGCCGGTTGTTATTCGTTCTCCGTAGGTATCGAATCCGGTTCTTCAAGAATCATTGCGGACATGCAAAGGAATGAGACGCTGGATTTGATGATCGAAAAGATTAAGCTCGTCTCCTCAACAACAAAAATTCGAATGACAGGCTTCTTCATGATCGGTTATCCTGCTGAAACAATCGAAGATATTGAAAAGACGATCGAGCTTGCCCTAGAACTTCCTTTCCACAGAGCGCAGTTCAGCAACTTTCTTCCTCTTCCGGGAACGGAAATATATGATCGCCTTATCCGAAACGGAGACCTCGCTCCCGATGCACAGCGCTGGGACCTCTACCAAAATAATCGTGTCATCTATGCGCCGAAAGATATTTCAAAAAAGGAATTGCGCCGACTGATGAAAAGAGCATTTGCCGCGTTTTATTTTCGTCCCCATATCCTTTTCGGATTGCTAAAAGAAATCCATTCCATGAGCCAGCTTCGTACGGTGATTCGCCGTTTTTTTGATGTTTTCAGGTAAACATTCTGTTTTGTTGAATCTGCATCATTTATTTCAGCCCGTTCAATTGTTCCCCGGACTGTTCGCATCCTGTAATTAATGATTCAACATCTCGTAAAAATATGATAATAATCTAACTTTAAAAAAAGGAGCTCAAGATAATGTTTGAAGTGACGATTATAAAATCATTTTCCGCCGCTCATCTTCTTGCTGATATAGGCGGCAAGTGTGAAGAACTGCACGGTCATAATTTTAAAGTGGAGATAACGGTTGCGGCTGAAAAGCTGAATAACATAGGCATATTAGTTGATTTCCGGTTTTTAAAAAAAGTCCTGGAGGAAATTCTCGAGGAAATTGACCATAAACATCTCAACAATTTAACTGCTTTTGCCGGCATCAATCCCACTGCAGAAAATATAGCAAAATATATCTTCGAAAAAATGGACCCCCGGGTAAAAACCGCAGGCGTTAATATGACGAGAGTCAAAATTTGGGAATCAGACAATGCCGCCGTTACTTATTCCCTGTAATGACAAAAAGCGATAATGAGGAAAGCTTTGAGACTTGCTATGATTGATATTCAAAACCAGAAAGATTTTCGAAAAATTGATATAAAAAAAGTCGGTGTCAAAAATATAAAATATCCGATTATCGTCCTGGATCGGGCGCGGGGAACACAGATGGTCAATGCCACCATTAATATGTATGTCAACCTGCCGCACCACTTCAAGGGCACGCATATGAGCCGCTTTGTGGAAGCGCTCAACGAATTTAAAGGACAGATCAACATTAAAACGTTCCGGACCATTCTGGAGCAAATGCGGCAAAAGCTGCATGCGCATTCCGCGCATATGGAAATTGAATTCGCCTATTTTCTGGAAAAAACAGCGCCGGTTTCCAAGGCGAAAAGCCTCATGGAATATCGATGCATTTTTTCCGGAG
>CAYZRT010000181.1:0-3698 GCA_964480875.1 uncultured Smithella sp. | reverse complement strand
TTCTTTCGATAAACTGATTATTATGCAAAGCCACAATAGGTATTGGAGCAATAGTTAAGGTATTTTAAAAATATTGTTGACAAACATTTTGTTTTTCGTTATGAAATTTACAAATTAATTCAATGGAATGAAATGTTATGTTTCTTAAAGATTTGAAAAGCGGCATTAACCTGATACTGAATAAAGTATTAGCACTCGTAGTAGTCGTACGTACGGGGTCTGCCGCTCTGTATCTTTAGGAAATAAAAAAAAAGATACAAGCCGCAGGCCCCCAAAGCCCGCGGCTTTGTTGTTTCAGGCATGAAGCCGCTTTTTTCAGAAGAAACTGGCGGCTTTTTTAATGAGACTCAACTTTCAGAAGCGTAGCGCACTGAAAGTTGTAAGTCGAATTATCCCCGAAGCGCAGCGAAGAGGGATCGGGGACTCAACTTTCTGAAGCGTAGCGACGTAAGCGAGTGATGGCAAAGAATGTTGTCCCTGCCACCTGAAGGTGGCGGGATAATTCGCTCTAAGATTTTCCGATTACTACGTATCGAAAAATCAAGGCTCATTAAAGCGTAGCGTAGTGGGATCGGGGGATTCAACTTTCAGAAGCGTAAGGCCGTTAAAACAAATTGATTATTGATAATTTTGATGGGGAAAAATAATGAAACTGAAGGGAACAGAAATACTGCTTAAGGCTCTCGAAGAGGAAAAGGTGGAAATCATCTTCGGGTATCCAGGAGGAGCTGTCCTGGATATCTATGATCAGCTTTATAAAAGCAATATGAAGCATATTCTTGTTCGGCATGAACAGGGCGCTGTGCACGCTGCTGATGGTTATGCCCGCGCTACCGGTAAAGTAGGCGTGTGCCTGGTGACCTCGGGTCCCGGTGCGACGAATACCGTTACCGGCATTGCCACGGCGAATATGGACTCCATTCCCCTTGTGGTCTTTACCGGTCAGGTTCCCACCGGACTTATCGGCAATGACGCTTTTCAGGAATGCGATATTACGGGGATAACCCGTCCATGCACCAAGCATAATTTTCTGGTGCGTAATATTGAAGACCTCGCTGCGACCATCAAAGAGGCTTTTCATATCGCCCGTTCGGGAAGACCCGGACCTGTTCTGGTTGATTTGCCAAAAAATGTCATGGCGGCATCAACGGAGTATAACCCTGCCGGTATTAAAATCAGAAATCACGAGCCTTCATACAAACCGGCTTTCAAAAAAATGGGCATTTTATTAGAAATGCTAAACTCAGCCCAAAGACCTCTGATTATGACCGGCGGCGGTGTTATTCTGGGGAAGGCATCTGACCTTTTGACCGCCTTGGCGAGAAAATATCAGATTCCGGTTACCGGCACGCTCATGGGATTGGGTTCCTTTCCGGGCAGCGACCCTCTTTGGTTGGGGATGCTGGGCATGCACGGTACCTACTACGCGAATATGGCAGTCAGCCACTGTGATTTGCTCATTGCCGTGGGAGTACGATTTGATGACAGGGTGACCGGCACCATTGATACCTTTGCTGCCAAAGCTAAAATTGTCCATATTGATATCGATCCTTCGTCCATCAACAAAAATGTGGCGGTTGATCTGCCAATTATCGGTGATACAAAAGCCGTGTTGAAAGATCTTATAAAATATTTTGATGAACACAATTACGCTTATGACGCTTCAGAACGGCAGGAATGGCTCAATCAGATTGCTGACTGGAAAGAAAAAGTACCGTTGACCTATTGCCAGAACGGCCAGGTCATCAAACCGCAGTTTGTTATTGAGACGCTGTATAAGTTAACCCAAGGTGACGCGATTATCACGACGGAAGTCGGACAAAATCAAATGTGGACAGCGCAGTTTTTCCCCTTTGACAAGCCGAACACGTTTGTTTCTTCAGGCGGTCTGGGAACGATGGGTTTCGGTTTCCCTGCGGCCATCGGTGTCAAGTGCGCTTTCCCGGATAAGTATGTTGTGGATATCGCCGGTGACGGCAGCATCCAGATGAATATTCAGGAACTGGCCACTGTCGCGCAGCATAAAATCAATGTTAAAATTGTTTTGTTGAACAACGGCTATCTGGGCATGGTGCGACAATGGCAGGAATTGTTCTATGAAAAACGTTATTCCCATACGGATATGACTTACGCTCCCGACTTTGTGAAACTGGCCGAGGCTTTTGGAGTTGTAGGATTGCGCGCGACGAAACCGGAAGAGGTGGAAGAGGTTCTAAAACAGGGGCTTGCCCTGGATAAACCGGTGCTGATGGATTTCCGGGTGTCGCGGGAAGAATGCGTTTATCCCATGGTGCATCCGGGCGATTCGATCAGCAATATGTCGCTGGGCAGCAGGGAGATGATCAACTGATGACTCCGTGAAAAGTCCCCGGCATGCGCCGGGCTTCGCATCTGCGGAGTGTATCCGGCGTATGCCGGATGCGCTTCCTAATTACTTGCGCGCCTTGCCTCTGGAGCTCGCGTGACCTTTAGGTTATTTGACGAAGTCATATAAATTAAAGAGGTTTAAATAAATAATAATGGTGAGGGAAAAGATGGAAAAAAAGGAACATATTATTTCAGTACTTGTTCATAACAAGCCTGATGTGCTGGCGAGGATTGCCGGTATTCTGGGTGGCAAGGGTTATAACATTGAAAGCCTTTGCGTGAATTCGACCATGCAGTATGAAGTGTCAAAAATCGTTATGACGACTATTGGCAGCAAGGAGACCATTACGCGTATTGAAAATCAACTCAGGCGGCTTGTGGACGTTATTCAAGTTGATGATTTGACCAATGTGGAATCTATTCACCGCGAAATGATTCTTGTCCGTCTAAATTTGACAGTGGACAAGAAAGAGCAGATCAAGAAAGCCATTGACACGAATAAATGGAAAATTATAGCTAATGCGGATGCTTATGTGATTTTGGAAATTATCGGCGATCAAGCACAGATTGAATTTGCTTTGGCGCGTCTGGAACCGTTGGGTATCGCTGATATAACAAGAACAGGCATTATCGCTTTAAATTTAGAAAATTAATTAATTCAGAATAGGGGGTTATCATGGCAAAAATTAATTTTGGTGGTGTTCTCGAAGATGTCATTACGGCGAAGGAATTTCCGCTGAAAAAAGCTCAGAAGGTTTTAAAGGATGAAGTTGTAGCCGTTATTGGTTACGGTGTGCAGGGACCCGCTCAGGCTGGCAATATGAAAGATAACGGTATCAACGTCATTATCGGTCAAGCCAAGGAAGATATGCGCTACTGGAAGAAGGCCGTTGCTGACGGTTGGAAACCCGGCAAGACACTTTTCCCGATTGAAGAAGCGGTCAAACGCGGAACCATTATTCAGTATCTGGTTTCCGATGCTGCCCAGAAACTTCTCTGGCCAAAGGTCAAGGCCAATCTGAACAAAGGCGACGCGCTTTATTTTTCGCATGGCTTTTCCATTGTTTACAAGAAGCAGACGGGCGTTGTGCCTCCCAAGTTTGTGGACGTGATCATGGTTGCGCCTAAAGGCTCCGGAACCAGCGTCCGCCGAAATTTCCTGGATGGCAGCGGTATCAACTCCAGCTTTGCCGTGCATCAGGATTATACGGGACGGGCGATGGAAAGAACGCTGGCGCTGGGCATTGCCATCGGGTCCGGATTTTTATTTTCGACAACCTTCCAGAAGGAGGTTTACAGCGATTTGACCGGTGAACGCGGTGTGCTCATGG
>CAYZRT010000180.1:0-3728 GCA_964480875.1 uncultured Smithella sp. | reverse complement strand
AATATAGACCAGACCCAACCCCCTTAAGAATTTTTGGTACGTGAAGCATTCTTCATTGTCCATCGCCGCGCTTCCCACGGAGGCAATGCCTTCCGTGCGATTGACGAACTCGCCTTTGGCATTTACTTTTTTGAAACTGGCGTCACGGCTTTTCTTGACGTTCTGGGCAATTTTATCAAGAGCCCATTCCCACTCCACTTCTTTCCATTCTCTGGCATAGGGAGCTCGGTAAAGAGGCTTGCCCAACCGGTTCTCGTTGACAGCCATCTGATAGATCGAACCGCCCTTACTGCACAGTGCGCCTCTGTTAATGGGGCTATCGGGATCACCTTCTGTGTTGATAACCTTGCCGTCACGCACGGACACGATGATGCTGCATCCGACGGAACAATACGGACAAACGGTGGTGGTTTCTTTGGCATGCTTGATTTTCAGTTCTTTGGCGTGCGCGGATATGGACTTAAGGCTGATACCCAAACCGCTGACCGCCGCCACAGCGCCTGAAATCTTCAAGAAACCTCTTCGGCTGACGTTCATGAATCCTTTCTCCTTTCCTTATATTTTTTAAATAATTTTTTGTGCTCTAAACTTTTCAAATACAGTTAGCCGCGTACTTCAGGCTTTTTTAGGAAAAGCTTTTTGGAACAACCAAGGCTTCAATGAGCATACGTTCTTCCAGAGAATAACGCTTTCACTGCGTGCTCGTTATACATTAGGGCAGGAATGTTGTCAACGGCAAAATATGAATAAATTCAATTGTTTATGTCATTTTTGACATAATAAAAAGCCTAATAAGATTGCGTCCATATAAAAATCATGTTTCCCAATCAATTATAAAATGACTTTTGGTCAATCCGGGTTCGACTGGTTAATCCCCCAAAATGACTAAAAGTCAAAATTACGATTAATTAATTTTTATCTTATAAGATTGAAAAAACGACTCAATTATCCCTGGCATTCGCAAATAAATAAAAAAGTGTAAATTTATCTACATTTAAACGACCTCTAATATAAAGAACGAAAATTGATTATGATTCTGCACTTCTTATATAATATGCTTGACTATCGGGTAACGTTGTTTGTATCTTCGCAATAGATTGATGATTGGAGAGGAGAAAAGTGATGTCCAATTTAATTCGTTTCGGCGTTTCACTGGAAAATGATCTTTTAAATAAATTCGACCGTCATATCAAGAAGCATAAATACACAAACCGTTCCGAAGCCATTCGCGACTTGATCAGATCGGAGTTGATCAAAGAGGAATGGACGGAAAACAAAGAAGTCACTGGAGCGATTACGATTGTTTATGACCATCACACCAGGGAACTGGTCAATAAAGTGCTTGATGTTCAGCACGATCATCATGACTGTATTTTATCAACTCAACACATTCATCTCGATCATCATAACTGTTTTGAGATCATTGTCACAAAAGGGAAAGCAGCGGAAATCGATAAACTTTATTTAAGGCTCAAATCACTCAAAGGCGTTAAACACGCCGGTTTTATGATGGCCACACAGGGAAAAAATTTATCTTGATATATTAAAATAAATCCTATGAAATAATATTCAATTTGTCAGACGTAAACCGACCTGATTGCCCTGAAATACAGAGGAGGTTGTCTTTGAAAATACTATATTACGATTGTTTTGCCGGTATCAGCGGCGACATGAACCTGGGCGCCCTGCTCGATCTGGGCGTTGATCAGAAATATCTTTTAAAAGAGATCGGTAAACTACCCATCAATTCTTATACAATTAAAATTTCTCAGGACAAACGCGGCGGCCTTACCGGAACAAAAATTGATATTGTTGTTTCACCTGAAAAAAAAGCGAATCCATATCATCATGTGAAAGAACGATCTTACCGCGACATCGCAAAACTCATCAGACAAAGCAAGCTGTCCGCCAAAGTCAAAAAAATAAGCCTTGATATTTTTACCCGTCTTGCTGGGGCGGAGGGAAAAATTCACGGGTGTAAACCGGAAAATGTCCATTTTCACGAGTTGGGCGCAATCGATTCGATTATCGATATCGTCGGCGCGGCTATTTGCCTTGATTACTTGAACATTGAAAAAATTATCTCCTCCCCTGTTCAACTCGGGTCCGGTATCATTCATTGCGAGCATGGTACCCTGCCTGTTCCTGCGCCGGCGACGGCGGAAATTCTGAAAGGAATTCCGGTCCGGACCGGCCTTGTCCCCTTTGAGGCGACCACCCCCACGGGAGCGGCGATTATTGCCACGACGGCATCAGCTTTTACAGAAAAAATTAATTTCACACCGAGGAATATCGGTTATGGCCTGGGCAGCAAGGATTCCGCTGTCCCGAATGTCCTACGCGTATTTTTAGGAGACATACCCGCTGCTGCTTCGCCTGATACAGAGATCGGTGATGCTGTGATAATTGAATGCAACATCGATGATATGAGTCCCGAGCTCTACGATAACTTGATGGAACGTCTTTTTTCTGCAGGGGCACATGATGTTTTTTTCACGCCGATCATTATGAAAAAATCCCGCCCCGCTTTGACGGTGTCGGTTCTTTGCGATTTAAGCAAACAACCGCTCATGGAAGAGATCTTATGGATGAATTCGTCCACGTTCGGCCTGCGTTCTTATCATGTGACCAAATCCATGCTGCAGCGCAAGACAATCAAGGTAAAAACCAAGTACGGTACGATAAATGTGAAATGCGGCTATTTAAACGGGCGCATCATTAAGTTCAAACCGGAATATGAAGATTGCAAAAGGCTGGCAAAAGAAAAAAGAGTTTCCATAAAGGATATTCATGAAAGTGTGGACTCCGTAAAAAGGACAAAAAAATGAATGTCGATGCGTTAAAAATTCTTCTGGAAAATATTCGTAACGGTGAAATGACCGTCGAAGACGGCATCACGAGATTAAGGAATTTTTCTTACACGGAACTTGATGATGCCAAACTCGATACACACCGCGAAATGCGTGTCGGTTATCCGGAAGTCATCTTCTGTCCGGGTAAAACCATTGAACAGATCATAAAAATTTTCAAAGCCATGGTAGCCGGAGAATCCAATATCCTGGCCACACGCGCCAATGATGAGGCGTTTGCCGCCGTTAAAATAATTTGTTCCGCGGCATCTTATAATCCTCTTGCGCGAACCATTACAGTCATCCGGGAAAAAATCCCCACATCTGAAAATTACATCGCTGTGGTGACGGCGGGAACGGCAGATCTGCCGGTCGCCGAAGAAGCGGCGGTCACAGCGGAAGTTTTCGGCAATCGCGTGGAAAGAATTATCGATGTCGGCGTTGCCGGCATTCACCGCCTGTTTGATAAATTGGATGTAATCCGCAAAGCGCGCGTTGTCATCGTTGTTGCCGGAATGGAGGGAGCCCTGCCCAGCGTTGTCGGCGGCCTGATAGATAAGCCGGTTATTGCGGTGCCGACTTCCGTCGGTTATGGAGCAAGCTTTCAGGGCGTGGCCGCCTTACTGGCCATGCTCAACAGCTGCGCGGGCGGTGTGTCGGTCGTAAATATCGACAATGGTTTCGGGGCAGGATGTGTGGCCAGTAAAATCAATAAACTGAAATAGGATGCCGTGAACAGAAATCATTACCAGTCACATCATATTCTTTACATCAATCATTCCGGATTAGGAGACTGTATCACAATAGTTGAACTAAACCGCTCGCGCGGTAACTATACAAGCAGTGCCGATAAAACGGCGCTGCTTTTTTTGTTTTAAA
>CAYZRT010000179.1:0-3844 GCA_964480875.1 uncultured Smithella sp. | reverse complement strand
ACAGTATCAAGGCGATCTTGCGGTAAGTTTATGTGAATTTATACTTTTTCGTTTCCTATTTATATAGCCTGTATAAAACAGCTAATTCATCTTAATAAATAAAATAAGATGACAAGATAATTTGATCTTCGCTTTGCGGGCATAACGTTCCATGCGCCGCTGTATGAAAAGAAAAAGCCCTCGCTTTGCGCCGAGGGCAATATCTATTTAATCATAAACCATGTAACGCGAAATGAAAAAATTACGCCATTTCATGCTTTCCTATCAGGCTGACTTATTCGCCTGAAACAATCACCTTATAAGATCCGTAGATCCCCAAAATGTTCATGACATCCATATCAATATGGTTAACCTTTGTGATGCCGCCGTTTTTCTTTGCGGCATCGATGCTGCAGTCCCCGACGGCGACCAGGGAAAGCACGCTCCTGCACTCCGCGACACCGGTCCTGGATGAAACGCCGTTGTTGCCGGTAGCTCCAAATGGCAATTTAACTCCCGTGTACAGTCCGCCCATCGGTATCACCGTTGCGCAACCCATAAGCATAACAACGAGACCCAGCACAAAAGTAAACCAAAACTTTTTCATAATAACCTCCTTCATGATAGATACCCTACCTCGATTGATGATACCGGCTTAATTGGTGATCCGGTAGAGAAGGATATCTGCTGATTATTATCGTTCCTATCGTCCTCTTGTCGCAATCGCGTAGCTCTTTTCAAAGTCTTTACTCTTGAAGGCTGTAGTAGCCTCCAGAATTAGAGTTTTCTGCCCGTTGTCCGATGTCCTCGACGATTGATCCATCAGTGCCTGTATCGCCCGTCCAGCCTTTATAGCAGCCTCACTCTGATTCGGGGTTGTGATCAGTACTCCCAGTTTGTCTTTCTCCTTCCAGAGGGGTATTATAGCAATATTACTCTTTTGGAAGAGTCCAAACGAGTTGTCAATGAATACATTCCGGTTATTCATTTCCATCTTGTATGTCGCATTGGTAAAATCTCGGGAACCGCCAGCACTCTTAACCTCAACGGTGCCATCTCCTTCATCAACCTTGGGATTCACTTTCAGGATAAGGATTCCCGAATCCGGAAGTATCTTGTCAAATCCGATAGGTTGCCTGTTTTCCACAAGATAATATGTCCCATCAGATAACGGTATCTTGACACAGAGCAGTTCCCCACCCTTTGATAAAGGAGAAAGAAAAGCGTATGAGGTTTCACCGGGTTTTACGACCTTAACCTGATTCTTCTTAATCCAATTGAGTCTTATCTTTGTGAAAGATGAAAGACCTGGAGGTGGTTCACCTCGTTTTACGAAATGCTGTGACATAATGTCCCATGGCCCCATGTAAATTGCATTACGATCGAAAGAAGGAAGTCCAGCAGACTCGTCAGACTGACGATTAAAATCGTACAGTCAGATGGCAAGTCGCTTGCCGTCTTTTATTCCCGCGAGTGCATGGAAATAGTCGTGAGCAAACATGCCCAGGTTTGCATTTTCTGTTCCTACAAAAACGCCGCCCTTAAACTCTTTACCGCTTGACGTTCTCAGGGTTAGATACCTGGGAGTATAGCTCCTCCTCACACCTGAAAGCATCCCGGGATTGGCACAGTAGCAGATCATTCCGTATCCTTTTCCCGGCATGGTATGTACAGCCGGGACGATCAACATGTGGTCGTAAAAAGAAAAGTCAACCTCCTTCTCGATGGTGGTCATCGTGTCCTCAATAAGTTTGCGTACCTTTCCTTTGTCCACACGAAAGTTGTACGGGCTAACCTGATAGAGGGAGAGGGAATCGGGAAGCATCACATATCCACGGAAATCGGCATTTACGGAGGCAAGACCATAAGACTGTTCAACAACGTACTTATTCAATCCGTTTACTACTCTTTTCTTTACCGTTTCTATAGGCGTTGTCGGTGTTGCATCAGGGAATCTGACAACAACAATGAGAACACGTTTTTCTCCAAGGGACTGAATCGACTGTGGTCCCAGGTCAACCTCGTCGTCGGTACTTTTTGCCAAAGCCCCATTGTTTATTAAGAAAAACAAGAAAAAGAGAGCAAGAATAATTCTCCCGAATATCGTTAATCTTCTTTTCATGATTACCCTCCTAATCCTTTATATCCTTGACCTGCCCTTAATGCTTATACCATATGTTAAGTTATAATTCTGCCTCTTTTAAATGTTCAATTCAGGTGTACCTCTGGTGCTGGAGGACGGTAATTAAAAGAACTATGTTGTCCATGCGTGTTGTATTCCATGCACTATTTTTCGATTTAAGGTTTCGCTTCTTTCAAGGGATAGAAGATCTCTCTGTATCAATGTTATTATGACGGATTTGAAGTCTAGCCTCTTTGAAAAGGTTGACTACAGGAAGGCATCGTTAAGTGTTGAAATCACTTACAAAGTCTCAATACAGAGAATTTATATGAGATGAGTATTACGGATCGAAAGAGAGTTAGGTAAAAACGCAGCGGGGCGGCTTTGCCGCTTCCGCTGCAACTTATATTTTGGCATTTTCAGGATTAGTTCTTTTCACTACCGATAATTCGATAGACGACTGCGCCCATAAACGCGCCAACAATAGGGGCAACCCAGAACAACCACAACTGGGCAATAGCCCACCCGCCGACATACAGGGCAACGCCGGTGCTGCGTGCCGGATTTACGGATGTGTTCGTTACGGGAATACTGATCAGATGGATAAGCGTCAAGCACAAACCGATAGCAATCGGCGCGAAACCCTGCGGCGCACGTTTGTCGGTCGCGCCGAGAATGACGAGGAGAAACATCATGGTCATGACCACTTCGGTAATCAAGGCGGCAAGTAAGCTGTAACCGCCAGGGGAGTGGGCGCCGTAACCGTTGGAAGCAAAACCGGCGGACAAGTTAAAGCCTGCATTACCGCTGGCAATGAGATACAGAACACCGCCTGCTACTAGACCGCCCAGAACCTGTGCGATAATGTAGGGCAGTAAATCTTTTGCCGGGAAACGACCGCCGGCCCAGAGACCAATGGATACAGCCGGGTTTAGATGACAACCGGATATGTGTCCGATGGCAAACGCCATTGTTAGCACGGTCAGACCGAATGCCAGTGCTACACCCAATAACCCAATACCGACATGGGGAAACGCAGCGGCTATAACGGCGCTGCCGCAACCACCTAGGACGAGCCAAAATGTTCCGAAGAACTCCGCACCATAAGCTTTCATCCTTTCCTCCATTCCATTACTGATTTTAGTGTCTAACATTATTGATATAGATCACAATAACCAAGGGGTAGCATATACGTAAGCCCTCGAGTGGCTCAGAGCTACCCTTTTTTATTGTCCTTGTCGGAGAAACCCATCCTTGCTCGTGTCGAGTCTACAGCCTTCTCAGTATCAGATTTAACTTTTTCAAGTTTAGCCTCAGCCTTTTACTTCAATTCTTCCGCTGTACCCTTTACTTGATCGACGATTTTTTAAAGTCCATTGGTATCGCCTTCGATTTGATTTATAGTTGATTTTTTAAAGGTAATTATAGGCAAGCTACGCTTGTATGTCAATTCATATTAACTGCCAAACGGTGGATGTTGTGTCGATGTGTGTTGTCAGGAATGAATGGTGTTTATGAAACTTCCCCGCAGAATACCCCGCCATTAATGGCGGGGATGAATGCGGTGCAGGGGTAAGGGGGATGCAATCCCCCTCCTTGCAGTTAAAGATGCCCCGCGGCTTGCCGCGGGGAGTTTCACTACCAATCAAAGTCTAGCATTTTTGTCGAAGTTGACATTTTGTTGGCTTCAGGAAGCAGGCCATGACTTGAATGAACTGTAAATTGGCCATCAAGCATTTGCGC
>CAYZRT010000178.1:0-3871 GCA_964480875.1 uncultured Smithella sp. | reverse complement strand
TTCAAAATTCTTACCGCCAGGGTATCCTCCGTATCACCATCCAGCACGGGCACTGAGCTTTGAATGATAATCGGTCCCGTATCCACGCCTTCATCTACAAAATGAACCGTACAGCCGGAAATTTTCACGCCGTAATCCACGGCTTGTTTTTGTCCGTGCAGACCCGGAAAAGAAGGAAGCAGGGCGGGGTGGATATTCATGACCCTTCCGGGAAACGCCTGAAGAAATCGCGGAGAGATGATACGCATAAAACCAGCCAGCGTTACCAATTCGACATCATGTTTTTTCAAAGTATTGATGAGTTCAGAATCAAACGCTTCTTTATTTTTAAAATCGCCGTTTTTCAGAACAACAACGGGAATGCCGTGTTTTTTCGCTCGGGTGATTCCGTAGGCATCAGGGTTATTGCTGATGACAATTTTGATAACCGCCCGCAAAGTTCCTTTTTCAATATTATCAATAATGGATTGCAGGTTGGAACCATTCCCGGAAATCAAAACACCGAGTTTCAACAAATCAGCCATTATTCTGTTCCCGCTCCTGTAAAAGAAATCATTCCCAACTTACTGATTCTCAGAAAAACAAACGCGTTCCTGATCATCTTCATTCTTTTCCACAAAGCCGATCAGATAAGCTTTTTCGCCCAGAACCTCCAAACGTTCAAGAACTTCCTGACTTTCTTTTTCGGCGACAACAAGCATCATGCCGATACCCATGTTGAAAACACGGAACATTTCTTTTTCTTCGACGTTGCCCATATCCTGAATCACCTTAAAAATAGGAGGAATATCCCAACTGCCTTTTTTGATGATCGAACGACAAGCCTGCGGAATAATGCGGGGGATGTTTTCATAAAATCCACCGCCGGTAATATGGACAAGTCCCTTGATATTGAAATTTTTAAAAAGATTCAGCAGCGTCTTCACATAAATTTTCGTCGGTTCCAGCATTTCCAGACCGACAGATTTATCCAGCCCCGGCACCGCGTCATTCACGCCTAATTTCCCTTTTTCCAAGAGAACTTTCCGCGCCAGTGAAAATCCGTTACTGTGCAGACCCGTGGACGCCAGCCCGATGATCCGGTCATTGACGCTGATGGTTGACCCGGTGATTAATTTTTCCGATTCCACAACGCCGACACAAAAACCGGCCAGATCATACTCGCCGGGTTGGTAAAAGCCGGGCATTTCCGCTGTTTCACCGCCGAGGAGCGTGCATCCGGCCTGACGGCATCCTTCGGTAATGCCTTCGATAACCTTCACGTTTTTTTCCATTTCCAGTTTTCCGGTGGCGAGGTAGTCAAGAAAGAACAGAGGTTCGGCTCCCTGCACCACAACATCATTCACCGACATCGCCACCAGATCAATGCCGATGGTGTCATGTTTATCCAGCATATGAGCAATGCGCAGCTTGGTTCCCACACCGTCTGTTGATGAAACCAGAACCGGATTTTTCAGATCAACCGTATTCAGACGAAATAATCCTCCGAAACCGCCGATACCGGCAACCACTTCCTTGCGGGCGGTTGTTTTGATCGATGCTTTGATGCGTTCCACAAATTCATTGGCGGTGTCGATATCAACACCCGCGTCTTTGTATGTGATATTATCTGTCATGATGCTCCTGTGTGAATTAGTTTCAATGTGAAATCGTGATGTGGATTTGTAACGTAAATCAATTTGTAAGTCAATCATTCCTTGCGCAAATAAAATATATTTGTTAACAAAATAATTAATTTGTCAGAAATTATATAGGTTTGCCGAATTTATGATGCGGAGACTTCAATGAATTCACTAAAAGAGATTCTGCAAAAAATAGAGCAGCCTTTGGTTTTTGCCTCCAGAGATAATTATAAAAATCTGCCCAACATAAAAGATTTAGGGAAATCGCTTTTAAATCTTCTGCCCAGATTAAAAAATGCTTCATCGGCGGCTCCAGTCAACCGGGAAATGAACAGCCTGATAGACGAATTGCTGGCAATATTTTCCGATTATGACTTTCAGAAACTGGAATTAAAAAAAACCAAAATTGAAAAAGCCGTTTCTTTACTGGAAAAGATGAAAAATAAAATGGCTTCATCCGTTGCGCCTGTTGCTGTTCATCCTCCTGACCAAAAAATAATCGAAAGAATCTCCGATTTAAAAGACGCCATGGCCAAACTCAATCTGCCGGTTCAATATCTGAAAGGCGTGGGACCGAAAATGGCCGCCCGCTTTTCCGCAAAAAAAATTGCCACGGTTGAAGATTTACTTTTCTTCCTGCCGCGAACTTATGAAGACCGGAGAGAAAGCAAAAAAATCAATCGTCTGGAAGAAGGCAGGGTGCAAACAGCCGTAGGCGCCGTATTATCCGCGCAATATCGTCATTATGGAAAGAGAAAGATACTGGAAGTTGTCATCAGCGACGGTACCGCCAATCTGACGGCCAAGTGGTTTAAAGGGCAGATGTCTTACCTGCTCGGTATTTTCAAGAAAGGAGCGAAGGTTATTTTCACCGGCGAGGCAAGGCCCGATTACGGCGGCAAACAGATGATTCATCCTGATTACGAAATTCTGGATGAGAAGGATGAGGATAATCTTTTAAACTTTAAAAGAATCGTCCCGGTTTATTCGGAAACGGAAGGACTGCATCAGAAATATTTCCGCAAGGTGATGAACTTCGCGCTGGAAAATTATTCCCGCTATGTCGCTTCGCCGATACCGGATAGCATCTGCGACAAACGCCAATTAATGAATATCCACGAAGCGCTCCTGTCCGTTCATTTTCCCGGTAATCAGGAAGCCGTGGATAAGTTTGTCTCGTTCCGTTCTGAGGCACACCGGCGATTGATCTATGATGAATTTTTCTTCTTTCAACTGGGCATGGCGATCAAGAAATCGGGAAGAATTCTGGATAAAGGCATTTCATTCAAGCCCGATGGCAAAATGCTGGAAAAGTTTTATTCAATTTTGAAATTCGATCTAACTGCCGCGCAGAAAAGAGTCATTGGAGAAATCCTCAACGACATGTCGAAAGATACGGCGATGAATCGCCTCCTGCAGGGAGATGTCGGAAGCGGCAAGACCATTGTTTCAATGGCAGCCATGATTAACGCTTGTGAGAATTCTTATCAGGCGGCCATTATGGCGCCAACGGAAATTCTTGCCAAACAGCATTTTGAGAATATCAGCTCGTGGGCTGAACAATTGGGACTGAAAGCGGTTTTGCTGACCGGCAGCATGAGCAATGCCGTGCGTCTTGAAATACTCGAACAGATCAAAAACGGAACCGCGCATATTATCATCGGTACACATGCCCTGATTCAGGAAGGAGTTGATTTTCATAAACTGGGACTGGTTGTCATTGACGAGCAACACCGTTTCGGTGTCATGCAGCGCGCAACTTTACGGGGCAAGGGAATCAATGCCGATGTACTGGTCATGACGGCGACACCCATTCCGCGAACCCTCGCCATGACGGTTTACGGTGATCTGGATGTATCAGTTATCGATGAAATGCCACCCGGGAAAAAGCCGGTTCACACCGTCGTGCTGCCGGAAAGCAAACGGGAGAAAGTTTATCAGACCATCCGCCACGAACTGTCCAAAGGCCATCAGGCTTTTATTGTTTATCCGCTGGTCGAAGAATCGGAAACTCTTGATTTGAAAGACGCCACCAATATGTCCAGACATCTGCAGGCGGATATTTTCCCCGATTGCAACATCGGTCTCATTCACGGCAAAATGAAGGAAAAAGAAAAAGATGAAGTCATGCGGGAATTTCTAGATAACAAAATTCAGATTCTTGTTTCCACCACCGTCATCGAAGTGGGCCTTGACGTACCGAGAGCGTCTTTGATGGTGATCGAACATGCCGAACGATTTGGGCTTTC
>CAYZRT010000177.1:1411-4009 GCA_964480875.1 uncultured Smithella sp. | reverse complement strand
AATTCCTTAACCATTGTTCCTGCAATAATTTTCCCCCCGATTTTCAATAGCGCGATTGAATACATTTGAAAAGCGAGAAGATCTTCAACCCATTTTTTGCTGACACAAGGAACGCCCCTGGTGTGATGATGTTTAATTAAAAGATTAAAAAAGGCATTGATATCTTTTGATGGGTAATCAAGAACCGCGCCTAGTTTCAATGCCTCTGTGATGTTTTCCTGGTTGCTCTTGGATATGCTTTCCCATAGTTTATTGATATCTCCGGTAAGGGATAATTCGCGGTTGTAATAACTGTCATCGACAAGCAGGTTTTCTTCTATTTGTATTTTATACTGTTTCAAGGTAATTCGGCAGGAGCCATGCCGGTGAGATATTTCAATCGCTTTATCGAGAAGCATCTTTCTTGCTTTGGGATCATCTGCCAGCATGCCACCTGCCACGGCATATGGCACAGATAACAGCTGACTTTTGCCTGTGATGCCTTTAATGTGGTAGATAGGTAGGATGCCCTGAATACTTCCATCATTAAATGCAGCAATAGGGTAGAAGTCAAGACCATAATGCTTGCCAACAACATCACTCCAGCCATAGCTCTGCCAGGCAATGGAAAAGGGATGATGCATGACGAATTCATCCCAGGCCTGCCGTTCCTTCTCACCAACGATGGTAACTTTCATTGTTCCTGCCTCTCATAATTAATTTCATTAACAACCATCTGGTATTTACCGGATAGTTGGGGGTTGATTTCAGGCACGTATTCAAATGTGAAAACCATGTCTTGAGGAAAATTCTTTTTCAAGTGCTCGCGTAGTATCGACTCGGTGGCCTCGCCATAGTTTTTGTTTTTCACTATTTTGATCTTCATTGCATTGTCGCTAACGTAGATGACCTGAAAACGTTTAATGGCATCGGAAAGTTTAACATTCATAAACGTTCTGCACCAGAAATTCGGTGATATCATATGTCCATCTCTTGTGCGAAAGATCTCTCCGGTCCTTCCTAGCAAATCCTTGAGTACCTGTAATGACCTGCCGCAGCCGCATGCCGATGCTTCAATTTTACCGATATCACCCATACGGTAGCGGATGAAGGGCATTGGGGAAATATCCAATGTGGTTACAAGGATTTCTCCTTCTTCTTGATCGACGTCTCTGCCAGTTAACTCATAACGTTCTGCAAGCAGATGCTCCTGGTTAATGTGGTAAGAGCCGTGGGGGCATTGTCCGGCTATGTGTCCGGTCTCACGGGCGCCGTAAATGTTTGAGACCGGGCAGGCAAACACTTCTTCAAGCAGTGTCCTCTCATGTTCGTAAACCGGTGCTGCCCATCCAATAACAAGCTTTATTCCCCAGGGAAAGGGGTCGATGCCGTTTCTGCGGATAAAATCAGCCAGGCCGGCGACCGCCGAAGTAAATCCCCACAGTACCTTTGGCCTGAAAACCTCAAGACGATCCACGCATACTTTATAGTGGTCATCTGTCAAATTTACACCGGGGAGGATAAGTTGATTCCAGAGGCGATTGCGCAAACGGAGTATTCTACTTCCAGGAAGATAATCGGTAGAGAGCCTGACCATTCTTGCCTCCCGGGCGCCAGGCTTTATGCCAAACCAGCTCTTAAGGCGGAGTTCATGCATCCAATTTAGTGCCGTTTGGGAACCGTCTTCGTAAAAGACCGTTGGGGCGCCGGTGGATCCGCTGGATGTATTTCGCACCAGCTTATGGTGGTGGAAAGGTGCAAAAGGAATTGGCTCACCGGGATTCCGCTGTGATTTGTCAGCAAAACTGACTGATGTCGATAAGCTGCTGTTAACCATAGTGCAACGATTATCAATGACGTCCTGTCTGCTGAGCGGCGGTATTTTTTTTATGTCATCAAGCGTGGTGATATCTTCAGGCTCAAGGCCGATGTCGCGGAATCGCTGTGTGTAAAACGGGACATTGTCATGAGCATATTTAATGAGGCGTTTTAATTTTTGAAGTTGAATGTCCCTGATTTTGTCCTGCGGATACCATTCCGTTTGGCACAGCTCATCATATCGGGAAAGAATCTTGCGACGATTAAGCAGGTAGCTTGTGAAAGGGAAGGCTAGACGTCCTATCAGCAATTCCTCAGCCATCTCAAAGATCGCCATGTTTGATTCTCCTGTAAGTGTGATATTCTCTATTGAATATTTTTAAGTATTGCACTTTTGCAATGAACACGAAGCCAAGTCTTTGAGCTAACTTGATTGATGGAATGTTAGATGAAAGTGTTCCGCCATAGAATTTACAGATACCGCGCTTACGAAGTTCCATAAAAACATGATGTCGTAGCGACGTCGCCAACCCATGTTTACGGTAGCCCTTATTGATCGTAATCTGTTCCGACCATGCCTGGTTGGTTCTTAGCCTTTTGTTTATATTAAGAAGGGGAACAAAAGTTTCATTAAAAGCAATGAGGTTGAATCCAGCGACCTTGTTATCATCAAGTGCGGCAATACAAAGACCGTGCTCTAAACAGGACGGAAGTCGACCGTAGAGCCATTCTGCCATATTTTCAATTTGTTTTATGATCTGAACATCATTTTTGCTTATGATCTTGAATGAAATTCCCGCC
>CAYZRT010000177.1:0-1311 GCA_964480875.1 uncultured Smithella sp. | reverse complement strand
TTCTTAATATCAAATCCCATCATGGTTGCGGCAACTGCATCGATCGTAACCGCATTACAACCGGCAAGCAAAACGCCAGCCGCAACCGGATCGGGGACAAGAGGTCCGTCTTTTTCTCCCGCTATAATACCGTCCATTACTACAAATAATTTCCTCTGTGGTGTGTCACAAAGGTTCCCTTCTTTATCGGCATAGATTACAGCCTTATTGAGATCCTGTAGTGTTCTCCACAAGGTGTCGTTTCCATACCACATCGCTTCATAAACGTCGTCTTTAAAAGGTATTATCTTATGGGAATTCCATACAAAATATTTTGTGCCCGCGCAGACAAACTTTATCGGAATAAATGGATTTGTCTGAATCTGATCATGCAGTTTTGTGCAGATTGTTTTTCTCAAAGAGGGATGAATATACTGATCACCGCCTTCTTCAGGAGAACCAATCATAAAATGTGGAAGAGTGTCTTTTAACGACGGGACGCCCATAAAGTTTTTTAAAGCAAGCGTGATTGCTGTTCTTCTGTGTGTTTTTAGTTTTGGTATGCTTATGACGACATCACTTTCCAGAAAGGACTTGGGGAAGAGATATTCATGTTTGCCGCCGGAATGATGTTTATACATATTTTTGTAACTGGCTACAGCAATTCTAAGCTTGGACGGGTCAATATCTTTAAAAGCACTTTTTTCACCAAGATCAACAAAACGATAGCCGCGTGGATCCTGCTCCACCTTGGCTCTTCCCCACCTGCCATAGAGCCATGTTCTGTATGCTTTGTTTATTCGCAGATCAAAGCACTCAATTTGTACACGCGTTTGTTGTGAGTACCACTCGAGAAGCTTTCCGATTTGCGATACCTGTAAAGCTTTTTCATAGTTACAGTAATACAGTTGTGAGTCGCCTACAATAATTCGTCCATCATGACGAAGGGCTTTGCATACATAATCGAGAATAGGTCTTAATATCGAAGCGTGGACAATAACAGAGAAGATGTCTTTACCCTCTTCATGTTCATGCGTTACAGTATTTGCTTTGAGAAATACGGTCATACCGGGCTTTATAATTTCTCCAAAGGGGTTCCAATTCTTTGTATTGAAATTATCCTTATCGAGCCCCAATTTATGGAGCATATGCCGGACACCTTCATACACATGATTTTGCGGGTCAAGACCGGCATTTTCGTATTCCGGATACTTCACAGGCGGATCAAAAGGAATTTTATCATGATATTTTATCGGCGTGACGAATTGTATTGCTACTTTATTTGATTGCATCATAAGTGATTTAGCTCCTAACGCTTAATAGGGTGTTTAT
>CAYZRT010000176.1:0-4010 GCA_964480875.1 uncultured Smithella sp. | reverse complement strand
ATTTACTGCCTTTAGTTTCTTCCTGCCGGATCATTTCTTCCAGTATTCTTGCGGCATCACCGACCAGTTGCACACAGGGGCGTTTTTGGTAATAGCCGGCTGTTCTTTTGTCCGGAATGGGACTATCTGATTTTTCAGTCAGGCCCAGCAAATCCCTGCAGATGATGGAGCCATGGATTTCTTTAAACTGATTGGCTAGCTTTTGTATTCGTCGGTAGTGTTCGGTCTTGGCGCGATTATCATCCGGGTCGGTATAACCCCAAAACATTCCAGCCACCATGAACATGCCGCTGACCGCTCCACAGACCTCGCGGAGCCTTCCCATCCCGCCGCCGAATGACGAGGTCAGCTTTATGACGACGTTTCTGTCCATTTTCAAATCATCGGCAAATGCCAGAAGCACGGCCTGCGCGCAATTGTAGCCTTCTTTGAAAAATGCTGTGGCTTTCTTCTCTTTTGTCATCCTTTTCGTCATTATCCGGGCAGCGTGATGTGCAATGATTTAATTTTGCGATACAATGTACTTTTATGGATACCCAATTGTCTTGCCGTTTGCGGACAGTTCCAGCCGTTTTGTTCGAGGACTTTCAGGAGATAGGCTTTCTCCAGGTTTTTCAGAGATGTCGCATCATCATTGTCAATGTTTTTTTCAGCAGCGCTGAAAAGCGCTTCTGGCAGATGTTTCTTTTCAATAAGTCCGTTTTTACAGAGAATGAAGGCCCTTTCAATAATATTGGCCAATTCACGGATATTTCCGGGATAGTTGTGGCTCATCAAAACCGTCATCGCGTCGCCGCTGATACCGGTGATATTCTTTTTTTGAATGGTGTTGAAGCGACTGATGAAGTGATCACTGAGCAGAGGGATGTCCTCCATGCGCTCGCGCAGAGGAGGCAGTTTTATCTTAAACACGTTAATCCGGTAAAACAAATCTTCGCGAAATTTTTCCTGACGCACCAGTTCTTCAAGATTTTTGTTTGTAGCGACGATAATGCGGACGTTGTGCTCGACGCTTTTTGCGGAGCCCAGCGGTTCAAACGTTTTTTCCTGAATGACCCGCAGGAGCTTGACCTGCATCGCCGGTGTAATGTCGGCAATTTCATCCAGAAATAACGTGCCATTTTCCGCCAGATGGAATCTTCCGGGCTTGTCTTTCTTTGCATCGGTAAAAGCGCCCGCTTTATAACCGAACAATTCCGATTCCAGCAGCGTATCGGGCAGCGCGCCGCAATTGACAGCAATAAACGGCTGGCGTTTCCGCGGACTCAGATTATGAATGGCGCGAGCGACCAGTTCCTTGCCCGTACCGCTTTCTCCCTCGATGAGTACGGTGCTGGCGCTGTCGGCGATGTCGGGCAGGATATCAAAAAGCTGCAGCATCTGATGATTTTTAGAAATGATATCGGAAAAAGAATATTTTCCCCTGATGGCTTTTCTCAGATCTTCTTCCACGCTGATGTCGCGGAAAGTTTCCACCGCGCCGAGCAGCACGCCTTTTTTGTCGCGCAATAAAGCGGTGGAGATACTGATGGGGAACTTGCGGCCGTCGGCGTCAATAATCTGCACCTTTTTATTGACAATCGGCTCGCCGGTTTTCATCGTGGCGCGCAAACAGCAGCTTTTCTCGCATATGTCGGCTTTGAGGACGTCCTTGCAAAGTTGGCCGATGGCTTCTTCTTTGGGAACACCGGTTATTTTTTCCGCTGCCCGGTTGAAGGAAGTTATCCGCCATTCCTTATTAACGGTGAAGACACCATCGGCAATAGAATCGAGAATGATATTTTGGCCGTCAATAAGGTTGAGAGGCAAAGAATTATGGGCATTTTTTAATTTCATTTCATAAAATTAATTTGTGATTTCATCCTTCATGGCAGCCATGCTCATGCTGTGAGCAGGCAATACCGGAATCTTTCAGGTTGCCGGCAAGCCAATTTTCGGTGACGGTTTTCACGTCACCGGAACAGCCGCGCAAAACCTGGATTCCGTTGTTTCCCAAAACGTTTACGGCTCCTTGTCCCATGTTTCCGGCAAGCATATGAGTCACGCCCATTTGCGCCAGTATAGAGGCAATGTCCGATTTGCAGCCACAGCCAGCTGGTGGCGTGATGGTTTCCTGTGAAAGTATTTTGTTTTTGTCGTCGATCGTGAATACGGTAAAATATTCACAGTGGCCGAAATGTTCGTCCACCTGATTCTGACTAGATGGTAATGCAATTTTCATAAATTTCTCCTTAAAATATTATTAGTTATTTTTTCCTGCCCTGCGTCCTTTTCCTTGGCTACATGGCTTTGTTTCGTCAAAAGCAACTTCCTCCCCTTCAATCTTTAACGCTTTTCCATTCATCAAGACGTCCGCTATTTTTTTATGCGCCGCATCGATGATTCTACCGAATGTCTGGCGGGAAATATTCATTCTGGCCGCTGCTTCTTCCTGATAAAGTTGTTCGTAATCAGCCAGGCGGACTGCCTCAAACTCATCGAGATTCAGAACAATTTCTTCAAGATCCACCGTCGGTATTCCCCGTGGTTTGAAATAATTCTTGTCCGGTATTCCGCAAATATTGCGGCGGCATTTCGGTCGAGGCATTTTCTCTCTTCTCCCTGGAAATTATTATAAGCATATGCCCATAACTTGTCAAGGCATAAATTTCCCGCTGTCGGGAAAACAATGACAAAAAGTCGATTATGATTGATTTTTTTCTGTGAAATATTTATTTTAAAGCTCATAATGCGTATATAGAATATAATAAACGGGGGATGGGAAAGATGAGCAAAAATTTAGTCATCATCGGTGGAGGGGCGGGCGGAGCGTCCACGGCGGCTGAAGCCAAACGCAATGATCCGTCTTTGAATGTCACCATTCTGCAAAAGGGCAAATTTGTTTCTTACGCATCATGTCCGACTCCTTATTATATTGGCGACCTCATCAAGGATCATACCAAACTGGTTGCGCGAACACCGGAACGCTTCAACAAGGACGGCATTGATGTTCAATTAAACGTGGAGGTGGATCATATTGATTCCGGGAAAAAGGTCGTGGGTCTGAAAGACGGACGTCAGTTTCCCTACGATATCCTGGTTATGGCCACGGGAACATCGGCAATCGTTCCGGACATGGCTGGCATCAATCTGCCCGGTGTTTATGCCCTTAGAAATCTGGAAGACGCCATTAATATCAAAAGCTGGCTGCGGGAGAAAAACGCGAAACGGGTTGTGATTATCGGTGGCGGCTTTATTGGTCTGGAAATGAGTGAAGCCCTGCACGCCGCGGGCATTTCCACAACCATCATTCACAAAGACGCTCTGCCGGCCAACCGCTGGGACACGGCTCTTTCTTCCATGATGCTGGAAGAACTTCAGACCCATGGCGTGGAATTTGTGGCCAACGCTTCCGCTCAGGCGATTGAAAAAGGTTCAGAACAAACTCTCAGAGTCACTACAGATCAAGGCGCGTGGGAAGGTGATATGGTGCTGCTGGCGATTGGTGTCCGGCCGGATGCCCGGCTGGCAAAATCCATCGATCTGAAGATTGGAAAAACAGGAGCCATCGCCGTTAACTTTGCCCAGCAGACGTCTCTTCCCAATGTTTATGCGGTGGGAGACTGCTGCGAAGCATTTCACAAAGTCAGTAAAACCTGGGTCAATATCCCGCTCGGAGATATCGCCAATAAACAGGGGCGCGTGGCAGGACGAAACATCGGTGGCAGACCGCTGACCTTTGCAGGAGTCGTCGGTGCCCAGTCTTTCCGGCTATTTAATCTGGAATGCGCGGCAACGGGACTTTCGGAAAAAGAGGCACTGGCTGCAGGATATACACCAGTCAGTAACGTTACCTGGGGAAGCGCCATGGCGCCCGCTCTGGGCATGAGAAAGATCGGACTGAAACTGACCGCCGACAAATCATCGGGCAGATTGCTGGGCGCGCAGGCTGTCGGGGTTGCCGATGTGGTGGGAAGAATCAACACGCTTTCCGTCGCTTTGTGGGCCGGTCTGACGCTGGACGAAATCAG
>CAYZRT010000175.1:0-4177 GCA_964480875.1 uncultured Smithella sp. | reverse complement strand
TAGCCATTTTCTTAATGTTGATGTGCCAGGCGCCGGTTCATGCGCTGTCGTCGACCAATGTCTGGATTGGTAACGCGCTGGATGCCGATATGGAATCGTGGGCGGCGGAAGGGCTGATCGAAAGCCAGCTAAATTCAATAAAACCCGTTGTCAGAAGTGAAGCCGGCAGGCAACTGGTTGCTGCTCTGGATAAATGTGAGACCCTTAAATCATCATCCGCAAACTGCAAAAAAATTCAGGAACATTATGCGAAAGTTTATGCTGCGGAAATTGGCGAGGCAAAAAAATCAGGTAATATTGCCGGTAGTTTTATAAAACCCATTGAGAATATTTCGTTATTCTATAAATACCTCGATAACAATTTTTCTATTTTTAACAATGAGGGGATTAATTATGGTCGGGGGAGCAATGTCCTCGTGCACTTCCAGTCGCACGCGCGGCTATGGAAAGCATTGTCTTTCTTTATCCAGCCCGCTTTAATTTACAACAATCATGATTACCGTGATTTTTACGAAAGTGATGCTGAATTCCGTCTGCACAGGGGTTATGTAAAAGTAAATATTTTCAATTTTGAAATGCAGGCCGGTCGGGATTCTTTGTGGTGGGGGCCTTGTTATCATGGCGCACTGCTCATGTCCAACAACGCCCATCCTTTTGATATGATTAAACTGTCCAATCCGGAGCCGGTGCTTCTGCCGTGGTTATTTGCTTATCTGGGTCCGTTTCAGTTCAACCTTATATTTTCTCAACTCGACGACGTTCGTTCGGGAACTGAAAAGGTCAATCCTTTTCTTTACGGTCTTAGATTCGGCATGAAGCCCCATCCCTTTATGGAACTGGGCGCGACGCATCTGGTCATGTTCGGCGGTCCGCACAGACGCGATATGAGCGTGGGTAACTACTTAAAAGCGCTTTACAGCAACACCAATCTCGATGGAGAGTTAACGGACAGCAATCAGCAATTCGCCGTTGATATTGCCCTGACCCTGCCCAATATTAAAAAATACATTTTCATTGCCGATGGCCTGAAGATGTATTTTGAATGGGGCGCAGAGGATCAGGGTTTCCCGCCGGACAGGCGCGCCGGTATCGGCGGTTTCGCGCTTTTCAAACCCTTCGGACTGGAGAAGGCGGTTTTGCGCGGCGAGTACGCAAGGATATCTCCCGGCAGCAAGGCCGGTAGCTGGTATATCCACCGTTTATGGCCCATGCGTTACAATGGTCGCGTCTTCGGCCATCACGCGGGGACCGATTCCGACGACATTTTTGTGGAATGGTCGCAGGATATTGAAAAATTTTTCTATAAATTAAGTTATGACAGGGAGAGAAGCGGGGTTAAAACGCAAAATTATACGCAGTTCAAGAATCAGTATTTCGCTGAACTGGGATACCGGTATAATGACAACATAAAAATTGCTCTTCAGTATGCCTATGAAGAAATAAAAAATCCCGGATATGTTCAGGACAAAAGGCAGAAAAACCACTTTCTGGGAACGACGGTAAATTTTGATTTTTAAGCAGCAGGTGTAGTGTTTCATAAATGTCTATACAGTATGTCATTTCGAAGCGAAGCGAGAAATCTTAATGATTGTTGGAGCATACAAGATATCTCCCCGGCATAGCCGGACTATAGCCGCTGGTCGATATGACAAGCTTTCAATGAGACACTACACTGGTTGATCGTTCCTGGTTCATGGTGGATAGAATAAGAGCTTTTTATCGTATCCGTAAAAGAAGTGACCGAATTTCAGTTGCTTACCGCAAGACTTCATGTTATGAAAATCGCACAAAAATAAATTTGTTTTTTGCCTTATTGAACATATGACAAATGCTTTAATAACCCGACGATTGAAGAAAGGTTCACATGAGCGACGAAGCGAAAAAATCAGAACAAGCTTGTATCGTTGATACAAGTGAGGATGAAATTGACCTTCTGGAATTAGCAAAAACAATCTGGAAGGGCAGAAAACTCATTATTTGGACAGCGCTTGCTTTGACACTGACTACTGTCGTTGTTTCACTATTTATGACCAATATTTACACGGCCCGGGCAATTATTAAGCCTACGTCGCAGAGTCAAAGCGGGTCAAAACTTTCCGCCTTGGCCGGACAATTCGGCGGTCTGGCCAGCCTGGCCGGAATTGCCATGCCGTCTTCCGCCTCCTCTACGGAAATCGTCGCTCTTTTGGAATCCAATATTTTAAAAAAAGAAGTTATTGAAAACTATCAGCTGCTGCCGGTGTTGTTACCCGATCAGTGGGATGAACGTTCAAAAACATGGAAAAAGCCGGGTGTCAGTCTTAATCCGTTGAAGCTGATCAGCAAATTCACTTCGGGAGAGCAAAACAAAGAACCGGGTATTCTCTATACGTGGAATGGGATTCGGAAGTTGGAAGATATAGTCAATATTAATTATAACATGAAAGAGGATATCATTACTATTTCCGTTGATTTTCCAGATCCGGAAATGGCGGCTAAAATTGTCAATTATTTTATTATTACCCTCAATGAACATATGAGTTCAGATGCCAAACGGATGGCGCTTGTCAACAGGGAATATCTGGAAAAACAAATCGAGGAAACAAGCGATCCTATTGTCCGGCAAAAAATTTACAACCTCATAGCCGATAAAATTGAAATGATGATGATGGCGGAAGTCAAGGAAGGATTTGCTTTTAAAATATTGGATCCGCCGATGGCGCCTGACAAAAAGAGCAAACCCAAACGGGCGCAGATGGCTGTTGTCGCTTTTATCCTTTCCCTGTTTATCGGTGTTTTTGCGGTATTGTTCAAAGAATACATGAAAAAAATCAAGGAAAATTCTGCCGGAGGGCATCATGCGTAGTCAACGATTTTTTACATTACTTGTCCTGATTTTCTTTTTTATCGCGACCGGTCTTATGGTTGCGGGCCTTGGCCGGTCGCAGACGACCGGTTCATCTGCTTTTAATCTCAACGATCAGAGAGCCATTCAATCCGGTTTGCAGAAAGCCGGCATCAATCTGACGCCGGAAGAAATCCGAAAGGGCAGGGAAGCGTTTGAAAAACAGAAAAAGGTGCGGACGGGCAATATGTATAAAATGCCCAACGCGCCTGAAGAACAGACACAACAGCCGGAAGGCTATATTGATCATCGGACGATTCTTGAACAGACTAAAGAAATATCGGTTTTCAACCGGACACGTAAAACAGGCGAATATCAGGACGTCACCTCCGATTTGAAACCCTTCGGTTATGATTTTTTCCATGGAACGGACGTGAGAGTCTTGACGGAGCGACAAGATATTCCCGTTCCCCTCAATTATGTTATCGGACCGGGCGATGAGGTTAACATCGTCTTGTGGGGCAGGATGAGCGCCCAGCTTTCGTTGATCGTTGATCGTGATGGTAAAATAACCATCCCCGATATCGGCCCTGTGCAGGTTGCCGGCATGACCTTCGGCGAGATGTCGAAACATCTTATTGCCATGGCCGGTCAAATCGTAGGGACGAATATTGATGTTTCCATGGGGTCTACCCGGACGATATCCGTCTTCGTTTTGGGGGATGTTGAACAGCCCGGCACCTATACCATCGGCGCGCTGGCCACGATTACCGACGCCCTGATGCTGGCACGCGGCCCTTCCGCTATCGGCTCTATGCGAAAGGTGGAGTTGCGCCGGAAAGGGAAAGTTATCTCCACGTTCGATCTTTACGATTTGTTTCTCAAGGGAGACAAGTCGAAAGATGTTGTGCTGCAGGCGGGCGATGTGGTTTTTGTTCCTGTAACCGGTCCGCTGGTCGGTATTACCGGCAATGTCAAGCGTCCGGCAATTTATGAACTCAAGGATAAATTCGATTTACAGCATCTTTTTGATCTGGCCGGCGGCATTATACCCAGCGCTTATACCCAGCAGATGCAGGTGGAAAGAGTCATTAAAAATGAAAAACAGATTGTGATCGATATCAACGATAAGACGCTCGCCAGGGTAAAGGACTTCGTGCTTCAGGATGCGGATCTGGTCAAGGTGTTTTCCATTATGGATGTGGATACCAATGCCGTTTATCTGAGGGGCAATGTCAAACGTCCGGGGAAATATTCGTTTGCGCCCGGTATGAAGATCCGGGATCTGATCAGCCAGCCGGATGATCTTCAGAGCGAAGCTCACCTGGATTACGCGCTGATTAAACGGGAAAA
>CAYZRT010000174.1:0-4241 GCA_964480875.1 uncultured Smithella sp. | reverse complement strand
AACCTCTCCGACATTTTTAAAATGGGTGGCGGCGGAACTGAATGATCAAAACCATGCCATGCTCTATATTCCGCCGGGATTTGCCCACGGCTTTGCGGCTTTGACCGACGATGTCCGCCTCATGTACAAATGCACAGCCGAATACAACCCGCAAGCCGACACGGGCATCCGCTGGGATGACCCTGAGATTGCCATAACATGGCCGGTCGCCAATCCGATGCTATCCCCGAAAGATCAGGCGCTTCCGCTGCTGAGCGCTGTCGAGATTTTCTAGCTGATCGATATTTCATCAAACGGTTTGAAGCTTATACCCATTGCACATTTTTCGTGCGCTCTTCATAAATTATGAAGTGGTGGCGGTTGAATAATTGTTAATAAATTTTACGGAAAGGTACACAAGTAATTAATATGTCTAATTATCTAGTAACAGGAGGGGCTGGTTTCATCGGCTCAAACATTGTGGAAGAACTTATTAGATTAGGACATAGCGTCCGCGTGTTGGATAACTTTGCTACCGGAAAACGCGAAAACCTTATACCCTTTATGGACAAAATCAATCTGATTGAAGGTGACATCCGTGATGAAGAAACCTGCCATCGAGCCGTTAAAGAGATTGATTACATACTGCATCAGGCAGCTATGCCCAGCGTGCCACGCTCACTTGCAGAACCTGTCATGACAAGCGAAGTAAACATCATGGGCACGATAAAACTTCTTACCGCTGCGGCAAAAGCAAAAGTGCGGCGTTTTGTTTATGCTGCTTCTTCTTCAGCTTACGGAGATCAATCCTTGCCGGTTAAAAACGAATTGCTCATGCCAAGACCCCTGTCCCCTTATGCAGCCGCGAAACTGGCAGGCGAATATTTCTGTCATGCTTACAGCCAGTCCATGGGCTTGGAAACAGTCGGGCTTCGCTATTTCAACGTCTTCGGTCCGCGTCAGGATCCCCAAAGCCAGTACAGTGCCGTCATACCACTTTTCATTACGGCACTCATGGAAGGCCGCAGGCCGATAATTTTCGGTGACGGATCACAGACGCGCGATTTTACCTATGTCGCAAACAATGTGCGGGCGAATATCCTTGCCGCTACAACTGAGAAATCAGTGGAAGGAAGAATCATCAACATTGCCTGTGGCACATCATTTTCTCTTCTTGATTTACTAAAGGCTATTAACCAGGCACTTGGACAAAATATCGAACCGATTTTCGCACCTGTACGCAAAGGCGATGTGAAACATTCTCTTGCTGACATTGACCTTGCCAACGAACTTCTTGGTTATGCAGTAGAAGTTGATTTCATCGAAGGTATTCATCGAACGGTGGATTGGTATAAAAAGAGGAATCATCATTAAATAGAAATGTCTTCTTCTCTCAAACAAAAAACAATATCCGGGCTCATTTGGAGTTTTATTGACAGCATCGCAGGACAAGGTATTTCTTTTATTGTTGGAATCATTCTTGCTCGTCTGCTTAGTCCTAAAGAGTTCGGGCTAATTGGAATGCTAACTATTTTTATCGCTATCTCGCAATCATTCATTGATAGCGGTTTCCGCCAGGCTCTCATACGAAAACAGAATTGCACACAGTCAGATTATTCTACCGTGTTCTATTTCAATATCGCAGTTGGCGTTGCTTTCTATATCCTATTATTTACCTTTGCCACTTCTATTAGTAATTTCTTTCATGAACCTGTTTTAAAGGAATTAATCACGGTACTGGGTTTGGCTTTGATTATTAATTCCTTTACAATGATTCAGAGCACGCTTCTAGTAAAACGTATTGATTTTAAACTACAAGCAAAAATTTCTATAATCGCATCTTTAATTTCAGGAATAATTAGCATTTATATGGCATATACAGGATGGGGGGTTTGGAGTTTAGTCGCTCTGACGCTTGTAAAATATGCAACAAATTCAATTCTTCTATGGTACTGGAACAAATGGAACCCTGCTTTGCTTTTCAGTATAAAAGCATTTAAAGAATTATTTTCTTTTGGAAGTAATTTACTTGTAAGCGGTTTAATAGACACAATATACAGAAACATATATTATGTAATTATCGGAAAATATTTTACTGCGGTAGATCTGGGTTATTATACACGCGCTGAGCAATTCAAAGCATTACCTTCAGCAAATCTGCAAAGCATTATTGGCAGAGTAAGTTACCCGGTTTTATCAACTATGCAGTCTGATGTACCAAGACTAAAAGAAACTTATAAAAAAATTATCAGAAGCACAATGCTTGTTACTTTTGTGCTTATGCTTGGCATGGCTACCATAGCAAAACCAATAATTTTAACATTGATTGGCGAAAAATGGGAACCTTGTGTAATTTATCTGCAAATGCTGTGCTTTGTAGGCATGTTTTACCCCTTACACGCACTTAATCTTAATATGCTCAATGTAAAAGGCAGAAGCGATCTTTTCCTGCGCCTCGAAATCATTAAAAAGGTATTGGCTGTTCCTGTAATAGTAATAGCAATTTTTTGGGGAATAAAAGCAATGATTCTCGGCATGATATTTCTATCGCTGATCGCCTATTATCTTAACAGTTATTGGTCAGGTCGTTTAATAGGTTATTCATTTCTTGAACAAATAAAAGATGTTCTTCCTTCATTTATGATAGCGGCGGTTATGAGTGCTGTTGTATTTATCGAAGGTATGCTCTTCACGCTGACACCATTACCTATGCTCATTGTTCAATTAACAACTGGCGCTGTATTAACATTTGGTTTGTGTGAATGCCTTCGTTTTAAAGATTATCTTTATATTAAAGAAATTATTTATGAAAAATTCTTCCAAGGAACAAATTAATGATTAAAAAATTTGAAAAACCGATTTTTGTGACAAAGCCCTTCCTTCCGCCCATCGAAGAGTACACAGAAGGTTTAAAAGAAATATGGAATAATCAATGGCTGACAAATAGAGGCCCCTTACTTAAGCGCTACGAGAAAATACTATCCGACTATTTTGATGCAAAAAACGTTTGTCTTTTCAATAATGGCACATTGGCCCTCCAGATCGGCCTTCAGGGCATGGGTATTTCCGGGGAAGTTATTACAACGCCATTTACTTTTGTTGCAACGTCACACGCCCTTTACTGGAACAAAATACGGCCTATCTTTGTGGATATTGAACCTGACCACTACACAATCGATCCCAAGGCTGTCGAAGCTGCTATTACGCCATGGACAACAGCTATACTTGCAGTACATGTTTACGGCTATCCATGCCAACTGGATGCATTAGCCGACATCGCCAGACGCCATAAATTGCGACTAATCTATGATGCGGCGCATGCCTTCGGCGTTACTGTCGATGGTAAATCAATCTGTCATTATGGAGATATGAGCATGTTCAGCTTTCATGCAACAAAACTCTACCATAGCATCGAGGGTGGCATGCTGACATTCAGGGAAGATGGATTAAAAACAACTTTTGATTATTTGAAAAATTTTGGCTTCAAAAATGAAACAGAAGTTGTCATGCCCGGCACAAATGCCAAAATGAACGAATTCCAGGCGCTGATGGGCATGCAAATATTAAAGCATTTGGACGGAATTATTGAGCGCTCACGTAAAATTGATACGATTTACCGCGAACAATTAAAAGACATTCCCGGCATCAAGTTTCCGACGCCACAGCCAAGCGATGTCTCATATAACTATGCGTACGAACCGGTTGAAGTAATAAAAAATGAATTCGGTATTAGCAGAGATGCACTTTATAATAAATTGAAAGAATATAATGTATATTGTCGTCGATATTTTTCCCCGTTGATATGTGATTATGCCTGTTATCAAAGTGTTGCTGTGAAAGATCCTCTGTTTGTTGCCAGAAACGTTACAAAAAGAATTCTTACGTTACCAATTTATGATACGCTGTCCATAAGTGAAGTAAATGCAATATGCGATGTTATTAAAGAAATTCAAAAAAATAACTGATTTTATTATTTTAAATATCTCAGAATAATAACAGGGGGCACAAATGTCTGATAATAAATATTACTTAAGAACTTTGGATGATTTTAATGTGGGTCAGGTATACAGTCACTATCCTCAAAAAACGGTGACGGAAAGTGATAATAACCTGTTTTGCCTTTTAACATTAAATCATCATCCGATTCACAGCGATATGGAATTTGCCCGAAGAAGCACACACGGCAAAATTCTTGTCGTCGGCACGTATGTTTTGAGCCTTGTTGTGGGAATGTCGGTTCCGGATATCTCCGGCGCTGCCAT
>CAYZRT010000173.1:0-4246 GCA_964480875.1 uncultured Smithella sp. | reverse complement strand
AACTGTCAAGTGAAAAAGGACTAAATATTAAAATTTATCTCAATATTTTTTACAAAAGGGGGAAATATCCCTCAATATGTTGCTGATCGTTCATTCAGAGATAATAAATCAAGTGTTTTTCAATAGATACATTTTCGTTTGAAAACGTCACACGGTTGCAGGTGAATTCCTGTTCGCGGTGTGAACGGATTTACACATATTTCAGGCTATCGTTTTATCTTAACGGGGATGAATGTTAATATAAATACATTAAATTAAAACAATTTTTTTGCTGATGTTTTGAATGATGTCAATGGCATGGATTGTGCTTTTAACTTTACAAATTTATCATTGTGATTATATTTTTTTTAAGATAGATTTACGTCCCCAAGGGGGGAGAATTGATTCATGAAAGATAGTAAAAACATAGCCGTTGTCTTTCCCGGACAGGGTTCGCAAAGACCCGGAATGGGTAAAGATTTCTACGAACAGATACCTGTTTGCCGTCAAACTTTTGAAGAAGCGACCGATGCCCTGGGATGGGATGTTTCGGCCATGTGTTTCGGAGAAGATGAAAAACTCAATCTTACCGAGTATACACAGCCCTGCATCGTAACGACGGAAATATGCATGCTTCGAGGGCTGCGTGAACGTTATGGTTTTGTGCCGGACTATTTTGGTGGGCATTCTTTGGGAGAATTTACCGCGTTGGTGGCCGCCGGCGTGATGCTCTTGTCGGACACGGTAAAAATAGTTCAGAGACGTGGCAAACTGATGCAGGAAGCGGTGCCGGTGGGCGTGGGTGGAATGGCGGCGGTCATTTCAGAAAACATCGATATCGATATGCTGAAAAATCTTATGAATGGTCTGAATGCGGGTGTTGCAAATATCAACTCCACCAATCAGGTTGTGATCAGTGGCGAGTTGACTGCGATTGATGAAACAGAAAAGCGTTTGACGGAAAATTTCCCCGCAGAAAAAACATTCCGGTTTATTCGTTTGAATGTCAGCGCACCTTTTCATAGTACGTTGATGAAAATCATAGAGGGACATTTTGCAGAGACGCTGGAAAAATTTACAAATAATTTAAACGTGCAGAACGCTTCGAAAGTGACTTCGAATTTTACCGGCGGTTTTCATGCCAGTGATGTTTCGGAAGTAAAGAAAAATCTTGTCAGTCAAATCAGCAATACCGTGAATTGGCGAAAAAACATGCAGGCTCTGGCAGAAAAAGGCCGGGAAATTTATGAGGTCGGGCCGGGCAGGCCTCTACGCGATTTTTTTAAAACAATAGGCGTTGCCTGCCAGTCCATCACGGGACTTAATGCGGCAGAGAAAGTTTTTAAGACAACAAATTAATTTACCTGATATCAAGCGATATATTTCGTAAAGGAGCAAATATCTTGCACAAAGTGGAAAGTAAAAAGAATCCCTTGAAAATTCAGGATAATACTTTTCGTGACGGGCATCAGTCAATTTACGCCACAAGGATGCGCACGGAAGATATGATTCCCATTGCTGAGGAAATGGATAATTGCGGCTTCCACGCGATGGAAGTCTGGGGGGGCGCAACCTTCGATACCATGCACAGGTTTCTGGGAGAGGATCCCTGGGTGCGTCCGAAGATTCTGAAAAAGTATATTAAAAAAACGCCTTTCGCCATGCTCATACGCGGGCAAAACCTTGTCGGCTACCGCCATTACGCCGACGACGTTGTGCGTGCTTTCGTGGACAAGGCCTGTGAAATCGGCATTGATGTTTTTCGTTGTTTTGATGCTCTAAACGATTTCCGCAATATGGAATCCTGCGCGGAAAGAATCAAAGCCAATGGCAAGGAGTTTCAGGGAGCTCTCTGTTATTCGCTGACGGGTGTCCGCCTGGGAGGAGATGTTTATACTCTTGAATATTACGTGAAGAAAGCCAAAGAGCTGGAACAGATGGGAGTGAATGCTATTTGCATCAAAGATATGAGTGGCATTCTTTCTCCGTTTGATGCGTATGATCTGGTTGCCGCGATCAAAAAAGAAATTAAACTGCCGCTGCATTTGCATTCCCATTACACCAGCGGCATGGCCTCGATGACTTATTTAAAAGCGATAGAAGCCGGCGTAGATGTAGTCGATACATGTCTGGCGCCTTTTGCGCTGAGAACTTCGATGCCTGCTATCGAACCGATTGTCGCATCGCTCAGGGGAACCGCACGCGAGACGGGAATTGATCTGCTCAAAATTCTTGAGCTGGGTGAGCATTTGGAAAATATCGCTCCAAAATACAGCACCCATTTGGCCACTCATAAACTTTCGATCATTGATAACGGGGTTCTGGCTCATCAGATTCCCGGCGGCATGATTTCCAACCTTACCGGTCAACTCAAGGAAATGAACGCGCTCGACAGACTGGGGGAAATTTACAAGGAAGTGGTGCAGACGCGCAAAGACATGGGATCGCCTCCGTTGGTTACGCCTGTTTCGCAGATTATTGGTGCGCAGGCCGTGCTCAATGTTTTGTTCGGTCGTTACGTGAGGGTTTCCAATCAGCTCAAAGATTTAGTGTTTGGCCTTTACGGTAGAACCCCTATGCCCATTGACGCGGAGTTAACCAAAAAAATACTGAAGAATTACAAACGCGGTCAGGAACCGATAACGGGCAGGCCGGCTGATTATCTGGAACCGGAAATCGAAGCGGCAAAGAAAGCCATGGGTGATCTTGCCCGCAGTGATGAAGATGTGCTGGCTTACATCTTGTATCCGGCAACCATGACGAAATTCCTGAAGACGAAATACGGAATTGAACCGTCTAAAGAAACGGGAGATGAAAATCCCCATAAAAAAGGCGCGGCCGCTTAAAAAGCGTGACAGGATAGACTCCTTTTTTGAAGAGCAATTTTCATAAAAGGAGTTGTTTTATAATGACACTCGCTAAGAGCGAGTATAGCGAATCTCGAAGCGCAAGTGGAATTATCCCGCTTGCGAAGCATGGCGGGACAGTATAACTATCCCGCACAGCGGGATACTATAGTACCCGTGATAAGCGTATCAATAAAGCAAATAATTTTAGAGAAGGATTTTGTTTATGGATTTTAGTCTCACTGAAAGTCAGTTGTCGTATCTTGATACCGCGCGTAAATTCGTCAAAAATGAAATCACTCCGTGTATTCTGGAAATGGAAAAAGAACATGTCTTCCCCTGGGATATTATCAACAAGGCCTGGAAAACCGGTCTGATAAACTTGTGCATTCCCGAGTCAGTTCGGGGTTACGAAATTGATCTGTTTACGTCCGCCCTGATTGTTCAGGAACTTTCCTACGGTGATACAGGCATCTCTACATCAGCCATGTGCAACGATCTGGCTAATGTGGTTATCGGCCTGCATGGTACGGATGAACAAAAAAAATTATTTCTTGGGCCGTTTGCCGAAAAACCTGTTCTGGCATCTTTTTGTCTGACGGAACCCAATGCCGGCTCGGATAATTCCATGATGACCACTTTCATCAGCAAGAAAGATGACGGGAATTATGTCTTGAATGGCTCCAAATGTTTTATTACCAACGCTTCCTATGCCTCACAATTCACCGTTCTTTGCAAAGTGGGCAAACCAACGGGCAATTTCATGGCCTGCGTCATCGTTCCGGTGGAGCATGTCACTTCCGCCGACCTTCCCGATATCGGAACCTCTACCAGAGAGATAAACGTTCCCACGGGAGGAAAAATTATCATCGGCAAGCCGGAGGATAAGCTGGGACAAAGACTTTCCAACACGGCCAGCGTGACATTTGAGGACGTCGTTATTACGCCGGATCAGATCATTGGCGACAGGCGCCTGGGCTTTAAATATATTGTTGACGTTCTGGATTACGCCCGTCCGATGGTGGCGGCCATCGGCCTGGGGCTGGCCAAAAGAGCATTGGATTTGACGCTGAACTACACACGGGAACGCAAACAGTTCGGCAGCAGAATTTGTGATTTGCCCGTGGCCCGGGAAATGCTGACCACCATGTGGAAAAAAGTTGAATTGGCCGAGATGGCCTTATTTAAAGCAATTTTCAAGATTCAGGAAAAAACGAGTGATGCGGGAATATATGCATCTCTGGCCAAGAACACCGCCGCCGAAGCCGCCGTCTTCTGCTCAACGGAAGGCCTGCACCTGCACGGCGGTTACGGTTTTACTAATGAGTATGAAATTTCCAAACTTTCGCGCGACGCTCACATTATAGATATTTATGAAGGTGTCCGGGAAGTTCAGAATATGATTATAGGACGGGAGATTG
>CAYZRT010000172.1:0-4286 GCA_964480875.1 uncultured Smithella sp. | reverse complement strand
ATGGAGGTATCGTTTGAAGGTTTCCTTTTCACGCTTTTTCTGGGGTTTGGTCTGTATCGGCATCGGATTGTTTTTTATGGCCGGCACTTGGGGCGCGTATGAGGAATATAAGCGCGTACAGGATTATGAAGGTCGCGCTGTCGGTCATATCACGAATAAACATTTTAAGCTGGGATCAGACGGAGGCGGCAGTTATTATATCGATTATTGGTTTATGCAGTCCTCCGGCGGTAAAATAACGTCCAGTTCTTCTATCGCCAAACAGCAGTGGGATGTATTGAAAATTGATGACACCATGGAAATTAGATTCGACAAATCTGATCCCCATCGCAATATTCCAATGTACGGGGGAAGTCCGTCTCTTGTTTTTGCTTTTTTTATGCTGATTCTGGGAGGGGTTTTTATGCTTTTCGGAGCCCTTCGCTTCAAAGATAGTTTTAAAAAGTCGTCCAAAGATATGCTCTCTCACATTGCAGAGAACAAAAATTGTTAAAGTAACATTCAAAGATTTAATTGTCGTGACGGTTGGGAGATTATTTCATAAACGGCACAGCCTTCTTGATTATATAAAACGTTCGTTGCCTCGCTCATCCGCCTGACGAATAACGCGCGAGTATCCGGAGGATAATTATCCGTTAGAAATTTTTCAAATAAGTCAGTTCGCACCAGTAAGTGCGTGCAACCGAGAGAACGCAGGTATGCCTGAAAAGAATGGTCATTCCGGGCATTGGCGACGAGGCCGCCGATGTCAGACATGCCATAATGGGGGCCCTCTTCATAAAGCCTATCCAGGTAATAGCCGCGTCCGGCAAATAAAAATAATCTGACTTTGGCATTTTTCGGCGTGTGCGTATTAATATATTTAATCGCCGCGTAACCGCTGTTATGACGGGTAATGAATTCATCTCTTGATTCTTGGCCTAAAATGTAATTCATCGGGCCGATGCCGTGGTAATAATTTTTAATGTAAATAATATTTTGTGTCATGAAGGCCATGCACGATAAGGTAAGAATTACAAGACCTGATATCCGCAGATTTATTGAAAGGCCATTCGCCCAATGAAAGATATTGATTAAGCCCATCACGGCAAGGATCGATAAAATCGGGACGACGGGTAAGATATAACGAATCCTTGTTTGATCAAGGGACGTGGCTGTAAGAATGAAAAATATGACAAAGCCCGTGAAAAAAAGTTTGTCACGGTAAAAGGACTTGTTCATGAAAGAGAATGGGGCCAGGATAATAAACACAGGATTCAAAACGCCATCAAAATAACGATGACTGTGATCCTGTCCCTGAAAGAAATAGCGGACGGGGATGAGCAAAGTTTCCCAAAAGCCTTCTCCGAACATTATTTCCCGGAATTGAAAAATTCCTAAGTATGTTCTGCCGGATACAACCGAATAAGTGCCGTTTTGCGTTGCTGTATTGCTTGTATTGAAAATTCCCTGAAAAAGAGGATAAAAGGGATTTCCCGTTAGCATAGCATTCTTAATCAACCACGGCGAAAAAACCAGAAGAGAGATGAAAAAAAAGATTAAACCGCACGTGAAAGCTTTCCACTGCTCTTTGGAATCTCTTGCGTAAACAAATACGATCATCACCGATAGAAAAAACCATACAATCAAGGCATTGTATTTTGTTCCCAGGGCGAGCCCCATGGCGAGAGATGAAAGAAATAACCATTTAAAATCTTTGAAGGCGCTGTCACGATAGCGAATAAAAGTGAGAATGCTTGCTGTGGTAAAAAAAATCAGGCCTAAATCGACATAGGCCTGTGTTGATAAACGAAATATCATCGGCGTGCTTAAAAAGATCAAAACCCCCAAAAGCCCTGCAATGAGACTTATCCTGTTTTTCAAATAATTATAAATAAGAAATGCGGTCCCCATACCAAAACTCATGTGGATGAATTTGGCAAGAAAGTCCTTATTCCAATAAAGAGGAATCATATAAAGGACATCAACATTCATCGGGTAGTACGAAAAATTTGCCCATTTCATTTCATAGAACCAGCCGTTTTGAAGCCAGAGCTTGGGAACGGCCAAATGATGAATAAGCGCATCACGGGAAATGGGAGGCGTTAAATTCAACAGGAATTCAACTGATAATATCAGCAAAATGGCTATGCAAACGACCCATACCCATGAATGATAGATTAGGCGGCTTTTATTTATCGACATGAAATAAAGGATCTCTCCATAATTCGGGAAATAGTCTTTATGGGATTGCTCAATATTAAACAATTAATATTTATCAATATTACAAGTGCCTGTCAATGATATACTGGCTTAAACTCTTTTGCAGGGCAGGAAAAAAACATTGCTTTTGTTATCAATAAACTTGATAATTATTATAGCGGAGAGCCGTATGATTTAAAGATTGAAGATAATAACTTATTCAAGATACATTGCAAAACTTTTATAATTATCTAATGACGAAAATCTCTTCATTAAATCATTTTTTTAAATGCCTGGGCGGCCTTGCCTTAGGTTTTGTTTTTTACTTTTTTTTTATAACCGTATTCAACAAAAGCCTGGCAGATTACGATTTGTGGGGTTATCTGTCTTTCGGGCGCTTGTTTTGGGAAGAGGGCTTCTTCCCTTATCAGGATGTTTTTGCCTATACACCCACAAAGCCATTGTGGGTGTATCATGAATGGCTGACCGGAGTGGTTTTTTTCGGTCTGGTGAAGTATTGGGGACCGGAAAGCCTGCAATTGATTCGTTATCTCTCTGCTTTATTAACAATTTATCTGGTCTGTTCAATCGCTTTGAAAAAAGGCGGCAGTCTTTCTAATATTTTAGTGATCATCATCCCCTCTGTTTTATTAATCTCTTTTGGTTATGTTCCTGTAAGGGCTCAAATTTTCACTTTTTTATTCTTTATCCTGACTCTTTACATTCTTGAATACTCAAAAAAGACAGGAAATATAACTGTTCTCCGGTGGCTTCCGGTGATTCAAATATTTTGGTGTAATTTTCACGGCGGTTTTGTTTCCGGGCTGGGCTTGATATTTTTATATGCGGTAGGCGAAGGTCTGGCGCGTAAGAAAATAGCGGTTGCTTATCTTAAATGGGCAATGATTGCCTCCCTTGCCACGTTGATTAATCCTTATGGGATAGACTATTGGATCTATACCGTTCACGCCGTTTTCATGCCCAGACCTGAAATAACAGAGTGGTATTCAGCCGTCACAGCGTTAAAGTCCAAAGTTTATATATTCCCGGTGACGCTTTTTTTAGTCATGAGTTTCATCATGATTTTTTTATCTCTCCTTCGCAAAAAAAGAGATATCACGGAACTTTTGGTTATTGCCGTCGTGATCTATTGGGGAAGTACGCATGTCCGTCACGGCATCTTCTTAGGATTGATCTTTGGTGCGTATATGCCCGCTTATCTGTCTGAATATGTCGATGCATGGGGTGCCGGGAAAAAGTTTTTCAAATTCCTGATCAATTTTTTACCGGTCATTTTTTCATCCATGCTCATCATCCTATACTTTTATTTTTATCCCGTTAAACAGATTAACGTTGCTCCTACTTTCAAATTTGCCGTTGTTGCAGGTTCTTATCCTACGAAAGCAATCGATTGGATGAAGAATAATCATATTAAGGGAAACATTCTCCCTCATTTTGAATGGGGCGAGTACCTTATCTGGTCATGTTATCCGGATTGTCATGTGGCGATGGATGGCCGGTATGAAACGGTTTATCAATCTAACACCCATAAAGAATATTTTGATTTTTCCTATGGAAGAAATGAATGGGATGTTTTTTTGAAAAAGTATCCTCACGATATTGTGCTGTTAAAGGCCGGGACAAAAATTCATTCGTTGATGGTTCGTGAAAAAGACTGGCATATTGTTTATTATGATAATATAAGCGTCTTGTTCATGAAAAAAAATGGCGCGCATAAGCTATGAAGGGGTTTTAGTTGAAATGGGGAAGCAGACATTACGACTGTGGCTCAAATTGATTTAAGGTTAGGTCATTGAAAAAAACTGAAATGTATATGAAAAGTTCTCATTATCAGAATTACAGAAATACGCGTATTGCCCATTGGAATAATATTGCGGAAACGCTCGACAAATGGGAAAGGTTTAACGCTTATTACCATAAACGTTTGCGGGAAGTCGTGCGGTTTTCCGTTCCGCCAGGGCAAAGGGTAATAGAAATCGGTTGCGGCACGGGTGATCTGCTTGCTTCTCTTGAACCATCCTATGGTGTTGGCATCGATTTTTCGGCGGCCATGATTAAACAGGCAAAGACGCGTCATCCTCATC
>CAYZRT010000171.1:0-4353 GCA_964480875.1 uncultured Smithella sp. | reverse complement strand
TGCCGATGATGCCGTGATCGCGTGCCCAGGTGCACAGCATCTCCCCCGAACCGCTTCCGAGGTCGAGCATCCGGACCCCCGATTCCAGACGCAGAGCCGCACCGAGTGTGGCAAGCTTTTCAGGTGTGATCGGGTTGTGGATGCGGTGAGCACTTTCAGTGATGTTGAATATCCGTGGTATGTCCATTGTGGAAAACCTCCTTACGGGTGTGAATCGTTGAAATAGTGCGGGCCATAGTCTTGGCAGAATTTTTCCCGCGTCGGTATCTTGCTGTCAGGGAATATCGGTGGCCCCATCATCGAAGCTGTCACATCAGAGTGGGCGAGCCATTTAAAAACATTGCGCCGGTCTGCTTCAGTTGCCTTTCGCAACATAACTCTTGTTCCCGTTAACGCCATTTCATACTCCTGCGCATAATGGTGAGTTCAGGGGTGCTACGATAGGAGCGTCCCTTGAAACGATTGGTTATGTCGTTTTTTTGTTCTATAATTTACCGTTTGCTTGTCAAATTTTGGACAATATTCAAGTTGACAGGAATGCCGCCAACTCCAAAATTTAATTCCTCGATCGGGTTAATTATACACCAAATATTGTTTCCATTTGATTCCTTGGAAAATGAGTTTTCTTCTACAAAAATGTCCTTAACTGAAAAGTATATCTCTTTTTTTATATCATCGGTAAATGCGTCATGAAACGAATATATTTTGATGAGTATCTTCCCTTTTTTAGAAAGGTCTCCACCGATATACATTTTTTTTGATTCGATCAAATTTACATAGCATATTGATCTTGAAATTTGATTATCTGGCAGGGATTCAACTTTTAGAAGAAGTTTCGTTATTTTTTCAACAATTTGTTTTTCTTCTTTTGGTGAAAACAGACCTTCCGTATATGAAATTTCGCAAACCGGCATATATGCTCCTTGTTGTTTTTATGACGAAAAGCTCAGCCGAAGCCGCGGAAGCGGCGATCGGCTTTAGCATTTTTATTTATAGAATTCGTCCCATGCAACTTTTGTAAAGTGGTGCTTTTTACAACCTGCCTTGATAACTATTTCTGTTGTTACTGGGATCTCAGTATTATGACAGTCAGCTTCAAAAACATATTGCGGCAATATTACTTTTGAACCTTTTCGCACTTCTGCCCAAGCAGACATAAATGCACCGCAACGGCCTTGAATATTAAAATTGCCAGGTACAGGGCCGATTGTGATTGTATAAATACCATCTTTTAGTTTGCATTTTCGTTTTACTGTTTTCAGAGAACCAATATGGTCGTCATCTTTCATTGATTCAATGAGTTCCCATGGATCCCATTGCCGGGGACCCTTGTTTTTTATCATTTCTTTGCCGGCTTCGTTGTATGCGCCAAGATAACTGATTTTAATGGAATTAGCTTTCTCACCACATTCATAGCCAACCAATTTGTAGAAGCTATCTGCATTTGCAACCGAGACCGAAAATATTATGATAGAGATAATTAGCACTTTTTTCATATAATGCCCCTTGCCCAGTGAAAAGCTCAGCCGGAGCGAAGCGATCGGCTGTAGCGATTTGATAGTCTAAAATAAAATATAATCAAACATTTATATTATTTTTCAAACACCAGTCTCTGATCTTATTATATTCAACATCATCAATTATATTTGTCTGCTTCTCGTTGGGGAATATGTCATTATCAATTTCATTTTGATATTGCCGAATTGTTTTAATCATTAATTCTCTTATATTGATATATGTTGGGGAATGTTTATATTTTCTTTCATTAATTCCAAGTAAATCATATATTATTAAAACCTGGCCGTCACAATACTTTCCTGCTCCAATGCCAATCGTAGGCATAGATACGTTCTCTGTAATGATTTTGGATATTTTTCCAGGAATTTTTTCTAGTATTATTAAGTCTGCTCCGGCTTTATCTAATGAAATTGCACCATTTAATAATTCAATTGCTTCAGAGAATAACTTACCTTTTGCAATTTTACCTTGCATCATTCTTGCCTGATCATGTTGAGGATTTAATCCTATATGGCACATAACTTTGATTTTATTTTCCTTCAATGAAACAAGTACATCTTTTCTAATACTCTCAAATTTAACAGCATCTGCTCCCAGTTCGATTAGTTTTTTTGCATTTTTAACTGCCTCTTCAGGGGTCTCATAAGTTTTATACGGCAGGTCAACGACCAGGAAAATATCTTTCTTGGCTCGGCAAACAGCTTTTGTATGATGAATCATATCATCAAGCGTAACTTCCGTTTCATTTTGATAACCTAATACATTTGTTCCTACACTGTCTCCTAGGATTATCATATCGATATCGGCTTCTTCCAGTATCTTGGTTATAGGATAATCATATGATGTTAATACTTTAATTTTTTGGTTATTCTTTTTTTTCTCCTTCAAGTATTCCAAGGTTTTTTTCATCAACGTTCTCCTGATTAAAACATAAAAAATTATTTACTTACTTTCTACCCCTGCCCGCATCCTAACATCAGCCTTGAACGAATTCGGAATCCGCGCTTGGCGCGGATTCCGAATTCGTGTTTAAAGGCCTGTTTCGGCAGGGCTTCGTTTATGCTTCTTTAGGTGAAGTGCGGGAGGCAATCAGATTGTAGAGCCATGCGAAGATTGCGCCACCGATCCCGCCGTCGACAACTGCCCAGAGAAGGCCAACAACACTTCCGGCCGGGCTAATACTGTAGCCACGATACATCCTGCCGATGAATGTGATCTCGCCCGTGGCACCATCAAACAGAATGACCCACCACGTGATTAGAAATAGACCGATTCCCCAGATTATGGCACACGTGAGCGCAAAAGCTTTCACATTGAGTTTCATCTTGCTACCTCCTTATTTTATTATTGCCGATCGAAAAGCTCAGCCGGAGCGCAGCGATCGGCTGGAGCGCCGGGTTATGCTCTCTTTTGATAATGTGTGGCATACCAATCTATTACTTCTCTTATCATTTTTTGATATGAAGTCTTTTGCGTTTTTGCTTGTTCTTTGAAGAAGGATATGCTGGATTTCTTCAAGGAAATAGTTACCTTTACGTTATCTTCTTTCAGCACTAACTTATCCGGGGGCGGGAGAAAGTCTTTAACGACTCTCAAATGTCCCATAGGTTCTTCAGTATATTTTGTTTTGCTCTTCATAGATTTTCCTTCCTTTCCTCCAATAGCCCGCACCATAGATGCGTATTACGTTACCACGATACGTAAATCTGACCGTTACAATACCTTCACCGACATACCCCATACAATAATACCGATCTTCTTTATTGCTATGGGTAATGTCTTCCGCAATAACACGACGAGGATCAAGAAAAGCCTGCTGCGCAATTGCAAAAGAAACGCCATGCTTTAATTGATTTTCTTTATTCTTTGCCTCATCCTATTCAAAGGTTGCTTTTTTCATGAGTTTACTATGCCAGATTCTTGTATATAATGCAATATATTTGTATGGGTATATGTATGGACATATTCATGCATAACGAAAAGCTCACCCGGAGCAGTCCAGCGGGCTGTGATCGGGTGCGGCGCATTGTTAAACACTTTTTATTATTCTCTTCTTATTCTCAATTTTTTAAATTACGATTGACAGACAGTTTCTTTCTACATATATGAGGGAGAAATAAATTAACAAGCGATTTGTCAAATGAAACAACTTTCCGAAGAAGAAATTAAACGCCGTATACCTGTATGGGAAGCAATCTCCGATTTGTGGCTAGATACAGAGCTGGGTGAAAATGGTGTTTTGTATATTGCTCGTGTACTAGCCGAGTCAGGGTATTCACTCGAAGAGATTGATAAAATATATGCAGAAGAAGTCGCGCCAGTTGTTTATATGAATGCATATAGTGTCACTGGTGTTTGGACCGGATTTGATTCGGTATGGTTAAAGGAAGAAATTCTAAAAAAAACACGACGGCATTTTATTATAAGCGATCTTCCGATTATAAAACAGATCAAGATAAAGATAATAACTTATAGTGTAGAAGATAATTGGAAATCGGTTAAAAATATTCTCACCCAAACACTTAATGAAATGCCCTAGCGATAATACATACCCTTTACATGATATATACCATATGATGTCAGCGCACCTCCGATAAAAACCCCAAGCGCAACGCATGCAGGCGCCCCCGGCCCACAGGCCAAACCGGCTAAACCACCACCAAGCGAAGCTCCAAGTGCACCGCCTGTTAAGTTAACCACCTCGTCTTTGACCGCTTCTTTTTTATCGTCCGCTGCATAAATATTATGAACTATAATAGCTGCCGTTACGACAACTAATCCCTTTCCTAGATACCCACCGCATTGTGCTACTCTATTAATTCCAGCGTTAGGCAC
>CAYZRT010000170.1:0-4461 GCA_964480875.1 uncultured Smithella sp. | reverse complement strand
CGGAGCTGGGAATTGAAGTGCCCTGTTTTGACTTGAATTCCGCCTGTTCAACTTTTGGCACTCAGATCAATTTTCTGCGACGCATGCAGCCGGAGATGCTGCCGCCTTACATCCTTCTTGTCGGAGCGGAATCAACGACAAAAGTTATCAATTATACTGATCGCAATTCGGCGGTGCTATTCGGTGACGGCGCATCCGCGGCGATAGTTTCGGCAACAATTCCCGCGCGAGCCGCTTTTATCAGCAGTGAATTCGATGCCCGTCCTTCGGGGTGGACAAAAGTTGGTGTCACCGGAGATTGGGTTTTTAGCCAGGATGGCAACGCCGTTCAGGGTTTCGCCATCAGAACAACAACAGAATGTCTTAAAACGCTGCAGGATCAATATGAGGCTGATGCCAAACGTTTTATTTTCATCGCCCATCAGGCCAATTACATGATGCTTAAAACTGTCTGTGAGCGAAGAGGCATAAAACCGGAGAACCACTGGTACAATGTTGATCAGTTCGGCAATGTCGGCTGTTGCGGTGCTCCGGCGGTTTTAAGCATGAACTGGGATAAAATCCAGCCGGGAGATAACATTGCCATGGTCATTGTCGGAGCTGGATTGGCCTGGGCTTACGCGATGTTGAAAGTGGAGGATAAACGATGATCGAAAAACCGGTTGCTCTGGTTACCGGCGGCGCAAAAGGAATAGGCGCTGCGTGTTGTCGCGCTCTGGCCGCTGAAGGATTTCATGTCGGTATTCATTATAATAGAAGCGCCGATAAGGCACAGCAACTGCTTGCTGAAATAAAAGAAGGATTTTTAATTCAGGCCGATCTGTCCAATATTGAGCAGGTGGACGCGATGATCGGTAAAATTAAAGATGCTGCCGGACGCATTGATGTTCTGGTCAATAATGCCGGCCAATCCATCAACGCTGATATCATTTCCATGAAAGTGGAGCAGTTTGATGAACAAAGGGCATTGACGCGAGGTGTCTGGTATCTGACCAAGAGGATATTGCGTCAATTTATGTTCCGCAGTTCCGCCGGTCGTATCATCAATATTTCGAGCGTTGTCGGCCACACAGGCAATGCCGGCCAGATTCCTTACACGATGGAAAAAGCGGCACTGGACGCCTTTACCAAGTCACTCGCGCGGGAACTCAAAGGAAGAAACATTCTGGTAAATTCCGTTGCTCCCGGTTTCATTGACACGGAGATGACCAAGGAACTGCCGGAGGAAATAAAAAATAAAGTCACAGAGGAAATTCTTCTGGCGCGTGTCGGCAAGCCTGAGGAAGTTGCTGAAGTTGTTGCCTTTCTGGCGAAAAGGGGGAGCTACATCAATGGTTCGGTCATTCACGTCAATGGAGGTCTTTATGGAGGCTGATGCCAGCCTGAAAGAGGAGGTTCTGAGACTTGTTCCACAAAAGGAGCCATTCCGTTTTATTGACGAAATTATCAGCCTGGATGATGAGCAGATCATCGGAGCTTACCGTTTTCGCGAAGATGAATATTTTTATCGAGGACATTTCCCCGGCAATCCCATCACGCCGGGTGTGATATTGATTGAAACCATGGCGCAGGTCGGCGTGGTCGCTTTCGGAATATATCTTCTGTCGCGCCAAAAAAACATGCGGCCTGGGGACATGAAATTGCCGATCAGTTTATTTTCTCTGGCTGACGGTGTGGAATTCAAGCAAATTGTGAAACCGGGTGAAAGGGTTATCATCAAAGCAAAAAAAATTTATTTTCGCAAAATCACCATCAAAGCCAGTGTTTCTATGGAAAAAGAAAATGGTGAAATTATATGCAGCGGGGAATTATCGGGAGTAGGAGTGGATCAATGAAAAAAAGAATTGTCATTACAGGAATGGGAGTGACGGCGCCCAACGCGAACGGTCTGGAAGATTTCGAGAAAGCCCTTCGAGATGGAATTTCGGGCATTCGTTTTATTCCCAAGTTGGAAGAATTAAATTTCGGCTGTCAGATTGCCGGTGTGCCGCAAAATTTTGATGAGATCAGATCACGTTATTTTGACCATGAAAAACTTTTATCCATCAATGATAATATAGGCTATGCCTCGGTATCAGCGGTGGATGCCTGGAAGGACGCAGGTTTTAATCTTAAGAGCGACGATGACGATACCGTGGATTGGGACACCGGAGTGATTGCCGGTTCCGGTATCGGAGGAATGGATACGATCGCCAATACCGTCGTTCCTTTGATTAACGAGGGTAAGGTGAGAAGATTGGGAAGCAGAGTCGTGGAGCAGGTTATGAGCAGTGGAACCAGCGCGCGCATCTCCGGTTTACTGGCCACGGGCAATCAGGTGACATCGAACTCTTCCGCCTGTTCTACCGGCAATGAAGCCATCATTGACGCCATGTGGAGGATTAGAATCGGGTTAGCTAAACGCATGGTGGCCGGAGGCTCTGAAGGGGCGACGCCTTACATTTGGGGAGGCTTTGATGCCATGCGCGTGCTCTGTCGTAAATTCAACGACAATCCATCGGCTGGGTCACGTCCGTTAAGTGCAACGGCCGCTGGGTTTGTTCCCGGTTCAGGTAGTGCGATGCTCGTTTTGGAAGAACTGGAAACGGCGTTAGCCAGAGGTGCACGAATCTATGCGGAAGTCCTTGGCGGCTACGTCAATTGCGGTGGACAGAGAATGGGCGGGTCCATGACTGCGCCCAATCCCGAAGGCGTCAAAAGATGCGTTCGAGGCGCACTGGCTGATGCAGGTATTCAGCCGGCTGAAGTTGACGCTGTAAATGGACATCTGACGGCAACCTATGCCGATCCTTATGAAGTGAAAAACTGGGCGGAGGCGCTGGAACGAACCCCGGAAAATTTCCCCTATATTCAGTCCACCAAATCACTGATCGGTCATTGTCTGGGAGCCGCAGGGGCCATAGAATGTGTGGCGGTCGCTCTTGAGCTTTATAAAGGATTCCTTCATCCGTCCATCAACAGTGAAGATGTGCACCCCGATATAGAAAATTTCGCTCCGAAAATTCCACAGAAATGTCTGGAGTTTCCGGATTTAAAAATTATCGCCAAAGCCGGTTTCGGATTTGGCGATGTTAATAGTTGTATCATATTTAAAAAATGGGAAGAGAAATAATAATAAATATTGAAGGAGAGAATTTTTTATGGATGACAAGAAGATTTTTGAAGAGATGATTAATATTTTAAGGCCGTACGCCAAGAATCAGGACCGTCTGGCAACAGCGACACTGGAGACGCATATCCTGAACGACTTGAAAGTCAACTCCGCGCGCCTGGTGGACGTCATCATTAAGTGCGAAGATGTTTACGGAATAAGCGTTGATGATGATGAAGCGGATAAAATCCGCACGATCGGAGACGCCATTAAAATCATCAAACAAAAACTTGGGTAGAAGATGACTAGAAAATCCCGGATACTTTTGTGTCTGCAAAAATTTATAGGACGCATTACCGTATTAATGATAGCGCCTCTGTATTTTCTTGTCTCCAGGATTTTCTTGTACCGGGTCAGGGATTTAAAAGAAATCCGTCGCCATTGCGCTACTGAATTTGCGAAGCACAAAGGGGGATGGATTATCTGCTCCAATCATTTAACCATGATTGATTCTTTTATTTTAAGTTATGCCATGTTTAGTCTGGGGCAACATATAATCCATTATAAAAAAGTTCCCTGGAATCTACCGGAATGGAATAACTATAAAAATAACATTTTTCTGACAATATTGTGCTATTTGTCCAAGTGTATACCCATCAACCGGGGCGGCGCCCGTGAAAAGATGAAAGAATCTCTGGAAAAATGTATGTATCTGCTTCGTAACGGAGAAACGATCATGATATTTCCTGAAGGCAAGCGATCCCGTACCGGACGTGTAGATCAGGAAGGTTTTTCTTATGGTGTGGGGCGATTTATTAAAAATCTGGAAGACTGCAAAGTCATGTGCATGTATCTTCGTGGGGACCGGCAGGAAAATTACAGTGCCATTCCCGCGTGGGGCGAAAAATTTTCGGTAACAATGGAAATCTTTACTCCGCAAACGGCGGAAGGCAGTGAACTTCGGGTACAAAGGGAATATGCCAAACAGATTATTGAAAAACTAACGCAGATGGAGGAAAACTATTTTGCCCTGCGTCGGGAACGATGTGGTGGATTTGAAGGATGCGTCGAACGCGGGAAAAAGCGGGGATTCACGCTTTCTAAAAAAGATCCTCACAGATGCTGAAATTGAATATGTAAAAAACGCGGATCATCCTGATCTGGCCCTGTGGTCGCTTTGGGCCTGCAAGGAAACCGCGTACAAAGTTACAAAAAAATATCTGCCTGACACCGCTTTTGTCCCAAGACGATGGAATGTAGTCTTTAAAATAAATCAATTAGAATATGCGGAAGGCAAGGTGGGCATTTTGGGAAAGGGCGGAGTCCATGTACGTCTTTTTTTCAACTCCGACTACGTCCATTGCGTCGGC
>CAYZRT010000169.1:0-4518 GCA_964480875.1 uncultured Smithella sp. | reverse complement strand
ATAGAGATTGTGGCGGTTGTGGCCGTGCCGAAGAAGGACGCAACGCTTAATGAAAGGGAACTTATCGCCTATTGCAAGGAACACCTGGCGGGATTTAAATGCCCCAAAAAAGTTTTTATCACCGACAAACTGCCCAAAAATCCCTCGGGAAAAATTTTAAAGCGGGAGCTGAAGGAACAATTAAGCCGATAATTTCAACAGGAGTACTCAGTCATGGACGAAAAAAAAGAATCGTTTACCTCGATTGGAGAAATAGCTCAGAAACTGGACATGAGCCAGCGCACGATTCGGTATTATGAAGAAATCGGATTGCTCAATTCCATCAAGCGTGTTGAAGGCGGGAGAAGAATCTACACCGATGCGGATTTGCGCCGCCTGAAATTAATCAAGCGCTTGAAAATTATGGGCATGACGTTATCGGAAATGCAGGAACTGGAGGCCATGTGGACAATTGAAAAATCCAATGATAAGGTTCTGGGGCGATTGCTGGAACTTCTGAATAATCAACTGAAAAGGCTCGACGACCGTGTCGCCGATCTTAATATTTTGCGCAATGAAATTCTGGAGTACCAGAACAGGATTAAATCTAAAATTGGAAAATGATCTTATAAATGATATAAATTATCGTTTATGAAACGATAAGGAGTCTTTGAACAAAATGGAAAAATTTTTCTACCCACGAAGCATTGTGGTCATCGGTGTGTCCGTCAAGAGAATGAACCTGGGACATATTATCGTACTGAATAATCGCCAGAAGGAATACAAGGGCAATATCTATGGTGTAGGCAGAGAAGAAGGAGATATTGCCGGCGCGCATGTTTTTGACAGCGTTGAAAAAATTCCAGAAGTGCCTGATGTGGCCATTATTATTTCCCCCGCACAGACCGTGCCGGATTTCATGGAAGACTGTGGTAAAAAGGGCATTAAGCGGATAGTCATCGAATCGGGCGGGTTCAGTGAATATTCGGGAGGACAAAACATTCTGGAAAAAAAGGTGCTGGAAATTGCCGACCGCTACGGAATCCGATTCATCGGCCCGAACTGTATTGGAATTGTAAATTTCGATATCAACATGATGATGCCTTTCGGTTTCTTCCCGATATCAGTCCCGGGCGGACGTGTGGCGATGATTGTGCAAAGCGGCGGCGTCGGCAGTTCCTACCTGAGAGCATTCGGTGACAACGTCATCATTCCCGGTAAATTTGCCGCCATCGGCAACAAATTGCAGATCGATGAAGTGGATGTTTTTGACTATTTGCTCAAGGATGAAAAGACAGATATCATTACAATGTATTTGGAAGGATTCAAGCGTGGCAGAGAATTTTTTGATCTGGCGAGGAAATCTTCCAAACCCATAATTGTTCAAAAATCCAACCGCAGCGACCTCACCGCAAAAATCGCTCAATCCCATACCACCGCTTTGTCTGCCGATGATGCGGTTGTCAACGGAGCGTTCAGGCAGGCGGCGGTCATTCGTGCGGAAGACGATATCGATTTTATCAATGCGGTAAAAATTATCCGGCTTCCTCTGATGAAAAGCCGACGCGTGGCCGTGCTGTCCCGATCCGGTGGACATGCCGTTATGACCGTTGATGCCTGTGCCAAATTCGGATTTTCGCTTGTTGATTTTCCTCAGACTTTCATTGACAATCTAAAAAACATCTACAACACACGGGTCATCGCTCATCAGAATCCCCTCGACCTGGGAGAAATATTCGACTACACCATCTTTACGGGAATTCTGGAAGAGGCTTTGAAACTCCCGGATGTTGACGGTGTTTTGTTTAATCACCTTTATGTATCCAGTTACGAAGCGAAAATGTCGCGCGATTTTTTAAGCAATGTCGGCAAACTTGTAAAACAATATCAAAAGCCGGTGGCCATGACCATCGTCAGCGATGCTCACGAATTGGCGAATATTGCAGGCAGCCAGGAATATCCTATTTTTACCACTCCCCTGATGGCCGCCAAAGCACTGCATATGTCGGCCACCTATTACGAAGAAAAAACGGCGCGTGATGCAAGAGGAGGCGACGTTCAATCATCTGTTGATCTGACCGCTATCGATAAAATCAGGGAGAGATGTCAAAAAGAAAAGCGAATTCCGCTGACCGATGAAGCCCTGAAAATTGCCGCGGCTGCCGGTATCGACGGTGTTGCCGGTGTCACCGTGAAATCAGCAAAGGAAGCGGGGCACGTCGGCATTGATTTCCCCGTTGCGGTTAAACTTCTATCGAGAGATGCTTCGCATAAATCCGATGTGGGCGGGGTGCAATTGCATATTCAGAATCATAAACAACTCGCTCAGGCTTTTTCCGGCATGAAAAAGTCTCTACGGAATGTTTCGCCCAAAGCGAAGATTGACGGTTTTCTGATTCAGAAAATGGCGGATGACGGTGTGGAATGTTTTGTCGGCGGACGTCAGGACCCCGTCTTCGGGCCGATCGTTATTGCGGGGCTGGGTGGAATATTTCTGGAGATATTCAAAGACACGGCCATCCGCCTTGCTCCGGTAACAAAAAATGAAGCAATGGATATGCTGAAAAATCTTCAGGCCTATCCGGTTCTAGAAGGAGCAAGGGGAAAAAGGAAAGCGGACATGGAAGCTTTTACCGACATAATTTGCCGGGTATCACATCTTCTGGTGGAGGCGCCGGATATTGCCGAAATAGACTTGAACCCGGTTATTGTTCATGAAATAGGAAAGGGTGTTTCAATAGTCGACAGCAGGGTTTTCTTTTCTCATCTCCTAGCGACTGCTTTATATATTGATTAAGTTCATATGGTAATTCAAGTATTATGAGTAATCATTTCAGCTTTTGACAACGCTGTATGTTCGTAAGAATATATTGTTTCCCGATATAAGGTGACATCCTATATAAATAGCAAGCCATCAAACCAAAATCGCTCTATTATTTTCTCACTATTTATTTTTCTCTTTTTGCAGCTGTGTTATTGCTTCTTTCAGAGCCTTTTCCACTGCTTTGATGACATCGGGTTTGATGTCAAAATAATAACCATTATCCTTGCAAAGCCTTTTAACTTTTTTGATCTCATCAATAAGCGGCGCCGGTACGCTGACCCTCAATAATACATTACGTGTCGTTTCTTTCTGCTCTTTTTTTATAATAGCCATTATTCCCTCCTCAATACCCTGCCTGACCTTATGTATTATTTTAATATAATACAATAATATTGTCAATAATTATAGCAATATTTGATTGCTATAAATAATTGCTATTTTTTTTGCTTTTTTTATTGACAATATGAATTGCTATGTGTATATTACAATCGACGGTTGGAAAAATGAATTAACATCGCCCTCAACCAGCGAAGAATGGCAAACTTATAAAGCTTATTAAAGGAGGATTTATGAAAGAAGACACATCTATCGTGAAGTTGGTTTTCAGACGCATAGCCGAAATCTGGAGAACGATTCCTGTCGAAGAAGTTGGCTATCCTATTGAAAATAATGACAAAGGAGGATTTATTATGAAAAAGCAAGAATCTGTTATCAGGTCAGGTTTCAGACGCATCGCTGAAATCTGGAGAACAATTCCCATTGAAGAGGTGGGCTATCCTATCAAAAATAATAACAGAAGCACCGTCAAAAAAGTAACGGCCAATTACAAAAGCGACTTTCAGACAGTAAGATTTATTTGCATCGCTTTCAACCAGCGATGAAAACTTCAAACGTATAATGTTTTTTAGAAGGAGGATTAATTATGAAAGAAAAAGTATCTACCATAAAGTTGGTTTTCCGACGCATCGCTGAAATCTGGAGAACAATTCCCATTGAAGAGGTGGGCTACCCTATTGAAAATAATCACAGGAGCACCGTGGAAAAAATGGAAGGCAATTCTATAAGCGGCTTTCGGAAAGGTGGTAAACAAAAACACGTTCACAACACGATTAAGAAGGTTAAAAAGGCAAATGTCATGGTCGCAGAGTTGGGAGAAAGTTTAACTTAAATGTCCGAAACAGATCAGAGTGATAATGTTTTGATCTGTGAAGACGTGGAGACCCAAAACGTCACCGCTTATGGCATGTAATATTTTTAATTATAAATAAGGCAAGTTTGTCTCATGATAAACAAAAGATCAAATCAAATTGGATTTGCGTACCATTTAACGGCATATCTTGCGGCAAATGCCGTCATGATATGGATAAACCTCGACACATCGCCGGAATATTTCTGGGCCAAATGGCCTCTTACCGGATGGCTGGTCGCCATATTGTTTCACGCGTACAGTGTTTTCTCGTCTTCCATTAAAAAGTATAAGAAATTTTATGATCATCTGGCTTCATATCTTATAGTAAACCCTTTTTTGATTTTTATTAATTTCGATACATACCCGCAATATTTCTGGTTTAAATTTCCATTAGTGGCCTGGACGATTATGATTATTTTTCATACATGGAGGGTTTTTTCAGGAAAACGAATAATTGACGAATCATCTTTGTAAACAATTATTTTGCAGCTTTATTCTTTATTACTTGAAACCCGAAGCGATTTCG
>CAYZRT010000168.1:0-4608 GCA_964480875.1 uncultured Smithella sp. | reverse complement strand
ATCATTTTGTCACGCCGGCCTTTGCTGGAAAAAATCGAACAGGAGAAAAAAGCCGCGCTGAAAAATTCCCTGCAACAGGGAATGACGGTGGGCGGCGTGGTCACAAGCGTCCAGAAATTCGGTGCCTTTGTCGATCTGGGCGGCATTCAGGGATTGCTGCCGGTTTCGGAAATGGGCTGGGGACGGGTTGATGATCCCAAAGTGCTCTACTCGCCGGGCGACAAGGTTGAAGTGGTCATCATCAATCTTGACTGGGAAAACAACCGCATCACGTTATCGGCCAAAGCAACACTGCCCAATCCCTGGGATGAATTTATCAGAAAGTACCCCGAAGGAAGCGTGCTGAAGGGCACGGTTTCCAATCTGACAAACTTCGGCGCTTTCATAAAGATGGAAGACGGCGTCGAGGGGCTTTTACATATTTCCAAACTGGCGCGCGGCAAAAAGATCAAGCACGCCGGTGACGTGATGAAAGCCGGAGAAGACATCGAAGTGAAAATTGAAAAGATTGACCGTGAAAACAGAAAGATTTCTCTGGATCTGGCGGGAAGCGACAAAGATACTTCCGCTGCTTCAGGCAATGGAGACGATTTCCGCGGTTACATCGGCAAATCACCGAAAACCATGGGCACGCTGGGCGACCTGATCAAGAAGAAAAAATAAATTCCGGCTTGAAAAAGATAATACCTACAAAGGTAGAATTTTTTGGAGTTATTAAAATTGAAAATTATGGGTTGAACGTTGCAGAGGTTATCTAAACAATACATTAATCATATGGCCATCCACGCCATGTCCAATACCACGCATTGTCTATATATACCCAATAATCTGTAAAATTATCTGATTTTTTTGATTTTTTAAAAATGTTTAATATCCCTTCCTCTTTAACAAAAACATCCATTTCAACAGCAACGGTGGGACTTTCATCCTTCTTTTTTTCTTTGAGTGTAATTTTTTTTATAGCCCAAGAAGTAATCTTGTATTTGTCAAAATTTTTCTGGCCGTTGAATTCTTTCTCAAATTCTTCGTAATTTAACTGCAGCTCCTTAGCTACTACTTTTTCATTTTTTAGGGAAAACACCGAAATGTTATACCAAGTACGCAAATCTTTATTAATGTCAGCTTCATACCATTGCTTAATTCTCAGTTTAAGTTGTGCAGCATCAGGGATACCTGAAGGCACTTCAGCATTTTCATTATGCTTGGTTTGTTGACCCACATCCTTTTGTTGCTGGTTTGCATTTTCGTCCTTTCTTCCTATGAAACTACATTTTGCGTCTTTCTGAGGATTATTGGCGATGAAACTATTTCCATTCTTGTCTTCACAAACATAAAATTCTGCCGGATAGGCTACAATTGCCAAGGTAAAAAATATGCATATTGTGCAAATTATTCTTTTCATTGCGTCTTTTCTAAATAATTTAATGATTATTGTTTGTAACTTAGCATAAAATTACAGATTTGGAAAATGAGACTTTCAGGAAGGCTTATACTATATCAGACTAAAAAACTGAAGACCACCGGAGTTGCCATCCTACCTTTCTTTTGATAATCAACAAATATTTTCTGCAATATTTATATGCTGATTAGGTTTGGTGCTACCTACAAGTCCACGGCATTTTGCATTCATATGAATTGAGGATAACTGGCTGAAGGTTAAATGTTTTGGAAATAAATTAAAATTGTTTTGACTGAACCGGCAGAAAGCTTCTATGTCTTTAATAGTATTTATTCGTTGAAGATTGTTTCTTAATATAGTAGGAACACCAAGCGTGGGCGATTAGCTCAGTTGGATAGAGTACTGGCCTCCGAAGCCAGGTGCCGTGAGTTCGAATCTCACATCGCCCACCAATTAATATCAAAGATATAAGTTTTAAAAATATTTTCCCCAAAAAAAATTCTAAGAAATTTTTTAAAAGCGGACAACTCCTGAGAATAATCTATCCATGACTGAATGTTCTTTGCTGGTCTTTCCTATTTTTTCACACTATATCCCTATTGTATTTTTCATAGAAATAATTTCATAAGGTTATCGTCAAATCGTTATCCCCTATCCATGAGGCTTGGACTCTTTTTGCACACCACCATTAATGATTGCACGGATATCTTCAACTTTCCAAGCAACTGTTCGAGGAGTTAATTTCAATGGTTTTGAGAAAATACCGGTTTTTACTCCAGCCAACCAAGTTGAACGACTAACAGGAATAAGGTGAAGCACTTGTTTAAGTCTTAGCAATCCTGTTTCCGGAAGATATTGTTGTTCAGAATTTTTGAAATGCTTGGCCATATAATTTCCTCCTAATAATATTTGATATAGAAGGATTAACATTTAAAAGTTCGTAGTTACAATAAGAAATGTGTTTTCAGCATTACAGGAAGCAAATTGATACAAGACTTGACACTAAATTATTAGGTCAAGTCTCATGTGGAACAACTAAACTTAAGATTTGTCTTCCAGCACGATCAGTGCGTCGGCGACAACCAGCTCGGCTCCATCAATGATAATCGGATTGAGATCGATCTCGGCAATTTCCGGATGCAGCAGGGCGATATTTCCCAAAGCCTGAATCATTCTGGAAAGTTTGTCTTTTTTAACCGCAGGCATGCCCCGGTATTTATCCAGTAGTTTGCTGGAGCGGATTTCCGCGAACATTTCTTTTGCGTCCGTATCGGTAACGGGCGCGAGACGCAGTGTCGTGTCTTTAAAAACTTCCGTGAAAACGCCTCCCAGACCGAAAACGACACCCGGGCCGAATCCGGCAAAGCGCGTCATGCCGGCCAGAAATTCGCGGCTGCCGCTGAGCATTTCCTGCACCAGCACGGGAACTTTTCCGCCCGCGTTTTTCTGGATGTTTTTGAATTCTCTTTTGAGTTGGATTTCGTTTTCCACATTCAGCGCGATGAGCCCCTTGCCGCTTTTGTGCATGATTTTCCAGGAGCAGGCTTTCAGCGCCACCGGATAGCCGATTTTTTTAGCGGCCATCAGAGCATCTTCAACCTTTGCCGCCCGCGCTTCCCTCGTTATCGGCACGCCGTAACAGGCCAGCAATTGTTTCGCCTCGGATTCATCCAGCGCCTTTTGTTTGTTTTTTAACGCCTGCTGGATAATATCCGCTGCCGACTTTTTGATTTTCGGGATGACGACCTCTTTGCGGGGAACGCGTTCCCGGATTTGTTTATAATAATAAAGAGAACCTAATGCCCGTGCCGTGTCTTCCGGACAATAGAAGATCGGCGTGTTGGTATCCCGGTAGCCTGTGGTATAGTTATCTTCCCAATCGAAGAAAGTCGATATCAGCATCGGCATTTTATGCCTATGAGGCAATTCAAATGCGCCGGGAACAACAGGCTGCCCAAATTTTAAAAATTCCTCCAGTGAAATGTTTCCGGCCAGTTCCTTAAAGTGAGGATAAATTTCGCGCATGTAACCGTCCATCATGACGCCGTGAAGAACGACAGCATCCACTTCACCGCTCTTCATCATCATTTCCGGCAGTTTGACCGTGAGGTTTTCCATACTCAAGTCAAAAGTCATGTCTACGGGATTGGCCGCGGATGCGTGCGGTTCGATATGTTTTCTGATTTCTTTTTGCAGGCCTTCGGAAAAACGGGGGACCTGCAAGCCAACAGCGTCGCAGGTGTAGGAAATGGTTGTTGAAGGGCCGCCGGAATTGGTGATGACACCGACGCGGTTGCCGCGCATCGGCGGCTGTGTTGCCAGCGTCCAGCCGTGCGAGTAAAGATCTTCAATGGAGTATAACCGAATGATGCCGGCCTGTTTAAAAATGCCATCGTAGAGAAAATCAGGACCGGTCATGGCTCCTGTATGGCTGAGACTGGCGCGCGCACCGGAAGCGGAACCGCCGACGTATTGTGCCAATACCGGTTTGTGCGGGGTGATCCTGCGGGCAACTTCCAAAAATCGTTGTCCGTCACGGAGTCCTTCAATGTAAAGGATAATGGCTTTCGTTTGTTCATCTTCTCCCAGATATTCCAGAGCGTCCACCATATTGATATTGGCTTGGTTGCCCAGACTGATGGCTTTGCTGAAGCGATAACCCCTTTTTCTCAGGTAGGGCAGAACCTGGCTGACGTAAGTGCCGCTTTGAGAAGCAAAGCCAAGGCTTCCCGGTTCTTTAGCCATCGGCAGCACCGTCGTGTTTAAACCAATTTGAGAGTTAATGACTCCCATACAATTGGGGCCGACAAAACGCATTCCGTAGCGACCGGCTACGTCACCGATCTTTTTTTCCATGTCCCGTCCTGCTTCACCTGTCTCTTTGAATCCCGCAGTGATGACAATCGCTCTTTTCGTGCCGATTTTGCCGAAACTCTCCAGAACGGAAACAACTTCCCTGGAGGGAATGATCAGCATCGCCACATCGGGAGCCTCCGGCAGATCTTCCGGTGAAGCATAAGCCTTTAGCCTTAAAACAGTTTCTTCCTTCGGATGAACCGGAAAAAATTTGCCCTGATAGCCTTGTTTCAAAATATTGAGCGCCATGATGGTGCCCATTTTCATTGGGTTATTGTTTGCTCCGACAACAGCGATGGATTTCGGATTCAAGAGTAAGTGTAATGGATTCTCAGTCATGTTTAGGTTCCTTT
>CAYZRT010000167.1:0-4729 GCA_964480875.1 uncultured Smithella sp. | reverse complement strand
ATATTGGCATTCTGCAATCCGGCAACCATTTTTTCAAGTTCAGACCACTGTTTTTCGCTAATGGCGCACAGAACTGCGAAAATGTCGGCGCCCGCGGAGAACATACGTTGATCATGATTGGCAACCACCATTCCCAGGAAGTCCTTATCCACGATGTCGCAGGCTTCCGATATCATCTGAATCATATCGGCATTAACCGAGTTCATCTTGGTATGGAATTCCAGACAAGCAACACCGTCACCAATGTCCACCAGCGTTGCCGCGGGATTTTCTTTAACAATCTTCTTTCTTTCTTTGAGACCGGTCAGTACAATGATCTTGGAATTTTCTTCCAGTTTTACATATCCCTTCTTCTTGAAATCATAATAGGATTTGACACCTTTGCTGTCCACTTTGTAGAAAGTTTTGCAGCCTTTTTTCAGCATTTCTTCAACCTTGGCCGGAACTTTCTTGCCGAGTTTCTTCATGACTTCGACGGCTTCTTTAACACCTACAGCATCCCACGATTCGAAAGGACCTAGCTGATGATTGTAGCCCCACTTCATGGCATTGTCGATTTCAACGATAGTGTTACAAATTTCGGGAACTCTGTTGGCGGAATAAATGAAGTTGTTGCACAGGTATTCACGCAAATAATCACCCGCGGCATCCTGACCGTTGAATGCGACCTTCATGGAAGCGGCAACACCGGAATCGGCCCATTTCTTTGCTTCGGAAATGGATGCAAACTTCGGCTTCTGTGCTACGGCATATTCCATGGTCTTCCAGTTCAGAGCATATTTGACGTTTTTGCCTTTTTCATCCTTGACTTTCTTGTAGAAGCCACCTTTGGTTTTGTTGCCCAGCCACTTTTTCTCCATCATCTTTGTCTGAAACTCAAGGGGGAGGAAAGTATTACGGCATTCGTCCTTGGGAACAGCATCATACAGATTTTTGCTGACATGCGCACCGATATCCAAACCAACCAGATCCATGGTCCCGAAGATGGCGGTGCCGGGACGGCCGACGGCCTTTCCGACGATGGCATCAATTTCTTCGATCGTCATGCCTTTTTCAATCATGACCTTCTGGGCATTGCACAAGTCATAAACGCCGATGCGGTTGCCGATGAAGTTAGGAACGTCCTTACATACGACAACACCTTTACCCAAGACTTCCTCACAGAACTTGCTCATGAAAGCGACAACTTTTTTATCGGTTTCTTTGCCGGGAATAATTTCCATCAATTTCATATATCTCGGGGGATTGAAGAAATGGGTACCCAGAAAACGTTTTTTCAAAGACGGACTGAAATTTGCGGAAATGTCTTTAATGGGAAGACCGGACGTGTTCGTGGAAACGATACAGGTCGGTTTGACAACCTTTTCCACTTTGGCGAAAAGGTCCTGTTTGATTTTCAGGTTTTCGACAACGACTTCACATACCCAGTCACAGTCGGCCAGCAAATTCAAATCATCTTCAAAGTTACCGGTTTTAACCATGGACGCGTTTGTTTTTGAATAAAAACTTGCGGGCTTTGATTTAATCGCTCCATTCAGTCCGTTCTCGGCAAATCTGTTTCGCCAGGCCGGACTTTTCTCGGTTAATCCTTTCTTTTTATCATCCTCGGTAAGTCCTCCAGGGGGAATGATATCCAGCAGATAACACTCGATGCCGGCATTCGTTAAATGGGCTGCAATATTCGCACCCATTACTCCCGCGCCTAAAACGGCTGCTTTTTTGATCTTAAATGACATGTTCTCCTCCTTTGCCTTTTCTTACTTTATACTTTTGGCTGATTATAAAAATCCTTAAACATTCATCATGGCTTTTTCAGACCCTTGATGAATATCTCCAATGCTAATTGTGTTGTGGAAAAAATTCTTTCCCTTCGTTTTGTTTGCGCCCCTGAAAAAATATACAAAGAAATAATACCGTTGAGCAGACCCCAAAATGCGTTTTGATTTTGCTTTAAATTAATTTCACCCGAAAATTCTTTCGACTCTACCCCTATCTGCAGTATTTTACCAATCACATCTATTGATTTGGCATTCGCGTTAAGAATTTGCGAGTTCAGTTTCTCGGGTAAATTCATTTCAGCCGGTTGCAGCATATAGGCCATGAGAATTCTAAAAAGCTCGCTATCATTCAGAAAAAAATCAATATAGATACTCGAAAATTCTGTCAGCATATCAGATGCCGCAACTTGCTCTTCCAAGAGCACGGAAACCTGCCGGTTAAAATTATCAATATCATTCAACAGGATTTGAGCATAAATTTCCTCTTTACTGTCGAAATAAAGATAAATTGATCCTTTTCCCAACTCGGAAGATTTTGCTATTTCATCAACGGTGACTTTATTAAAACCCTTTTTAAAAAATAACGTGCGCGCTGATCTGAGAATTAGTTTTTTGCGGTTATCTTTTTCTTTTACTCTTCGTTCCAGAAGCCCCACAATAATTTTCTTCCTAACTAAAGAATGTAAAACTACAGTCAATATCTGACCGGCGGTCATGTTTCTTGTAGAACAATAAAACCACAAAGTCAAGGGAAATAATCTTGTGACATCTTGTTTATATAATTATTTTAAAGTGAATGATCAAGGACACAAAATCACCTGTAAATATAACGATATGTGCTTTATATAACTATATTTATCTGAAGGTATTAATAAAAACGGACAAACATTAAAAATCATTATGGGGCAAATAACCTATCATTATTTTTTTTCATGATTTGTTGTGTTAATATAATATTTTTCTGAGCGTTTTTATTATGTGGATTTATATCTAACACCTTTTTAAATTGCATAATTCCTTCTTGAATCTTCCCATGTTTCACAAGGGCTACGCCCAAACCGTTATACGCTTCGATATAATCAGGATTCAATGCAATGACTTTTTTAAAATATGCAATGGCTTTTTCAGTATTATTTTCCGCCAAATACAAAAACCCGAGATTATAATATGATTCAGGGAACAATTTATTAAGTTTTATAGCCTTTCTAAAATATTCAAGAGCGTCGTCGCGCCTGCCTATTTTCATTAAGACAAGACCTTTACTAAGATAGACAGAATAGATTCCGGGATTTAATTTTAAAGCCATATCGTAATAATATAAAGCTTTCTCGTTTTTATCTTGCTTAGCCATTTCCTGACCCAGCACTGCATAAGCAATATAGTTTCTCGGATCTTTTTTAAGCGAATATTCAAATAAAGAAGCAGTATTACTCCATAGCTCTTGTTGTTTGTATGTTGCCAATGCAAGTATTCCAATACTCAATACAACAGCGATGATAGATATTTTTTTAAAAATATTTTTTTTTGACGCAATCTGTCCTGCGCTCCAGGCAATTATAACGAATATTCCAATAAAGGGTACATAGGCATAACGATCAGCCATCGTATGCTCACCAATCTGAAAAACTCCGATCACAGGAACTAATGTTCCCAAGTACCAGAACCAGCCCACCGATAAATAAGGATATTTTTTAATATAACGGCAGACAATAAATGTCACCAGCATTAAAAGTATAGCAAATAAAAATATTTGCCACAAAGGATGATGAAGATACAAGTAGGGTATGAAAAGATCCGTGGGCCAAAACAACTTTTTCAGATACATGGCATAAGAAAAAATAGCGTTATTAATTTTTTGAGTGAAATCTATTGATCGTGAGAATTGTGCAACATGTTTTAATTGAGGATTATACAGAACGATTAATATTGAAATAGCTGATAAAATGAATAAAGGAACTTTTTCTAAAACCAGAAAACGTAACTTTTCTTTTTTCAACACAATATGTTTCTCCGCATTATTATCCGGTGGAATTATATTCGTTCTATCAAGAGGCCAATAATCAATTAACAACAACACAAAAGGAAGAGTAACCAACATCGGTTTTGACATCAATCCTAAAGTAAAACTGATTAATACCGGCAAATAACGCTTCCAGTCCGGTCGCCTGACGTAGCGAACATAAAACAACATTGTCGTGATCCAAAACAAAGTGCTGAAAACATTTTTACGCTCGGCAATCCATACAACAGATTCCACATTAATTGGATGCACAGCAAACAAAGACGCAACGCAAGCACTCCGCCAGACAGCTCCGGTGAGATTTTTAAAAAGCAAAAATAACAAGACGGAGTTTAAAATATGCAATATCACGTTTGTCCAATGATAACCGCCGGCATTAAAACCAAAAAGTTGATAATCGAACATCAGGGACAGCCATGTCAAAGGATTCCATAAACCGAAATATTTTGTAGTGAAAGCCCAACGCAATCCCTCAAGAGTCATACCAGCTTGGATGTTACTGTTTCGTGTAACGTAGACATCATCATCGAAATATGTGAATCCGTAATTCTGTACAGGCCAATAAATACAAAGTGTCAAGGCAATGAGGATCAAAACGACAAAAAAGGAATATTTTTGTTTTATATTTAACTTATCAAACATAATTTTCTGAATTGATTATCCGACCATTCTCATCAATTGGTAACATAGATTTATTGATAACCCTTTGCTAGACGTTAAATGAACTTTATCCGTCTTAACGCGAAAAACACCATTCTCAGCAAAAGCCACCCATGCTTCCAGCGGCTGATATTGGTCGTTCCGTACGTTCGTTCCCGGTAGCGAACAGGAATTTCGACTATTTTCAAATTCAACTTGGCGGCGCCGAATAAGAGATCAAAATCGCCGAATGGATCGAAATCGCCAAAATAGGAACGGTTGGCTGCAATTT
>CAYZRT010000166.1:0-5005 GCA_964480875.1 uncultured Smithella sp. | reverse complement strand
AGTGCTGATATAGCCAATACGATCTTCATCCGCGCGGATACCGACATAACTCACCACATTTCCATCACCGATGTACTCTTCAAAGGGTCGCAACTTAAGCAGCTTAGTGCACCAACGCATATTTGGTGCAGGGAGATAACCATTGAATACCTCAAGCCAATGATCAAAAGTTGCAGTTGGATTAAGCCGCACGATTTTCTTACCCAAATACGCTTCCACTTGATTTAAATAGTCGATCGTTTCATCAAGTTCGCTACCGGTATCACAGAAAACATATTCCATGTCCGGAATTTTATCGCGCATAAAAAGTGCCAGTGCCGTACTATCCTTGCCACCAGATAGGCCTAAAATATGTCGAGTTTTTCCGATCATTTTTCTTCCTCTGCTGATTTTAATCGAGCCCATATCGCGCGAGAGGCCGCAGCTACGCCAAGTCGTTCATTATTTTCAATTATTTCTGCTATCTGTTTTTGAATACTATTCAAAACATCTTCTTCTTGCACATCGAAATGAATTACCTCTTGCCGTTCTGATCCATCAGCTTTAGTAACTGCAATCCGCAAACTGGTTTTAGATTTACCACTTCCAGCACTCGCGTAAGCAATACTTTCAGCACGTTTGAAACGGCTAGAGATGTTTTCTAATTCTCTTTGAAAGGTATCTTCATCATCATCTTTCCATCTATTTGGTGGCCGTAATGCTAGTAGACTTCCCACCGATTCCAACCACTCAGATTCAGGCAATCCCTCATCAAAAATTCGAAAAGCAAATGCTTTCAGCTTGCTTTCTGTTACCTGTATAAGCAATTGTTCAGCGCGGGAAGCCAATTTAGAACGATATTCACAAGCAAGTTGGTTGCCATAGCCAAATTCTCTTGCTATGCCACTATCAATCAAGCGTTGAAGCTTTATAAAAGCGCCTCTAAGTTCATCAAACGATTCTTTGAGTTTTTCTACAAACTGTTGAGCTTCTTTTGTGGCTACCGGCTTGCCTATTTCAAATGCATGAAAACCGCACGCAACAGGCAAATCATGAAATACCATTCGTACAGGTTCTCGGGCATCCATTATAACCGCCCTAACAGCCAAAGTCTTTGCAGAAAGCCGTTTCGTGGTACGCACATAATCAGGCAATTGAGCAACAAACTGGCAAAGCTTTCGGACAACGTCTAGCAGTTCAACTTTTCTATTGTTTGCCCCGGTAAGTTCTAAGACCTCAGCCAGTTTATGAAAAAGTTCTGAGCGGACACCCTCAATTTTACAATACTGGATATCAAATTTTTCAGGAGCCTTTATCATTCGGAGAAAAGCATCCTTGCCCATTTCTGCCAAAAACGTACCATTTTCATAAAAGGCTATATCCTGTTCGTCGGTGATGGCGATCACAGCAAGAAAGACTGGAAACAGACCATCGCGCAAACCATAGGGGGGGCGGTGTAGTATGTCCATAAGTTCTCGAATTGAAATCCGCCTATCAGGGTGCTTTGAAATAATTTGTTGGATTTTTATAAGCGTAGGCTTAACATTAGATGTGTCTTTCCCTTCTGGAAGGGCTATTTGCCATATGCCTTCTTTTTCAAAGTGCAACCCAGCTTTTTTAAGCACCGAAAGATACATAGACTTTTCTGGTGGCTTTCGGTCTTCAGGAAGTCCAAGATCTTTCTTGTTTGCATTTGCAAACATCAATTCCAACAAACGCATTCGTGCTGCAGCAGCAGCTGAACTAAGATTGTTTCGGTTTATCAATTCATTCTTGATTATCGGCGCTTTGGTGAAGGTTTCATCGCATATTTGAGATAACCAACTGAGTATTTCTCGTCCGGATGACTTTGAAAACTCAGCACCGCGATGAAACCATTTCAATGTAGACCGGCTGGATATTCTATTTAACCCGATACAGGCTTGAATCTGGTTTTGCAGGCGGTTACGCGCTTCTTGCAGATGAAGATGAATTTCCTCAGACGCAAATCGATCATCTTTAAGCTCAGGAGTGTTTGCCTGCACCCATTCCCATCGTTGGGCATCTAAAACAACCGGCTGTAGATAACTAAGTGGTTTAGGAACGGCAACAAGTTGAATTAACCCGTTAGCTCTCTTTTCAAGTAACAGAGCATTTGCTTTAGCCAGTTTGTGTTCTTCCTGGCTTTCGCATAATGGAACCAAAATAAGGCCATCAGCCTGACTTCTGTGCTGCGCTGCTTTTTCAACCAAATCAGTAGACTTACAATACACGACATCATAGTAACGAAGATTTCCTGTTTTAATGTAATGTGCACGTGCAACAATTGGTCGACTATCAAGTTGTTCAGTTATAGCTTGTGCAATTTGTGATACACGTGGAATAGACTTTTTTGCTTCATCTAAACGACCCTCTATATCAACACTTGTATACGGCCAGAGCGAGTATCCCCGTGTGGTTCCGCGAAAATACAGCACCCGTTCTTTATTTAATTTACTAAGCTGCTTCTTCGCAGCATGTCTCTCATCTTGAGAGTGACCGCCAACTGCCCAGCAGACAGCATCTTCAGAGGGGAAAAAATCATCAGAGTTAAGTAGGTTGAGAATGCCGACCGTTTTAAGAACGCGCAGCTCCAAAGGGTTGTCAGTGCTTCTTGCTTCTATAATCGATTCTATGACATTCCAATGAGTACGATAACTCGCAACCGCAAGACGATGACCAAAGTTGGCGCGCACATAATCATAAAAATCAGCAAGCTGATATAAGTGTGTTTTGTTTGTCAGCAGCGTATTAGAAAAACTGCGCAATCCAAACGGTTCATATGCGGATAAAAAGCTAAAAAGTGAGCGTTCATTTTGACCGTATCGTTGAAATGTTCGCACTAAGACTGGTAGGACCATGGGATCGAGAGGGAAAAGGCCATTACGCAGCTTATGAAGGTTGTCTCGATTTGCAGTTGTGCCGAACCAGCCAAATTCAATTGCTTTTTTTAAAGTTTGTGCAGATGCATTTTTCAGGTCTGAAGGGATTTTCTCAATTACAGGATTTAATGCGGATGATATCAGCAAAGCAATTTGATCTAGCGGTTGTTGAAAAATAATTTCATCAAACCGACCGGAAATTTTCTCCCACTCACGTTGAGTTGCTTGTGTCAACTGCTCAGCATAAGCATTAAACCCCTGATGTAGTAAGCAAACAAACATAAATGGGTGCTTACCACTTCGGCTTGCCATTTCAGCCAACTGCTGTAGAAAATATACATCCTGTTGCTCGGGGTGTAATGCAGCAAATTCAAGATATTTCCCAACTTCATCAATGATCAGAAGCATACCACTTGCTTTACCGCTTTGAATGATCTTGGAATTCGCTTCACGAATTAAATGAAGAGCATCATCATCTGACACCTTTTTTTTCTGTAACGCTTTTTCAATAGCAAGCTCTAGGACCGATTTTGTCCCACGTGAAAATAATTCCTCAAGGACGGCTAGTAAAGCCTGGAGTATGGCTGGTGCGATAGCTCCCCGATTGCCAACTACTAGAATAGGAACATACTGTTTCTTTTTGACTTCTGGAATTTCGGTAATGACAAGCTTGCGTAATTCTTTCGGCAAACGACCCTTGGCATCCCGGAAAGCGTTTGCAAGAAGAAGCGCAAAAGAGGATTTTCCGGATCCGAAGTCGCCTGTCAAACGCCAAGCACGGCGACTTGAATTTGTCTGTAATCCTTCGGAAATGCGATTTAAACAGGAAAGCCCGAAGTCGGTTAAACAATAACCCCGCAGTCCATTTGGATCATTAAAATCACGTGACAAATCAGTTGAACGTAGGAATCGATTTGAATATCGATGCAAGGAGGATATGTCGTTATTATACATTTGCAGTCTCACTTTGGTAAATACAGGCAAGCGATGGCGCGCACTGATTATCGCCATGCCGTACTAACCTAGGAATCGTAACAGATTCTTCAAAAGTAAAATAACCGTCTGTTTGTTTCTCAATGCCATAAAGTCGCGTTCTTATATCATGCTCAGGGATTTTAAAAATCTGTCCAGGGCTGCCATGGCCTGAGACGATTGCATGGAATGGGATAGATTGTTCGATTACATCATCCGATAAAAATCTGTTGCACCAAAATTCTTCTAAACAGAACGCAAAGAGGGCTTGACTGATTTCGGACTTTTCTTCGTTTCTAAAAGCGTATTTTGCTTCCTGCCTACCAGGATATAAGCTCGACTTGGTGAAACCTGTATGTCGGAGAAGATCTAGCTCGATCAAAGGGGAATCAAGATTATCTTCACGGACTTCACCTTTACGTCCGCGTGTTGGAACATAGGAATGCAGAAATATTTCAAAAAGTTGTTCGAGCGAACCTTGCGAAATTATTTTATCAGAACCTTGCGCTATGGCTTTTTTAAATGCACGAACCACGGACGATGTATAAAGTTCAGGTTCATGATACTGGTTTAATAGATAATCCCATGCAAAAATAAGGGCCTTTGGGTTAGTGGCTAGCTTCCAATGAATGAGCCAAAGTGTTTGAATATCCTCTAGGTAAGGATCAAGGGCGTTTTCGACTAAGAGTAATTGTTTCCCAAAATCAGTGACTTCATGTCCTTGTTTTGTTGCAGCGATCATTGAAGAAGACTCTGCCCAATAACGGATTGATCGAACCATGTTTTTTCCTACCCCAAGCTCTACCATAGCTTCATCTTCATGGGCAGGGGTAAGGATTACCGAATCAGCCTTTACAGCTAGAACTGCTTTTGGCAACCAGGCGTATCTACAGGCGAAAGTTTCATGTCCAGAGAATCGTATATTTGCAGCTAGTTGCATAATCATTGCCTCAATTAATAAAAAGATCCTGTACAAACTAATAAACTGTTCGCTTAAAGATTCTATAATCATTTCGATTCATTAAGAACTACCATTTGGCAGCGGGAGTATAGAAAATGCATTTTTGTATGTCAAGGCAATCTTGACCACAAACAATTTACGCTTTAGTTTGCTATTTGAAAAATTCTTTCCAGTCAATGTTTCAGACAACCGC
>CAYZRT010000165.1:0-5034 GCA_964480875.1 uncultured Smithella sp. | reverse complement strand
ATAATTCGCTCTAAGATTTTCCGTTGGAAAATCAAGGCTCATTAAAGCGCAAGGCGAACTATCCCTTGAGCGCAACGAACGGGGATTCGTAGCGCCTTGGGATAGTGAGTCCCAAATTTCAGAAGCGGAATGAGATTGATGGTTGTCTATTGGAAATTTCTCTCCCAATAGCTTGCCTTTTTTCACCAATAACATGACTGAAAGTTTAATATGGCTTTATGCCCGCTTTTATGATTTAGAAAATCAATTGCTAATCATAAAAAAATGGATTTTTCTGTATAGATGACTCACAAAAGCATATCCTGGAATATCAACGGTATTACGAGAAAACTGTCCAAACTGGCCTTCAACCTTTCGATACTGGCCCAGGATTTCTCCATCATTCCTAAAAATGATCCCAAACAGGCTTTACGCCTCAGTCGTTTCTTTATCTCTTTAGGAATCTATACCCTAAACGTGTCACTGTCTTATCTGGCATACAAGACCGGCCTGATGGGACTGACTGTCCTTTACTGGAATTTGATCATTATTCTGTTTTTCAACACCATTTTATATATTATTTTCCGTAGCGGTTTGAACCTGAGGTTAAAAGACCCCAGTATGACGTCTATTCAGATTTGTCTTGCCAGTATTGTGGTCATGTATGCCATATTTTTTGTTCATGAAGCCAGAGGGATTCTTTGTTCCGTTTACATTCTTATTCTTCTCTTTGGTACGTTTCGCCTGGACACCAGGCAGTTTTTAAAAGTCAGTTCTTTTATTTTGATGACCTATGGCATTGATATATATTTACTGTATGTTTTTCGTCCGCAGGATATTGTCCTTCATATTGAAATATTTCAATGGCTGGTTTTGGCCGTTGTTCTTATTTCCGTTTCTTTTATCGGCGGGAATATCAGCGCGTTGCGCCACGACCTGGCTACCAGCCGGAAAAAGCTTCAGTCCTCTCTGGTAAAAATCAAAGAGATGGCAATTCATGATGACCTGACCGGATTCTACAATCGCCGTCATCTGATGGAACTTGTTACAACAGAAAATAATCGCTCCAATCGAACCGGCTCCACTTTTACACTGGCCATGCTGGATCTTGATAAATTTAAAAACATCAACGACACGTTCGGGCATCAGGCTGGTGATGAAGTCTTGATAACGTTCTCCCACATTATCAGCAATGTTTTGCGCAAGACCGACTTCTGCGGACGCTATGGTGGTGAGGAATTTCTGGTCGTGCTTACTCAAACGGATCTTCAGGATGCAAAAGTGTTTGCCGAACGTCTTCGCGCCTGTGTCGAAGAATTTCTCTTTATTGATCTGGGTCGTGGTCGTAAATCCGGAGTTACGGTTTCTATCGGTCTGGCCGAGCACAAAAGAAATGAAGATATAGATAAAACGATTTCCCGCGCGGATGAAGCCATGTATAAAGCCAAGAAAAATGGGCGCAACCGCGTGGAAGTCTCGGAATAGCAGCATCATTCCACCGGCAATGATCACCAAATTTCACACTGATTCTCGGCAGAAAAAATAACTGTGATTTTGTCTGGCTGAATTTTCTCCGGCCGTTTTTCCTGCTTGACAAACATCAGGAATATCATTTAAGTGTACACCAAATTGCACGTTTTTCACCTCCTGCTGCACGTTTCTACTCCTGTCAAATCCATATAAATATACATTTGTCCATTAAGTTAAGTGTTGTTGTACAGGATTTACTTCATCTTTAATTATTCAATAAGGGGGAGGGAAAAAGTATTTATGAAAAAATTTAAGCTCATTTTAGTCATCTGTACATTAGCAATTTTCATGGCAGGCAATGGTATGACCGCTACCTGGCCTCCGGCAGGCTTCACGGAAAGCGTGGCGGATCAAAACACAGCGTTTCCTTTAACGAAGGCAACTGCTGTGACTGTTTCCGCACCATTACCGGCTTCTTGTCCGTCTCACCCGGCGGCGTGCGACAGTCTTAATTTTCTGCGTGTCCGTCACATCAACGGGCCGGTTAATCCTTCCGACGCGGACAGAATTCTGATCGCCCAGCCGGGCGTTCTGGAGGGAGCGTCAGCGTTCTACAATGTCGCGGCCAACCTGGTGACACGAGCCTACAATGAAAAAAGCAAGTTTGTCGAATTTTGGGCGATTGACAGGCGATCGAACTGTCTGGAAGACATGAACGGTCTGCGCCTGGCGAGAGAAACCGGCAATCTGCACGACCTGGTGGATTATTATTACCGGAACAAACCGTACCACGGGCAATATTTTCAGGGTTATATTAAACCCCTGAGCGACGACGCGAAATGGCTTGTGGAAATGGGCATGGAACAGACCCTGAATGATTGGAACCAAATCATCACGCGCGGAATTCCCGACCCGTCGGTTCGTCGGGAGAAAGTCTACATCGGCGGTCATTCCCTTGGCGGATTTCTGACCGGCGCCTATGCCTGCGCGGATTTTGACGGTGATCTGACTACGCTTGACGATGCGGGTTATAATCAAGCTGCCGGCTACTTTGCTCTGGATTCTTTGATAACGTCCGATCCGCTGCTTTCAGTGCAGGCGGGAGACGTGGTCAGTTTGAGGAACCTTCTGGGCAAGATACCCGACAGCGCTGTTTATTTAATGCGGAAGGGATTGTTTGAACGATTTATCTTCCTTTCCGGCGTTATTACTCCTGAAATCATGAATCTTCTGGCCGGCGTCGGCTATGCTGCTATGGTCGCACCGAATGCAGAAACAGATTTAATTTCATATTTGCCGGCCTCGGACAGTGTAAAAGGCTGCTACCGATTCTATCATTCGAGAAACATATGGGATTACCTGGCGAGTAAGCCTTCAATCTATAAATTCCGGTACACCAACCAGGCCTTAATGGCTCTGTTTATGGATGACAACGCAATGCCGATTAATATCATTCAGGCCAGCCTGGGCTTTTTCGGAGGGGGATCGGTTGCGGAGAAACACTTCCCGTTCGGAAGCGGTGGAACGCTCGCTATTGCAACCAACAGCGGGACCGCCCTGAAAAAAGGGCCGCTCTATCGATGGATCAATTACGATGAAATCGAAGGAATAACGATTCCGAACAACAACGACGGAGTGCCTTTCACGATGGCGGCCAAGGAAGTCACCGATGCTAATGACCTGGCACGTTCTTTGGGTGCGCTGCCGATGGATTTCGTGGAAAAATATTTCCCGATGCGGCTGGCGGTCGAATCCATGATGGGCAGCGATGTTGTCGTGCATCCGGACGGTATTTCCCAACGGCCCGTTATTAATATTGTCGCGGGGGACGGCGCGAAGCTCGGAGAAGACCTACTACCCGCGGGTTCTCCAATCATCCCCGGATATAATCATCTGGATGTGTTGACGGCGGCGGCCGTGCAAAACGATGGCCAACCGGAAAAGGTCGTCACCAACCTGCTGAACTTTATTTTTCCGTAAAACGGTAAGTCACAGAGACTTTTTTGAACCATTTTTCAATCTTTCGATACGGCGTCCGACACAGGACGCCGTATCGTTAAAATCCTATCCGTTCTTGATATTTGCATCCCTTCATGATACCTTTCTAAGCACTTTTAACAAAAGTGATTTTCCATCGTTGGGAGGGAAGAAAATCTTGAAATATTATCCTGTTTTTTTGGACATCAAAGGGAAAACTTGCGTCATCGTCGGCGGCGGTGAAGTTGCCTTGAGAAAAGCCGAAAGGCTTCTGGATTGCGGCGCGAAAGTTTCCATTATCAGCCCGAAACTTGCCCCAGAACTTGCTGCTCTGAAAGACAAAAATTTAATCACTTATATCGCCGCCGAATATTCAGGCGATTTAATTGATGAAGCCGCCCTGATTATCGGGGCAACGGATAATGAAAAGACCAATGCCCGCATATCCAAGGACGCGCGGGCCAAAGGCATACCCGTCAACATCGTTGATGATCCGCAAAAGTGCGATTTTATTCTTCCTTCTATTGTGCAGCGTGGCAATTTGGAAATAGCGATCGGCACCGGTGGTAAAAGCCCGGCACTGGCAAGCTATTTAAGAGAAGAATTGGAAAGACAATACGGCAAGGAATATGAAATATTTTTAAATATTTTAGGGAATCTGCGCACAAAAATGGAAAAGAACGCCGGTATCGGCAAGGACTGGTTCACGTCTCTCATGGCGCTGGGCATACTGGATTTCATCAAAGATAAAGACATCAAAAAAGTGAAAGAAATCGTGAAAAAAATTACAGGCGAGGAGGTGGAAATTGATTTTAGCTAATCTGGAGCTGATGTCGTTTAAAATTGCTCTTATCCTTTGCGCCGTCAGCACCGTCGGTTATCTGTCCTCGCTTCTTGTCAAAAGAGTGAAGCTCGCCAAAATTTCCACCTGGATTTTGTCCGCCGCTTTCGTTTTTCTAACTATTAAATTCCTTTTCGTTATCATCAATTCGTCGTGGCTAGTTAATCCCGACTCTAAAGATTTTCTTTCTTTTTGTGCCTGGTCAGTGTGTGCGGTGTATCTGATCCTGCAATTCAAAACCAAAACCCGGGTGCTTGGAGCGTTTATCTCGCCGCTGATCCTGCTGTTAATGATAGCCGCCGCGGGCGAGGAAGCAGGCAAGTCTATTCGCCCGCAAAATCTGCAAAGCGGGCTGACTGCCGTGCATTTGTTTCTGACGATTTTTGGCGAGGCGCTCTTTGTGATCGCTTCCTGCGCCGGGTTGATGTTTATCATGCAAAACCGGTTGCTGAAAAGTAAAAAGCTAAGCGGCATGAGCAGGCTTCTGCCATCATTGAACGAGCTCGATAGAATCAACCATATGTGCCTTTTGTGGGGATTCCCGATTTTAAGCGTGGGTGTTATCGCCGGAGTGATTTTCGCGGAAATGAGTTGGAAAACCGGCTGGCTGACCGACCCGAAAATCATGTGGACGTTTGCCGCCTGGATTATTTACGGCTTTCTGCTGCATCAGCGTCTGGCCATCGGTTGGAAGGGTTACCGGATGGCACTCTTTTCCGGTATCACCTTTATTCTTCTTTTAGTGTCTTATTTTGGTGTGAAAATTT
>CAYZRT010000164.1:0-5035 GCA_964480875.1 uncultured Smithella sp. | reverse complement strand
GTCGGAAAGCTTTTGACCAGTAAATGCGTGACCGTCATCCCCAGTTCAGAGGGATAAAACTTTCCTTTTTCCAGAGAAACGTATTCGCGTTCCTGAATGGTGGAAAGGATGGTGGCGTAGGTACTGGGACGGCCGATTCCTTTTTCCTCCAGTTCGCGCACCAGCGATGCTTCCGAAAAACGCGGCGGCGGCTGCGTGAATTTCTGTTCGGTGTTCAGATGGAGAAGTTTCAGTTTTTCTTTTTCCGCGACTGGAGGAAGAATCTTGTCATTCCCGTTGCCATTGCCGTTTTCTTCCTTGTCATCCTTGCCTTCCGTATAAACAATGGTGAATCCGGGGAACTTAATGACCTGTCCCTGCGCGCGGAAGATGCAGTGGGCGCCGGCGACATCAATCGTGGTCTGATCAAATATCGCCGGATTCATCTGACTGGCGACGAAACGGTTCCAGATCAGCTGATAGAGCTTGAATTGTTCGGCCGTCAGGTAATGTTTTATATCATTCGGTTTATACGTCATTTTGGACGGACGAATCGCTTCGTGGGCGTCCTGCGCTTTTTGCGTGTTCTTGTAGGTATGCGGTTTATGCGGCAGATAGTCTGACGAATAACTTTCTTTGATATAATCGCGGACATCTCTGAGCGCTTCTTCGGATATCCGGTAAGAATCGGTTCTCATGTAGGTGATCAGGCCGACGGAACCTTCTTTGCCCAGATCGATTCCTTCATAGAGCTTTTGCGCGACCATCATGGTCTTCTTGGCCGAGAAACGCAGCCAGCGCGAAGCTTCCTGCTGCAACTTGCTGGTGGTAAAAGGCGGCGGAGCCGCGCGTTTAACTTCTTTCTTCTCCAGTTTTTCAACGATAAACTCGGCTTCCTTGATCTTGGCAGCCAGCTTGGCGGCCTGTTCGCCGTTGGTCACCTTGGCTTTTTTGCCGTCGACCTTGAGCAGTTTCGCGTCGAAAGGAGGCGGATTTTTACCTTCAAATTTTGCCACCAGATTCCAGTATTCTTCCGGCACAAAATTCTTGATCTCTTCCTCCCGGTCGCAAATCATGCGTACGGCTACCGATTGCACGCGTCCCGCGCTCAATCCTCTTTTGACTTTGTCCCACAAAACGGGACTAATCTGATAGCCGACCAGCCGGTCGAGAATGCGCCGCGTCTGCTGCGCTTCGTATTTGTTAAAATCCAGTTGCAGCGGATGTTGGATGGCTTCGGTTACAGTGTCTTTGGTTAAATCGTTGAAGAGGACCCGATAAACATTTTTATTTTTGGTGTTGATGACGTCCGCGATGTGCCAGGCAATCGCTTCACCTTCGCGATCGGGATCGGGAGCCAGATAAATATTCTCAGCGTTTTTTGCCGCTTTTTTTAACTCATCAATCGTTTTCTTTTTTGTTTCGATGACGCTGTATGAAGGTTCAAAATCTTTTTCCAAGTCAATTCCCAATTTGCTTTTCGGCAAATCTTTGATATGTCCCATAGAAGCCACGGCATTGAAATCGGCTCCGAGAAATTTTTTAATGGTTTTAACTTTCGTGGGAGATTCCACAATCACCAGAGAATGCGCCATAAATAACCTTTCGCTTAAAAATAAAAAATAAATTTTGCCGCCCCTATAGACGCTAGAAAACAATTTGTAAAGATATTTTTATTTCGTTAGCGATAACTTAATTAATTACTTGAGGATTTTGATATGTGAATTATTTCTTTAATGAGAAAAATTTCCCCGGATGCTGTTCAACAATGCCTCTTAATTCCATGGTGGTTAATGAGCTCAAAATAACGGAAGATGATAAACCTGTGGAAGAAATCAGGTCGTCAATATGAATGCGCTTAAGAACAACAAAACCAAGTATTTTTTGTTCAACATCAGTAAATGATTCAAAACTTTCCACGTTCACATTTGCCGATGGAGACGGGGATGTTTGCAACGGGGTTATTCGCTCGATTTGAGGAAGGATTTCCTCGAGAATGTCATCAGTATTTTCAATCAGCTTCGCGCCCTGCTTGATTAATTTATTAGTTCCGCGCGAGCCGGACGAATCAATGCTTCCGGGCACGGCAAAAACCTCCCGTCCCTGTTCCAGCGCCAGCCTCGCCGTGATGAGAGAGCCGCTTTTTTCTCCGGCCTCCACGATGACCACGCCATACGACATGCCGCTGATAATACGGTTGCGTGCTGGAAAATTTGTTGAACGCGGCGGCGTTCCCAGGGGAAATTCGGAAATCACGGCGCCGTTTTCGATAATGTCTGCAAATAATTTTTTATTTTCCGGCGGATAAATGACATCCAGACCGCTGCCCAGAATGGCGATGGTTCGACCATGTGCCATTATCGCTCCAAGATGAGCGGCAGAATCAATGCCCCGGGCCATGCCGCTGACCACGGTGATTCCTTTAATGGCCAGTTCACGGCTGATTCTTTCCGTCGTATATTTGCCATAAGTACTCGCTGCCCGGGATCCGACAATGGCTATATTAATATCCTCTTTCATTAGCTTGCCGCCCACATATATATAAGGAGGGCGGTCATAAATATTCAATAGTTGCCGGGGATAGAGATCATCCTGATAAGTTACTATATTAAAATGATATTTTTTAATAAGTTCAAGTTCTACTTTAACTTTATTCCATTGTTTGAAATTGGCGATTGAAGCGGCTGTTTGGCTGGAGATACCCGGAGTTTCTGTTAATCTGGATGGAGAAGCGTTAAAGACAGCCAGAGGAGAATCGAATTTATCAACCAAAGCCGCAAAGGAGACATTTCCGATGCCTTTGATAGAATTCAGCGCTATCCAGTACTTTAGAATCTCATCGTTCATTATGACGTGCAGCCGTGAAATTGTTGATATGTCGTGAAAAATTGTGAGCAAGCTATATCTTGTGTGGCGGATATGTCAAGTATTTTAGTATTTTATTTCCTCAAGAACGAAAACTGAAAACATAAAATATTGAAAATAGTTGCTAAATTTCAATCTTTGCGTTAGGAAAATATCAATCCCGCGATTTGGAATAGAGAGCATCATCTTGAAAATGAATGCTTTGTAAGTCGCGGGATATTGCGTTATTATAGTAAAAATTTTCAGCTTCAGCAGCAGGGAGAAGCTTCGGATTTTAAGAGATCTTTATGTTCAGAGTAAAGTTTTACATAATTTTTCTAATCAGTGCGTTCATGATTTGCCCTTCGGCCGGTTTGGCGAAAAACGTGACAAGTCCGCTAAAGACGAATCCAGTCATAAAAGACCGTATCCAAAAGCCGGCGAGTAAAGAATTAAAGAAAGCTGCAGCAGAACTTACCATAACTCCGGCGGAACTTAATTTCGGCATCATTTCTTTTGAAAAACCGGGAGAGGGACGTTTTAATTTAAAGAACACCGGTTCCGGAAGCATCAATTGGTCAACGCAAGGACCGGAAGGCTGGAAGAAACTGGAGAAACGGAATTTGTCCGGTTTGTTGAAAAGCGGGACAGACTCTTTAAAAGTGGAAATCCGATTGCTGATCAGGGAAGACATGCTCTTTGAAAATAGACAGGACAATTTATTTGTCGATACTGAAATGAAGATTGAATCCAAGAATGATTCAATAGTCTGCCTTAAAAAACTTACAGCGGGCCATCATACAGAAGAGATTATAATCGATTCTAAAAGTGGCCCCCAAAAAGTATTAACCACTTTTGTTATTGCATACACACAAAAGAATCCTTTAATCAAATTAAATCCATTAAGACTGGATATGGGCGGCATCCTGCCGGAAAGAACTATTTCCAAAAAAATATTGCTGACCAACAGCGGCAAAGACATTCTTTCGTGGTCGGTGGCGGTGCGCAAACATGAAACGGGATATACGCCCGATGATTTGCAGCGGGGCAGATATTTATCGTTTGTGAATGAAGACGTAAAAGGCAGTGGCGTTTATACGGTCCCCGGCCATATAAACGAAATGATCGAATTGACGGGTCAATGGTTTGAAAGAAACGGCTATCCTGCCATTGCGCAAGGTGAAAACATTCTTGAGATAAATTTCAACGGAACAGGAATAATTTTGTACTTCTTGTCCTGCCGCCAAAAAGGAAATCTCACCCTATCCCTTGATAAACAACTCATCGATAAAAAAGATTTTTTTGAAGATGTTGAGGCAAATGCAGGCGAAATACTCATTGCGGATAAACTTTCAAACGGTCCTCATATGCTTACAATCACGAGCAAAGATAACCCTCTGGTATTGGAAGGGATGAAGATACTGGGGCCAGAAACATTTTTTTTCCCCGAAAAGAGTATAAAAATATTTCCTGATTCCGGCGCAACGACCAGACAAACGAATTATTTGACAGTTTCATTAAACACGAAGCAAGTGTTTCCCGGTTTATACAAAGATGATATCCTGTTTATCACCAACGGCGGCGAAGCGATTGTTGAAGTATTTGCCGAAGTCCTTCCCGATATTGTCCCCAAGGTGATTGATATCTACAGATATTTCAATGGGAGTGATTATCTTTTTACCGCTGATCCGCAATCGGAAATAAAAAGATTATTCCAGAACAGATATGTAAAAGAGGGAATTGCTTTCCGGTTATTTCAACCGGATACGCCAGGAACGGTTCGTTTTTACCGCTGGTACAATCCGCAAAGAAAAAGTCATTTTTATCATTATGATCATTCCGGAGGGAAAAAAGACCTGCGTGGTTATATCCTGGAAGGAACCATGGGCAACATCGCTACGTCGAAACTTACCAATACAAGGGAACTTTACCGCTGGTATAATGCTCAAACTGGTCACTATTTTTATTCTACTGATTTGCAGGGAGGAAAGCTTGATAAAAAAGCATTTCGCTTCGATGGTATAGCCGGGTATGTAAAATAACGGATGAATTTCCCCAGCACATAATCACGAAGAAAAAACACGGGTGGTCGTATTTAATCTTGACAAAAAAAAGAAGAGAGGCTATTAGGCTAAGTCTTTTTAGGCACAGGTAAACAATGCGCCTGTAGCTCAGTTGGATAGAGCAACGGACTTCTAATCCGTGGGCCGAG
>CAYZRT010000163.1:0-5259 GCA_964480875.1 uncultured Smithella sp. | reverse complement strand
TTTAAACTCATTTTTCCCCTCTGCGAAACATTTTTACAAAACTTCAGGAGCCAGAGATATAATTTTCATGAACTGTCTCGCTCTTAATTCGCGGGCGACAGGTCCAAAAATTCGCGTTCCAATCGGTTCCATCTGATTGGAAATTAAAACCGCCGAGTTATCATCAAATTTCAGATAAGAACCATCCGGCCTTCTCACTTCCTTAACCGTGCGCACGATAACCGCCTTGATCACATCACCTTTTTTAACTTTGGAATTGGGAATCGCTTCCTTGACGGACACCACGATCACATCGCCCAAACTCGCGTAACGTCGCTTGGAACCACCAAGCACCTTAATGCAAGCAACCTTTTTGGCTCCGGAATTATCCGCAACATTGAGTATGGTCTGCATCTGAATCATATCAAAATCCTCATCAAACTGACTTGTTGAAACAAGCCGATTAATCTATTTAGCCTTCTCCAAAATTTCCAGCATCCGCCAGCGTTTTTCCTTGCTCAAGGGTCGCGATTCAATAATTAAAACCGTGTCGCCCATTTTACTCTGATTCTGTTCATCATGGGCTTTATATTTGACATGTTTACGCACATATTTGTGAAAAACAGGGTGCTTCACAAAACGTTCCGCCCTGACAACAATTGTTTTATCCATCTTATTGCTTATCACGACACCCTTGATTGTGCGTTTATTACCTCGTTCAGCCATCTGTTAACTCGCAGCCTCCTTTTCTTTCAACACAGTTTTGACACGGGCAATATCCTTACGCAAGCGCCCCAGCATAACCGTTGATTCCAGTTGCCCCGATGCATGCCTGATTTTTAACCGGAAAAGTTCTTCGCTTAATTCAGCGTTTTTTTGTTTGAGCCCGCTGACGTCGAGAGCTCTGATTTCTTTAATTTTCATCAGCGATATCCCTTGATAAAAATTTAGTTGCAATGGATAATTTATGGGCTGCCAAACGAAAAGCTTCTTGGGCAACGTCTTTGGAAACACCTTCCATTTCATAAAGCACGGAACCGGGCTTGACGACCGCCACCCAACCTTCGGGAGCTCCCTTTCCTTTACCCATGCGGGTTTCAGCGGGTTTTTTCGTCACGGATTTATGAGGAAAAACTCTAATCCAAATTTTTCCACCGCGCTTTACGTAACGGGTCATCGCAACACGCGCCGCTTCAATTTGTCTGGCAGTAACCCAGCCGCATTCGGCCGCCTGTAATCCGTACTCACCAAAAGAAATCGAGCTTCCTCTTGTTGCTTTGCCTCCCATTCGGCCTTTTTGCAACTTTCTGAATTTTACCCTTTTCGGCATTAACATAAAACAAAACTCCCGTTCAACCTATCCACATAAATTCCTGTTCCGCATAACCGTAAAAACCGACGGGCAGGAATAATTTCATTTTTCATCTTTTGTCGGCAGCACTTCTCCGTGGAAAATAAAAACCTTCACCCCGATCAATCCATAAGCCGTATTGGCTTCCGTAAAACCGTAATCAATATCCGCCCGAAGGGTATGCAATGGGACACGGCCCTCTCTGTACCATTCCGATCGCGACATTTCCGCGCCGCCTAATCTTCCCGAACAGGCAATTTTGATGCCTTTGGCGCCGAACTTCAGCGCATAACCGACGCATTTTTTCATCGCTCGACGAAACGCCACCCTTTTTTCCAGCTGCATGGCCACGTTTTCCGCAACCAACTGAGCATCCACTTCCGGTTTGCGTACTTCCAGAATATTGATAATAATCTCCGCCTGTGAAAACTTTTCTATTTCTGATTTGAGCTTTTCGATTTCGGATCCTTTTTTCCCGATAATGACGCCAGGCCTTGCTGAATAGATGTTAACCTTGGCTTTATTGGCCGCTCTCTCAATTTCAATTTTAGCAATTCCCGCATGATACAGTTTCTTTTTCAGATACTTCCTGATCTGTAAATCCTCATGAAGCACTTCACTGTATTTTTTGTCGGTATACCATACGGATTGCCACTTCTTAATGTAGCCCAATCGTAATCCTACCGGGTTAACCTTCTGGCCCAAACCTTACCTCCTTAAATTTCGTCCAAAATAACTGTAATATGTGAACTTCTTTTTTTAAATCCTGCCGCTCTTCCCTGTGCTCTGGCACGCCAGCGCTTTAATGAAGGTCCCTGATCAACGTAAATTTCTTTGACGTAAAGAATGTTTTCATCGATATTTGGGTTTTGGGCGGCATTGGCCACAGCGGATTTCAGAACATTGGCAACGATGCCGGCTGCATACTTCCTGGTGTAAAGAAGAATATTGCGCGCTTCCTGTATCTTTTTCCCTCTGATCAGATCAGCCACAAGCCTTACTTTTTGCGGCGACATTCTTATATATCTTGCAACTGCTTTTGCTTCCATAGTCATTAACTCCAAACCTAACCCAGCACGATCTCCAAATATTTAAGTCGTAACCTTTGTCTTGCGATCACCGGAATGCGAAAAGAAAACCCGGGTCGGCGCAAATTCACCAAGCTTGTGACCCACCATGTTTTCAGTCACGTAAACCGGTATGAATTTTTTTCCGTTATGCACAGCAAAAGTGTAACCGATCAGCTCCGGTGTAATGGTTGAACGCCGCGACCATGTCTTGATGACATTCTTGGTTCCCTCGGCTTCCATTCTTCTGATTTTAGCCAGCAACCTTTCTTCAATATATGGACCTTTTTTGATCGAGCGTGCCACGCTTATTTACCTCTTCTCTTAATAATGTATTTGTCAGTTCTCTTATTTTTTCTCGTTTTATGACCCTTCGTCGGTATGCCCCATGGTGTACAGGGATGTCGTCCGCCGGAAGACTTGCCTTCACCGCCACCCATCGGATGATCAACCGGATTCATTACAACACCACGAACATGCGGTTTCTTCCCCAGCCAGCGTTTTCTTCCGGCCTTGCCGATACTGATATTTTCGTGGTCGTTGTTGCCCACCTGACCGATGGTTGCCATACATTCAATGAATACCTTGCGCACTTCACCGGAAGGAAGTCTGACCTGAGCATAACTGCCTTCTTTGGCCATCAACTGACCATAGGCTCCTGCGGATCTGACCAGTTGCCCCCCGCGTCCGACTTTTAATTCCACATTGTGAATCAGGGATCCCAAGGGAATGTATTTCAAGGGAACAGCATTGCCCGGTTTGATATCGGCCTTTTCACCGCTAAACAAAACATCTCCAACATTAACCTGCGCCGGAGCGACAATATATCTTTTTTCACCATCACGATAATTCAGCAGCGCAATTCTTGCCGTTCTGTTTGGATCATATTCGATTGCGGCAACGTTGGCCGGGATGTCCGCTTTGTTGCGGCAAAAATCAATCACTCTATATTTGCGTTTATGACCACCGCCAATATGACGCGCCGTGACTCTCCCATAACTATTACGGCCGCCTTTTTTCTTAAGAGGTTTCAACAGCCTCTTAACCGGCTCTGTAGATGTAATTTCCGCAAAATCCGAAACGCTTTGAAATCGTCTACCCGGTGATGTCGGTTTATACTTAATAATTCCCATCCGTCTAATCCTTAAACCAATTCTTATACGCCTTCAGCAAACTCAATACTATTGCCGGCAGCTAAAGTCACCACAGCTTTTTTCCAGGAACTTTTTTGACCGATTGTCCTTCCCATTCTCTTCTTTTTTCCCAAAACATGCATGACGCGAACCTCAATAACTTTGACCTTAAAAAGCTTTTCGACCGCGTTCGTTATTTCCACTTTGTTCGCTTTGCGATCTACTTCAAAAAAATATTTGTTCGATGCATCCCGCGCCGCAGTGCTCTTCTCCGTGACCAGTATTCTTTTAACGACTTTATTTAGTTCCATTATACCAGCAATGCTCCCTCAATCTTTTTTACAGAGGGTTCGAGAAGGATTAAATGTTCATGGTTGAGAATATCATAAACGTTAATGCCCTCCGACCTGATCATTTTGACGTTTTTTAAATTGCGTGACGACTTCAATAAAACCTCATGATTACCATCCAAAACAAAAAGAGCCTTTTTCAGTTCAAAAAGATCAAAAACATTTTTAAATGTTTTCGTACTGATCTTCTCCATGGGAAAATCCTTCAGGATCAGCATTTTATTGTCTTTGAATTTCATGCTTAAGGCGGATATCAAAGCTGTCTTACGCATTTTTTTTGGCATGCTGTAGGAGTAATCCCGGGGATGAGGACCGAAAACAGTCCCGCCACTTCTCCAAATAGGAGATCGCGATGTCCCGGATCTGGCGCGGCCGGTGCCCTTCTGACGCCATGGTTTTTTACCGCCGCCGCTGATATCGCTTCTGGTTTTCGTGGAAGCCGTACCGGAGCGCTTTGCAGCCCGCTGCATTTTAATCACATCGTATATGACTGCTTCGTTGACATCAGCGCTAAACACTGCATCATTCAAGTCAACTTCAGCAACTTTCTTTTTTTCAATATTAAAAACATCCGCAACTGCCATGTCCATAACTCCAGATGTGACCTAATCACTATTTTTTCTTAGCTTTTTTTATTAATACAAAACCGTTTTTGCTTCCCGGGACAGCACCTTTCAATAAAAGCAAATTTCTGTCGGAACGAACCTGCCACACCTGCAAATTCTGGATGGTTTTACGAACATTACCCATCTGACCGCCCATTTTGGTTCCTTTGAAAACACGCGACGGATCAGCGCTGGCACCAATGGAACCGGGAGCCCGGTGAAACATGGAGCCATGAGTGGCTCGACCGCCACCAAAACCGTGTCTCTTGACGACACCTTGGAACCCTTTTCCTTTCGACGTTCCGACTACATCAACATAATCGCCCATTTTTAATGTATCAGCGGTAATTTCCTGTCCCACTTCGTATGTTTCAGACAGCACCGGAAATTCTCGTACAACACGGAAAAATCCTCTATTGGCCTTGTTAAAATGACCCTGCAGAGGCTTGGTAACATTTTTTTGCTTAACACGGCCATAGCCAAGTTGAACGGCATCGTAACCATCTTTCTCCGTGGTTTTCACCTGCAAAACAACAGATGGTTCAACCTCAATGGCGGTAACACCAACGGCCGATCCGTCATCTGCAAATACCTGAGTCATTCCTAACTTTTTACCAATAATTCCCTTGCTCATCTGATAGTCCAACTTTTTAGTAAATAAAATATTCAACTTGAAAAATGGCAGCGATAACCGCCGTCTTTCAAAAAATTAATTCCATGCCTACGCTTTTATTTCCACATCAACCCCGGCGGAAAGATCCAGTTTCATCAAAG
>CAYZRT010000162.1:0-5276 GCA_964480875.1 uncultured Smithella sp. | reverse complement strand
TGATAATTCGAATTGACATGTCGATATTTCATGATAAAATGTTTATATGCAAATTAAAAGAACCCGTGAAATAGATATAATAAATAAGCGACTCAGGAATAATCCGGTTGTTGCAATTTTGGGGGCAAGGCAGTGTGGGAAAACAACGCTTGCGCATCAATTTTCCGAACAGTGGCCTAAGGATGTAACTTTCTTCGATCTGGAAAATCCACGCGATGTTCGAAGGCTTGAAGAACCGCTGCTGGCTTTGGAAACCTTAGAAGGTTTGATTGTGCTTGATGAGATTCAACGTTTTCCCGATTTGTTTCCAGTGCTGCGCGTTCTTTCAGACCGGCCAAACAAAAAGGCAAAGTTCCTGATTTTAGGCAGTGCGTCACAGGATTTGATTCGACAATCATCGGAATCTCTGGCCGGCCGTATCAGTTATCTGGAAATGGGCGGCTTTACACTGGATCTAGTGGGTGTGGCAAAGGAAGAAAAATTATGGATTAGAGGCGCTTTCCCAAGATCTTTTCTTGCTTCAAGCGAAGCGGCCTCCTATCAGTGGCGTCAGGATTTTATCTCGACTTTTTTGGAACGCGACATTCCGCAACTTGGATTCAATATCTCCGCTAAATCTCTTGGCCGCTTTTGGCAAATGCTGGCGCATTATCACGGCCAAATATTCAATGCTTCAGAAATCGGGAAAAGTCTGGGTGTTTCCGACCATACCGCGCAAAGGTATCTGGATTTGCTTTCCGGGACTTTTATGGTACGTCAGTTGCGTCCATGGCACTATAATACAAAAAAAAGAATTATAAAAAGACCCAGGATTTATTTTCGCGATTCGGGGATTTTTCATGTCTTGCTTTCTCTGGAAAAGAAAAGAGATGTTGTTTTGCACCCGAAACTTGGTTCTTCATGGGAAGGCTTTGCTCTGGAAGAAGCGATTAAGACCATACGGCTAAAGGAGGATGAAGCATTCTTTTGGGGTGTTCACGCGTCCGCTCAGATCGATCTGGTATTTCAAAAAAACGGACAACTTTATGGTGTCGAAATCAAGTACGCACAGGCGCCAGGCTTAACATCTTCTATGCGCATGGCACTCGACGAGTTGGCTTTAAAGCATCTATGGGTAATTTATCCCGGTAAGAAAGATTATCCGTTGAATCAGAATGTGACGGTGATTCCACTAACGGAGATTCACAAATTAAATTTTAAAGGATAAAACAATATATGGAACAAGTTTACGACGTATTGAAAGCATTTGTTGATCCGGTTTTTATCATTTTTGTCCTTCTTCTGGCCTCTTTTTTGATTTGGCTGATTTCAGTCAAGAAAAAGAGTGATACGTTATTTTTATTCTTTGTCATTGTGTTGCTTTATGGTTTCAGCACATTTCCCGTTTCAAATTATTTGAGCTATCAGCTTGAGAATAAATATATAAAAGAGTCGCCTGAAAAAAATAAAATGAATCCGGAAGTGATTGTGGTTCTCAGCGGCGGGAGTTATGATATCAACGTTTTGTCTAAGACATTTTTGGGAGAGACAACCACGGTAAGATTGGTTCATGCGGTGCAGATGTACAAAAAATATAACCCGAAATTTCTTGTTTGTTCAGGCACCAGCGAGGGAAAAATACCGGATGCGCGGTTGATGGCAAAAATGGCTGAGGACTTAGGTGTGCCCAAAGACAAAATTCGTATTGAAGCAAAATCAAAAAATACGTATGAACATGTGATGGAGTTTAATAAGATGTTTGCGAATAAAGATATGAAGATCGGACTGGTGACGTCCGCCAGCCATATGAAGCGCAGCGAGACGGCATTTCGCAAATATTTTCGGAATATACTGCCTTTACCGGCAGGTTATCTTTATTCGTCTGCTGCCGGAACGCCTGCAGTCAGATATATTCCGCAGTCTCATTGGCTTTATAATAATTCTCTTGTTTTTCATGAGTTTGTCGGGCATATTTGGTACAGCGTTAAGAGCGGTGGATAGTGGATAGTTGATGGTTGATGGTAATGACATTCGTCGAGAACAAACAAAGTGCAGTTCGAGACGTAAATGGAATTATCCCAGGAGCGAAGCGACGTGGGATTGATGGTTGATAGTTCAGCTGTCATTTCGAATCCCGATTTATCGGGTGAGAAATCTTGTCTTTTATGTGTTTTAAGATTTCTCGTCACTGACGCTCCTCGAAATGACAATAATTGGCGGTCATTTCGAACACGTATATAAGAAATCTTCTGCGATTTGTCCCGCGGCGCCTATAGTGACCTTTAGGTTATGCGTGCCTGGGATAATTGATGTTAGTAGTGGATAGTGGATGGTTGTCCCACGGCGCTTCGTGCCTGGGATAGTTCGACTAACGTTTCGAGCATCACTTTGTTCGCTCTCAACGAGTCTCACTAATAGTTTATGGTGAATAATGTACGCTCAATTTAAAAATCCGAATTTCTATCTGATGGTCATTACGGATGTCCTGCTGTTTACCATTGCGCTTTATCTGTCGTATTTTTTCCGGTTTGATTTTAATGTGGCCAATATTAATTTCGAGCAGATCGGCAATCTGCTTTTCTGGATTCTTCCGCTCAAGGTTGTCCTGTTCTTTTCCATCGGACTTTACCGGGGCATGTGGCGCTACACCAGCGTACGGGATTTCTGGCTTTTAGCCCAGGCCTGTGTTTTATCGACCATGATTGTCATGATGACCATCCTGATGATCAACCGATTTGCAGGATATCCTCGTAGTGTATTTATTGTCGATGGCGTTATCACATTTGTCCTTGCCGGTGGCGCGCGCATGGCTATTCGTTCTTTCTTTGCTGTATTAAGTAATCAGGTGACCGATATGAATCCTTCTCTTATGACTAAATTAACAAGAGTGTTGATTATCGGCGCCGGCGATGCGGGAGAAAAAATTTTACGGGAAACCATCGACAACTACAAATTGAATTACGAAGTTGTTGGATTTATTGATGATGATCCGCAAAAACAAGGCCGGACGATTCATGGGGTGAGGGTTTTGGGTATGGTGGAACGTCTGCCCAAAATTTTAAAGCAGGAAACGGTTCATCAAATCCTCATTGCCGTGCCTTCCGCCAATGGCGATCAAATCCGCCGCATCGTAGATACCTGCCAGAAATGCAATGTGTCTTATAAAATTCTGCCCGGCATCGGTGATTTAATCGATGGCCGCGTCAGTGTAAAACTGCTCCGGGACATCAGCTATGAGGATCTTCTGGGGCGCTCGCCGGTGCAGCTTAATGTCCGGGACATCCGGAATTATCTCGATGACAAAACCATTCTGATCACCGGGTGCGGGGGTTCCATCGGTTCGGAGCTTTGCAGGCAGGTTGTTAAATACCAGCCGCACCGCCTGATTCTGCTGGATTCCAGCGAATCCAATCTTTTTAATATTCAAATGGAGATTCTCAACGAACATTTCTTCCGCTACTGCGAAGCCATTCTGGGGCACGTGCAGGATGAGACGTTAATGAATGATATTTTTGAAAAACACAAACCGCAGGTCGTGTTTCACGCGGCAGCGTATAAGCATGTGCCCATGATGGAGAAAAATCCATGGCAGGCGGTAGTCAATAATATTATGGGCAGCCGTGTGGTGATGGAAATGGCCATTAAACATCATGCGGAACGGTTTGTTCTGGTTTCCACCGATAAGGCCGTGCGCCCGACCAATGTGATGGGCGCGAGCAAGCGGGTGACGGAATTGATCATGCAATGCCAGCAGGGCAACGGCACACGGTTTATGGCCGTGCGGTTTGGCAATGTGATCGGGTCGTCCGGCTCCGTTATCCCGTTGTTCCGCCGTCAGATCGAACAGGGCGGGCCGGTGACGGTCACGCATCCGGAAATCAACCGTTTCTTCATGACGATTCCTGAAGCATCGCAAATGATTCTGCAGGCCGGTACGATGGGTGAAGGCGGCGAAATTTTTATTTTGCGCATGGGAACGCCGATAAGGATTGCCGATATGGCGCGCGACTTAATCCGTCTTTCCGGCAAGGAGCCGGATGTGGATATTAAAATTGTATTTACCGGTTTGCGCGAAGGCGAAAAACTTTATGAAGAGCTGATCACGGTTGGAGAGGACATTCTGCCCACCAGCCATAAAAAGGTCATGGTCTTAAAATCCAACGGATTCTTTCATGAAGCGAAAAATCCAACGGAAGCTAAAAAATATCTTTATGATCAACTTGACGAGTTGGAGAAAATGGCGAAAAGGCACGATGCGAAGGGCATTAAGATAAAACTGAAGGAAATCGTTCCTGAATATCTTCCGCAGGAAAACGACAGTGTCTTTTAAGAAATAGTGAAACGTGTCCCACTTCGCTGCGCTTCGGAGATAGTTCGACTTACGTTTCGAACTGCGCTACGCTTGTTCTCAACTGGTCTCACTAAATAGTGAATGGTGAATAGAAAAAACTCAATATGTCATTTCGACCGAAGGGAGAAATCTTGTTGTTTTAAGATTTCTCATCCCGATAAATCGGGATTCGAAGTGACACAAGGACGAACTATCCGAGCGCATAACCTAAAGGTCACTATAGGCGACGTAGGATGAAACGTGAAAAGTGAATGGTGAAAAGAGCGCACAAGAACTTGGATGTCTGGAAAGAAAGCGTTTCACTTGCTACGCATATTTACAAAGTTACAGAAAAATTTCCGAAAAATGAACTTTACGGATTGACTTCACAAATGCGCCGCGCCGCAGTTTCTATTTCCAGCAATATTGCAGAAGGTGCTGCACGGACTTCGGCTAAAGAATTTTCTTATTTTCTCAACATAGCTGGTGGCTCACTGAGTGAATTGGATACACAACTTGAAATAGCCCATAATCTTCTTTTCGTTACCAGTGAACAAAAACAAGACATTAATATTATGATAGAATCCATATCCAGTAAATTGGCTGGATTAATTAAATACGTGAAGAAAAAATCAAATGAAAATTAACTTTCCACCATTTAATGAGCCTCGACAATAATGAGACCCGAAATTCAGAAACGCAGTGAGCGGAAGCTTGCTGGCCGAATTATACCTTGTGTAAAACAAGCACAGCGCCGTGGGGCACCATTCACCATTCACCATTTAGTGAGACCAGTTGAGAACAAGCGTAGCGCAGTTCGAAACGTAAGTCGAACTATCTCCGAAGCGCAGCGAAGTGGGACACCATTCACCATTCACCATTCACCATTCACTTGTTTATTGAAAATAATTTTAGCCATTTTCTTAATGTTGATGTGCCAGGCGCCGGTTCATGCGCTGTCGTCGAC
>CAYZRT010000161.1:0-5551 GCA_964480875.1 uncultured Smithella sp. | reverse complement strand
CGCCGCCGATATCGTAAACGATGGTGCCCAGTTTGGTTCCCATGGGAACTTCCACCAGGCCGACGTTGTTGACATCGCCGGTGAGGGCGAATACTTTCGTTCCCTTGCTTTTTTCCGTGCCGACGGAAGCGTACCACTTGGATCCGCGTAAAATAATCTGACCAACGTTGGCGAGTGTTTCCACATTATTCAGAATGCTGGGTTTTTGCCACAAACCAGCAACAGCCGGGAAGGGTGGTCTTGGCCGCGGCATGCCTCTCTTGCCTTCAATAGAGGTCATGAGAGCTGTCTCTTCACCGCAGACGAAAGCGCCGGCGCCCTGATAAATTTCTAAATCGAAATTAAAGCCGGTACCCAAAATATCTTTTCCCAGCAGACCGGCTTTCTTGGCTTGATCAATGGCGACATTCAAACGGTGAATGGCCAGAGGATATTCAGCACGGCAATAAATATAGCCCTGAGAAGAACCGATGGCTTTGGCCGCAATCACCATGCCTTCCAGAACAGCGTGAGGATCGGCCTCCAACACGCTTCTGTCCATGAAAGCACCGGGGTCGCCTTCATCGGCATTGCATAAAACATATTTGACGTCGCTTTTGGACTGTGAAGCAAATTTCCATTTTAAGCCCGTCGGAAAGCCCGCACCGCCGCGTCCTCTTAATCCTGAATCCAGAATTTCCTGGACAATTTGTTCCGAGGTCATTTCCGTCAGGGCTTTGGCCATGCCGGCATAACCGTCACGGGCGATATATTCCTCGATCTTTTCGGGATCAATCAATCCTCTGTTCTTCAGAACCCGTAATTCCTGATGAGCAAAGAAAGGAATTTCCTGCATGGTGGGAATAATCTCATCGGTGGTCGGTTCCCTGTACAACAGTCTCTGGACAATTCTTCCCTTGATTAAATGTTCCTCAACCAATTCCGGCATATCAGTAGGTTTTAAACTGATGTAAATTACGCCTTCGGGGTAAACAACCATAATCGGTCCCAAAGCGCAAAATCCATTACATCCGGTTTCCACCACCTTTATTTCCTCGGTCAGTTTTTTCTTTTCCAACTCTTGTATTAAAGCTTTTTTTACTGCAGGACTTCCAGAAGCCTGACATCCGGTGCCGCCGCAGATTAACAAATGCGCGCGAAAAACTTTCATTTATCCTACATCCTCCTTAACAATCATCGTTTTTCCCATCGATATATTATCGGGAAAATTATTTTATTACTTCAGAGCCTTTTGCTAATACGAAGGGAGTCTGAATTTCTCCCTGCAAAATGTGTCGTTTGAAAACCTGTCTCATCTTGTTGGGATTCATATATTCGTATTTGATGGGTTCCTGATTTATGACTTCAACGGTAACCAAGGGTTCGCGGCTGCATAATCCCATACATCCCGACGTGGTCACAAAAACATCATTGACGCCGGCTGTTTCAATTTCCTGAAGCAGACTGTCCATAACTTCTTTGGCGCCTGAAGCGATACCGCAGGTTCCCATGTGGACGGTAACTTTGACGCGTCGATCTCCGTCACGCAGGGACATTTCCTTGTGAACTTTTTCCTTTATTTTTTTTAAATCATCTATTGTTAACTTCGCCATTTGCGTTTCCTCCCGGCTTTTATATGTATTTTATTCTGTGTATTGAGCTAATATTTCCTTGATCTTCGCAGGTTTAACACGGCCATGCACATCTTCGTCAATGACCACTACCGGTCCGAGACCACAAGCGCCCAGACAACGGACGGATTCCAGTGTAAACATTCTATCCGGTGTCGTTTCACCTTCCTTAACACCGAATTCCTTCTGCAGGGTTTCGGTAAGTGCTTTGCCGCCGCGAACATAACATGCCGTTCCAAGACAAACGCGAACCGTATGTTTGCCCCGCGGTGTCATGGTAAAGAAAGAGTAAAAAGTAACAACACCGTAAACGCGACTTAAAGGCAGATTTAATGCTTTGGCAATCTTTTTTTGTACGGAAATCGGCAGATATTCCAAACATACCTGCGCTTCTTCCAGCACAGGGATTAAACTTCCCGGCTTGCCTTTATGTTTGCTGATAATTTTGTTTAGCTTGTCAACCTGTTCCGGTGTGAATTCTTTTAAAAGTTCAGTGTCCTCAGCCTTCATGAATTTCCTCCTCAGTCTTTCCGGGTTGGTTATGATTACGACTGAATCCATTCAGATCATTTTCAATAACTGCCCTAATATATTTTAATGTCACTTTGTGATTTATTGGTAAATCACTGATTTATTTATATATTTCTTTAAGCCCTATTGAGAACTGGCGGTCATTATGCCAATGTTTTTTGATAAAATCAACATATTTTATTTAGCATAATCCATCTTCTAAAACTCCCCGGATATACTTTAATATTTCGGGATGATTCATGGGGATATCATCAATTTCCTTGCGTATTTCTCTGGTATCCATTTCAAAGTGCCGTTGGTTCTTTTTGTATTTGAAAAGAAAATCAATATCGCAGTTGCCGGCGATGAGAATAATTAATGTACTGACGATGTCTCCCAGCGGCTGCCTGTCGATGTGGTTTAATTGAAAAGTCACCTTTAGATTCGTTCCCTGGCCTTTTACGGACTCTAAATGAAGATTGCCACCGGCTCTTTGAGCGGCGTCGGACAGCAAAGGAATTCCCAGTCCTACTCGTCTTACTTTTTTTGTTGTATAGAAAGGATCAAAGACTTTTTCGATTTCCTCTTTCGTCATTCCACTTCCGTCATCATTGATTTCTATGGAAAACAAATTTTGCCCTTCATCTTCAATGATGGTGATTTCAACCAGCGTGGCACCGGCGCGAACCGAGTTTTCGGCGATGTCCAGAATATGCGAGGCAAGTTCCAGCATAAGCTACTCCACAACGCATCGTCCATTCTGGCGTAGAAAAGCCATTTTCAATTCCGCCAGCGTTGGTTCCGCGAGTATAATTTTAGACATTGGTTGTCCGATGTCTTTTAAAAAATGAGCATCGGAAGACATGATAAATGCGTAATGATTCAATTCTCTGTACTGCTCTCGGGCCTTCTGAAATCCTGTCAAAGGTGTTATTTCCAGTGCGTCAAAAACAAAGCTTTCATGGATAAAGCCAAGCTGGCTCAGGACACTGAAATTTTCTCTGTCAATGTGGGAGGCAATGGCCAAACCGTTCTGTTGGTGTACATAGTCCAACAAATCATTGAGTGTAATATCCGTCGCTCCGATGAGTAATTTTTCACTCAACCCCTCAATCTCTCCGATTTCGTTGACGATGGCCTGAACGCCAAAACGTCCTTCATCATTTTTACCCGGTAAATGTTGATAAACATATTCCTGAAGCTTGTTTAAATCGGATAAAGAATCAAATATGGCAAGAAAATGCACTTCTTCGCTTGTTGTTATTTCCATGCCCGGAAATATTTTTAAATTTTTACCTTGAGCCGCTTTGATGACATAGGGAACGTTTTCAGATGCATTGTGATCGCAGATGGCAATAATATCCAGCCCCGCCTCGATGGCGCGATTCACAAGCGCTTGCGGATACATATCCAATTCGGCGCAGGGAGAAAGACACGTATGAATATGCAGGTCGCAATTAAAAACTTTCAGCATAGGTTTCCTGAAGTATATTCAAATGTAGCAGTGCGCCGGAGGGTTCTGAGAAGATTTATTAAATTACTTTGACGAATTTAATAAATTATAAATTCTTCCTGATAATTCAAATGCAGGTAAACTGGAAACAAGTATTACCACATTCTCCTTGATGGCCTTCTCCAGCGTGTCTTTCGCCGGTTCGCAGGAGTTCACCAGCATGATGGCCGAGAGTTCTTTGAGCGTGGCTACGGCAACGATGTTTTGATGAATCTGTCTTGTTATCCAGATATCTCCCTCCCGGGAATTTGCCATGACATCGCTTAAAAGATCCCCCGTGTATCCTCCGGTCGCGTTGTTCTTCATCTTGTCCGAACCGGACATTAATTTTAAATTTAATTCCTTTGCTATGATTCCAATTTCCATGCGTCAATCCTTCATGAATTAGGGAGCAAGATAATCATTTTTAAAAAAGTCCCTTTATCGACTTCCGATGAAATATCGAATTTGTCGGAATATGAATTAATATTGTAAAGTCCCATGCCGGCGCCAAAGCCCATTTCCCGTATTTGCTGATTGGCGGTAGAATAACCTTGTTCCATCGCCTGTTCAATGTCCGGTATGCCGGGTCCCTCATCGTTTACTTCGATCTCAACGGCACTGGGAGTGATACTGAGATTGATAAATCCTTTCTTGGCGTACGATACAACGTTAATTTCCGCTTCGTAGGATACAATGGCGGACCTGCGAACGACATCCGGTGGTAACCCTTTTTCTTTTAGAATGGATTTTACACGAGTGGAAACGGTTCCCGCGGTATCAAAATTTCCGCCTTCAACTTCAAAACTGTATTGATTTAAATTTTTTTCAGATACGTTCACTGCCGGCTTCAACTTTTTCCAAGCAGCCGACTATACCTTTTTCGTAAAGACGACCAGCCGTTTCAAATAAGATAAATTTTGTAGTTAAAATGGGGATATGAACATCCTTGGCCAGAGCGATTGCTTCTGCCGGAGGTTTTTTACCTCGCACTAAAATGATTGCGGCAATATCCAGAACATTGGCTATTCGCACGACCTGTGTATTGGTAAGTCCTGTCAAAAGCATACTGCCGGCTTTGGCAAAAGCCAAAACGTCACTCATCAAATCAGCCCCAAATGCCGTTTTTACTTCAATGTCCAGTTTGTCTTCGCCGACGATTACATCAGCATTCAGTATTTCTTTTATTTCTCTGAGTTTCAATATTCACTCCTTAGCAAATCTGGTAATATGAGTTAAATATTCAAAAATATTGTTTTTCTTCTACCATATGAGTGACGTTACTGTCAATGAAATCATTTTACAAAGAAAATGAGAAACTCTGCTGTACCATAAGCAATGTAATAAAAAGATTTCGAATGATTTTTATTTGTAAAAATCACTTTCCACTTTTTTCAAGCAACCTACAATTCCCTTATTGTATAGAATGCCGGCTGTTTCAAATAAAATATACTTTGTCGTTAAAATCGGAATTTGCAGATCTTTTGCCATTTCAATCGCTTCGGAAGAAGGCTCTTTCCCTCTGACCAGGATAATCGCTGCAATCTTTCTACTGGCTGCTGTTTTAACAACCTGAGGATTGGTCAATCCCGTTAATAAAAGACTGCCGGCTTTGGCAAAGGCCATAACATCGCTCATTAAATCTGCGCCAAATGCCGTTTTTACTTCCATGTCCAGTTTGTCCTCGCCAACAATAACATTGGCGTCCAGTATTTCTTTGACATCTCTTAGCTTCAATGAAGACTCCTTGATTAACCTATCTATAAAAAATTGATTATATTAAAAAATTGTATATTTAACAGACAATCTTTGAGGCGGTTCACTATCATATATTAAATTACAGTGTCAATAAATTATTGTGAGACTCAAATTTCAAAAACGAATACCCTAAATACCCTGAAGGGCACCATGGGGGCACTATAGGTGTATTGAAATTTGT
>CAYZRT010000160.1:0-5570 GCA_964480875.1 uncultured Smithella sp. | reverse complement strand
AAGCTCAAAAACAGTCCAGTATCCAGGAAACAGAAACTTTTGAAGTTATAGCACGGGAATGGCATGATCGTTTCAAGTCGACTTGGAGTGAGGGACACGCCGCTACAATCAAAGATCGCATGGAGCGAGACCTTTTCCCGTGGATTGGCAAACGTCCGATCGCGGAGATAAAAGCCCCTGAATTATTGGCGGCAATGAGAAGAGTCGAGTCTCGTGGTGCACTAGAAACAGCACACAGGATAAGGACCATCGGTGGACAGGTATTTCGTTACGCAGTGGCAACCGGACGAGCTGAACGCGACATATCTGTTGATTTAAAAGGTGCACTGCCGCAACCACAGGAAAAGCACAGGGCCGCCATTACTGAACCGTTGGAAGTGGCAAAATTACTGAGATCTATTGAAGACTATTCCGGAAGCTTCGTTGTTAAATGTGCTTTAAAGATAGCACCTTTGGTGTTTGTCCGTCCTGGAGAACTGCGGCATATGGAATGGACTGAACTTGATTTTGAAAACGCTCAATGGAATATCCCCGCTGGTAAAATGAAAATGAAGGAACCACACCTTGTTCCTTTGTCTGATCAGGCGATAAAAATATTGAAAGAGCTCCAGGGACTGACTGGAACGAGTCGATACGTTTTTCCTTCTGGCCGTTCCTTTGATCGGGCTCTGTCTGACAATGCCATTTTAGCAGCATTGCGACGCATGGGATACGCCAAAGATGAAATGTCAGGTCACGGATTCCGGGCAATGGCGCGAACGATCCTTGATGAAGTATTACAAATCCGGCCGGATTTTATCGAACATCAACTTGCCCATGCCGTCAGGGACCCGAATGGTCGTGCTTATAATCGAACAGCACACCTTAACGAGCGAAGGAAAATGATGCAGGCATGGGCGGATTATCTGGACGGATTGAAGGCCGGGGCAAAAGTGATTCCGTTTAAAATAGAGAAAGGATGAAATCTGTGGTCAAGGAAAAAGATAAATCACCTGAAATTGAATTTGAAGAAGAGTTTGAGAAAATCGCCGGCCCTGATAATCCACCGGTGGAAGCAACTTTAGTTCAGCTGATTGAAGACGGTCAAGTTAAATTAACAGATATTTTGATTTTCGAACTTGTAAAAGAATCAGCTGCTTATCTTGACACAAAGCCTTTTCAAGACAAATTATCACAGTGGACCCGTGAAGGAAATCGGAGGAAGTTAAACCGTATCCAAACAGCCCTCAAACCTGAACGGAGAGGAAGGAAAGCGTCAAAAACTGGAGGATTCAAATCATTTGAGATTAAGAAAGTCTTCATCGAAAACGTTAAGCTAATAAACGAGTTTTTAGATAAACATGTTGGTGTGTTTAATTCAGAAAAAAATAAATTATTCAAAGAATTGTATCCAACATCATATATTGATTTTCGCCGTCACAAGACAGCAAGACAACTTGGCTATGATTTAACTTCACATCAATTAAATATTTCAGAACGTACTCTTCGTAATATCACAAAATACGTTCACTTTATCAATACCTCACAAGAGAAATTTAAAAAACAATAATAATTCCATTCTGTTAAGATCTGCAAAAATAAACCCGCATTTATTATTTCAATTAATAAGCAATAATATCAATTACTTATGATTGCTTAAATGACCTTGTTGCATTATATTATTCTCAAATAATCAAGCAGGGAGATCTTTATGCATAAACGTTTTTTACGTATCAAGCAGATTATCGGGACAAGAGAAAACCCGGGCCCTGTGCCGGTTTCAAAGAGCACTTGGTACGCTGGGGTGAAAGACGGCCGCTTCCCGAAACCTATTAAACTCGGACCGAGAACAACTGTCTGGGATGAGGAAGATATTGATGCGATTGGCCATGATAAGGAGTAGCCATGATACTATCCCCAATCTTTTCAAATATTCCTGATGAACTAAAACAACATCCCCAATGGGTGAACTGGCGATCTGTTCTCCGGAAGGAGAGCAGCAAGCCTACAAAGCCCCCTTATCAACCTAATGGGCAACTTGCTAAGATTGATGATTCTTCTACATGGAGCACCTTTTCTATGGTTGAAAGCGCTGCACCACAGCATGATGGAATTGGATTCGTATTGACAGGAGATGCCCATTACGTGGGCCTTGATTTTGACCACTGCCGATGCCCAGCATTCGATGGCATAATGCCCTGGGCAAACAGCCTTGACACAGTTCTGCCGGAGATTGCTGAGCATATCAGGAAGATGAACTCTTACACCGAGGTAAGTCCTTCCGGAAAGGGAATCAGGGTATTTCTGAAAGGCACTCTCCCTGTGGACGGCAAGCGTAAAGGGCCTATTGAGGCATACCAGTCAGGCCGATACGTTACTGTTACAGGACACATCCTGGACGGATTTCCCCTTACCATTGAACATAGACAGGATGCTCTTGATGATTTTTTTCAGAATGTCTTCGGAACGTCCGAAAAATCTTTCGTACAGAAAACAAACTATCCGCAGACCCAATCAAACGTGGATTGGAAAGAGCGGCTGGAGAAAGCCTTCCAGAGCAAAAACGGAGAAGAGATTAAAAATTTATATTACGGCGGTCAATCCACCTATCCTTCACAGTCGGAGGCGGACATGGCTTTGTGTTCCCATCTGGCATTTTGGTTAGACGGCGATGCGGCGGCGATTGATGCAGCATTCCGTGAATCTAGGCTATTCCGTAATAAGTGGGACATAAAGCACCACGGTAATGGGCAGACTTACGGCCAAGGAACTATTGAGAAAGCCATACAGGGTTGCCAGTCTTTCTTTAAAGATGCTTCACAAAAGATTTATAAAGAACAGAGTGAACAAGGCGCACCACCACCTATAGCATGGCCTGAACCATTGGATGAAGCTGCTTTCTATGGACTAGCTGGAGACTTAGTTAGAATGATTGCCCCAAACACAGAAGCTGACCCAGCAGCGTTACTGTTTCAATTCCTTGTAGCCTTTGGAAATATCGTGGGGCGCAATCCATATTTCATGGTGGAGGCCACAGCACATCGTTGTAATGAAAATTTATTATTGGTCGGCAATACCTCAAAAGCCCGAAAGGGCACGGCATGGGACCATGTAAGAAAAATTGCTGATCTGGTAGATTATGATTGGACTGCCAAGTGCATAAAAAGTGGCCTGACTTCAGGTGAAGGTCTGATCTATCATGTCCGTGATGGGGTCATACAAGATAAGCGATTGGTCGTGTATGAACCTGAGTTCGCTTCGATCCTCAAAACCATAGAAAGGAAGGATAATACTCTATCCACAACTATTAGGGAGGCTTGGGACCGTGGCGACCTTCGGACTTTGGCAAAAAACTCCCCTGTTACGGCAACCGGAGCATACATCTCCATCGTTTCCCATATAACCAAAGAAGAACTAAGGACTCGCTTGTCAGACACAGAATTGTTCAACGGATTTGCCAATCGCTTTCTATTCGCTTGCGTGACGAGGTCCAACATACTGCCCGAGGGTGGTGCTAAGGTTGACCTTACAGAAATTATCTTAAAAATACAAAAAGCCTTGGAGTTTGCTCAGACTGTTGAAGAAATGCAAAGGGATGAAGACGCACGGGCTATCTGGTTTGGCGTTTACGAAAAACTTACTCGTGAACAGCCTGGCATCTTGGGCAGTGTCCTTGCACGTGATGCCGCCCATGTCGTTCGGCTTTCCATGATCTACGCCCTTTTGGATTGCAGTGCCCTGATAAGAAGAGAACATCTCATGGCTGCCCTCGCCTGTTGGGGGTATGTCGAAGCATCGGCTAGATTCATCTTTGATTCAATGACGGGCGACCCTATGGCGGATAGGATTTATGAGGCAGCATGGGCCGCAGGAGATGCAGGTATAACTCGCACATCTATCAACAACACCATTTTTCGCCGCAATCTGAATGCTGCTAGGATTGACAAGGCAATCGAAGTACTTTTGGATATGAATAAAATTAAGGTTGAAAGCATCAACACAGGAGGAAGGCCAGAAGTGAGGATATATGTACCACAGATAAGGAAATAAGAGAGATAATAATAATCTTTATTCGTTTAAATCGTTTTATTCGTTATGAAGGAGGAGTTATGGGATACCTATTAGACATAGCAAGAAAGATTCAGATACCACAGAGGGTAGACCCATTATATTACGAAAAAAACGAATTAAACGAATTAACCTCCTCATCTGTGATTGACAAATTCCCTAACACAGAATTGAGGCCACCCAAACCTAAGGCAAATCTCTCACCAGTGGAGACAGTTGTCCCCCCCTCCCCAAAAGTGACTGACCCATGGTCGCCAGAGGTCCAAAGCCTTGTGGACTGGTTTTTGACCATAAACCCGCCGCCGGAGCCCTTTTATCTGGAAAACCATCTGCATGTTTTGGACCCAGCCAAATTCTTTGATGTGTTACGGCATGAAATTAAAAGTGGACCATCTGGCCCAAGGGCAAGAATGGGAACTTTACAATCGGACTTGCGGCAGCTGAAGGAATATTTTAATTGAAAACAAGGAATTTTATGAATTACACACACATGTATACCCCATATTCACGCATGCGCCAAAACGGGGATAATTGTATATGCTATTGCTATCATTGACGATTATGCGAATATGAAATGTAGGGTGTGATTCTACAGTCTTTGGTAATGGCGTAATTTATGTTTAAAGAATGCCGTAAAAAGTTCACTAAATTAGCAACAGAAAATCATTGGAGGTGTTAGAATGACAGAAGAAAAGGACGAGAAAATTCGTGTTAGCACCATGTTATATCCAAATGAAAAACGTTATCTGCAGCGGATGGCAGATGATAATGCGCGAAGCATGAGCAGTCAGTTGAGGATCATTTTGCTGGAAACGGTTGATGATGAGGACGATGATTAGTTAGTACAATCCAGCGATGGATAAGTAATGAATGCAAGGAATTTGCTGAGCGGTTAATCCTGGCGCTGCGTCCGCCTAGGAGCCGGTTTTAGGATGCGGCCACCCCGGGACAAGTGAGCTCAGGGGACGGCTTGAATTCACCTACAAAGTAGCAATTGTTTTATGTCTGATTGATTGTATCTTTCCAATTGAAACGATCAACGTCATTATGAGCCGCGACTGCATGGAGTCGGCTACATCTATTTGTAGCAGGACGAGTGGCCTGTGGGTCGGACAAAGTCGACATCCTCCCCTCCCTGATGGTTAACCTTTATTGAAAATGCTTTTATAAGTGCTTTTCTGGAAACAGGTTTTTAGTGTAGTGTCCGTCCAGCGCTTTCTTTGGGTGAGCCTCTGTAGGAATTCCTTGCTGTTCTTTACTACGCGCCCGCCCACTACATCAACGCCGCAAGCAAAAAGTGGTTCAGGGAAATATCCGGCTGTAGGACCGACAACAGATACAAATGAATCAGGTGAACAGTGGCTGAGAATTTCATCAAGTGAATTGTTCAATACTGTAGTACCAGTGCACAATATCTTATTACATGTAGCCAGTTGCGTTACATCTGTGGTAATTGGCAGAGCATGAAATTTTTGAATCAAATGTTCTTTTTTTTCAATAATAATCAATTCAGCACCGGCTTT
>CAYZRT010000159.1:0-5581 GCA_964480875.1 uncultured Smithella sp. | reverse complement strand
GGCCGGAGTTGTAGCGGTCGTCGGCCTTGTAGAAAAGTTCCTGCAATCTTCCGTAGATGTTGTTGCCGTTGCAAAGTGAACGCAGCGCGCCGTAGTCTTCAATACCTCTATCTTCGGCAATGCGCAAAAAGATAATGCGGTCGATGGTGCGCTGGACGGCATCATTAAGTTCCCGCACGCTCAGCGTGTTGCGCAGGGCGATGTTGCGGGCAAGTGCGTCGCGCCAGCTTTCAATCTCCGCCAGAAACGCGCTGTCCACTTCGGACGTGCCGCGTTTGGCCTTGCTGGATTCGGCATATTTATCAAAGGAACCTTTGAGAATGGCCTCCTTGGAAAAGACGGCGGCGATTTCGTCCCACTTGTCGGCGTACTGGCGCCAGGTGTAATAAGTGATACGGGCTTTGTCGGATTTATCTTTTTGATCCGGCTTGATGCGGCAGTCGTAAACGGAAAATTCTTCAAAGTCGGTCACGATGGAAAGCGGCAGTTTGGCCGACCAGGCGTAACGGCGCACCTGAAAGGCGGGCGATGGTTCGTCTTTGATGTTGACGGAAGGCTTTTTGGCTTCGACAAAAAACTTGCGCTGTCCGCCGATGCGGAAGGAATAGTCCGGCGCTTTGGTGACGCCGCTGACTTTGACGGCGTCTTCGTGGATGACATCTTTGTATGCTTCGGCGTGTCCCGCCGTGTTGTTGACATCCCAGCCCAGCGCTTCAAAGAAGGGGTCAATAAATTCCCGGCGAACCTGAGTTTCGTTGTATCCGTTGGATTTGTAGGATTCAATGTTGCGTTCGAATCGCTCAATCAGCTCCAGAATGATCTGTGGTGCGGGCATGAACAGTTCCTTGCTTGAAACAGATATTTATTTGAAGCGCTTGCAATTTATACTCTTTGAAATTGCATGTGTCAACCCCGATCCCCTTCCCGAGGATTGTTTTCATCGGATGATACTAAGGTTTATCGGAAACGCATTGGAAAAATGAAATAAAAAAAGCAGAATTACTCTCAATTCTGCTTTTTTTATTTTGTAACGAAAGACATTGCTAAACAGCGTCACCACCGCCTGTAAGGGAACATCCGGCAAATATTTTCCCCACAACATCTTCCTCCATCGGAATTTCACAATAAGCAAAAGGTTCTCGACTCGTATCTCCGGTTACAAGCTCTTCAACGCCTTTTTCGGGTGCATCGCTCTTTAAATTTTTCATAACCTCCTCCTTTCTTTCTGGATTTTTTTTTATTTTCTCTTGAGTTTGCATATTAATAGATTTATGTTTTTTTATCAATAAAATACTGCCGGGACTATAACAGCCGCAAACACTTCTTAACGCCCACTATGCCGGTGGATACATGCTTATTGGTGGATAGAAAACATGGAATTATCATAATGTCATTCTTCCCTCTTGCTTGACAAATTCCATCGAATTCCTTATTCTTTCACTTCAAAATATTCAGGATTCGGTCGGGATGGATGGGGAAGGTATTTACGAAAAAGAGTTTCCTGTTCGGCTTTTTGCTGGTGGCCTTCATTATCATTTTTGAAATTATTCTGAGCCGCCTCTCGCTGCCTGCCTGGCCGGCCTTTATGGTAATGATCTTTTTCTTTGTGGTAAAAGAAGATGTCAAGCAGGCGCCCGACATTTTGATTGGCGGACTCGCGGGACTTGCCTGTGTTGTTTTGTGCGATATGTTCATAGAAGCCCTTCTGCCTTTGACCGGACATGAAACAGCCAAACTTCTCTTTATCGGCCTTTTCGTTTATGCGATTGTCGTTTTTCAGAATGCCGCCCCGTATGTCTTTAACAGCTTCGCCTTCATGTTCTTTCTTGTCGGGGCCATTGCCAGGCCCATGGCAAAGGTCAGCCCTTCTGTCTGGATGGGTGTGGAACTTGTGGTTGGTATTATGTTTATCGTGGGAATTTTGGGCATCAACCGGCTGGTAGCCGCTATTCTGAAGGATGAATTATTCTAGCGCGTAAATCGCCTTTGGAGATTGATCTATGATAAAAACAGAAACGATTTCGCTTAGTACAAAAGGCTTCTGCGACATTATTGATATCACTCCCCGGGTGCGTTCTCTTTTAAAACAATCGTCGGTTGCCGACGGGCTGGCTACCATTTTTTGTCCCGGTTCCACAGGTTCGATTACAACGATTGAATATGAATCCGGCGTATTGCAGGATTTAAAAAGGGCGCTGGAAAAAATAGCGCCCTCGGATATTCCTTATAAACATGACGAACGATGGGGAGATGGCAACGGGTTTGCCCACGTTCGCGCCGCCTTGATGAAACCTTCGCTGTCTGTTCCCGTGGTCAGCGGCAAGATGACGTTGGGAACATGGCAGCAGATTGTGTTTATCGACTTTGATAATCGGAGCCGTCACAGAGAGCTGGTTGTGCAAATTATGGGAGCTGAATAATTTGAGTTGTCCCACGGCACTCCGTGCCTGGGATAGTTCGACTAACTTTTCGAGCTGCTCTTCGCTTGCTCTCAAAGAGTCTCACTATGTTTATTGATTTCGATAATCGCGGGAGACATAGAGAGCTTATTGTTCAAGTTATGGGGGAGTAAGAATTAATATTTTTAAGAAGGAAATCAATTTATGGAAACTATTTTTGACAAGATTAAAAAAGATGTGAAAAAAGGATTGGAAGAAGGCATTGCCGCCGTAATGCAGGGAGCGAATGTCCTGTCCGTGAAGATGAATGAGCTTTCCGAGGAAGGAAAAAAACAGTACAAGATGTTCAATCTGCACGTCAAAATAAAAGACCGTATGGATGAACTGGGCGGCATCGCTTATGCCGTTCTGGAAAGCGGAAAAAATCTTGATGAGGACAAAAAAATAAAAGCGGCTTACAATAAAATCAAAAAACTCCAATGGCAGTTAAGCAAGTTTGCCTCCGGGCCTACAATAAAAAGTACGGAACAGAAGAAACCGGTGAAGAAAGCCGCTTCGAAGACATCGGCTAATAAATCAAAGGTTCAATCTAAATAAAGAAGAAATTATTTTCTGGTCTGAGTGTTTGCATATCATTTCTATGTTGTAACAATTTAATTTTAATTGCTTTTAAGCTTAAATATAAAGTATCGATTTAACTTTTTCACATTGATTGATATAAATATATATTTATATCAATATTTCATAACATTGAGTTTGGATACGGTATGTAATTTGATTCCCTCCTTTTTTAAAGGAGGGTTAGGGTGGATTTATATCGGAGATGAGCACCATCCCTATGTGCTTCGCACAAGGGACAATTCCCAATCCCGATGTAACGGGATTGGATAATTCGACTTACAAATTTCACCACACTGCGTTTGTGAAATTTGAGTCTCATTACGACTTACGCTGCGAACTTCGTCCCGATAAATCGGGACTCGTTCTTAGCGAGTCTCATTATAACATTTTTGGCTTGATTTAATGATGTACATGAAATATTGATATCAATATGAAAAAGAAAATGTTTACAAACCAAATTGATGGCGATCTGCTGAAAAGTTTTAAGAAGCTGGCTATCGATCTCGACCGTCCTATTAATAACGTACTTGAAGAAGCCATGCGTAACTTATTGAAAAACTACGAGAAACAAAAATCAAAAAAAGACCATCCTACAACATCCGAATTGCCTTTTTAAAATGGGTTTTTTTATTTTTTTATGCTGTCTTCTCAGAATCGTCAAAGTTAAACGATCTCCTTTCTTGTGGTATAAAGGGTTTTTATCGTTAACTGTCCTGCCCTGACTCTTTAAAAATGAAATGATTCATGCCTTACGGCGCTGATTGTTTATTGACTTTTTTTGGTGTTTCCACGATCACCAGCATTTGTTCCTCTCCAAGAGAAAATGCCTCCTGCACGGTTCCTTTCACTTTGATTTTTTCCCCCTTCGCCGGAAGCGTTCTTTCCGTAACAACTGAAATCTCGCCGGAATCATCACGCACAACAAAATATTTAACAAAGATCATCGAGAAGGTTTCCGTTACTTCACCAGAAATAGTAACTTCTTTTTCAGCGTAATCCCGGGGATGATTTTTAATATCGCCAATCTTGGTTGTTCCGATTCCACAGGAAACAGAAAAGATCATCAAAACGCATACTAATAAAAAACGTAAACTAACTTGACAGGAATTCATGTTTTTCATTTCTAAACACCTCCCTTCACTAAATTACAGATTCCCTTATTTTTTGCTTTTGTTAATAACTCACAATTTCCCAGTTCGCAGGCTTTTTGCGCGTCACGGCAACCGGCGCCTCTGATGTTCTGCTCCAAATACGCAACAGCCCTGTTGTGATAAGCTTCGGCATAAGCCGGGTTCAGGCTGAGGGCTTTACTGTAGTCGGCTATGGCTTGTTGATTCCGGCCAAGTTTATAGTACCCGACGCCCCTGTTGTTATAGGCTTTGCTGAAATCCTTGTTCAGAGCAATGGTTCTGCTGTAATCTTCGATGGCAAGCTTGTATTGACCCAACCGGGAATAGGAAGTTCCTCTGTTGTAATAGGCATCGTCATAATCGGGATTCAGAAGGATAGCCTCGTTGAAGTCTTCAATAGCCCTTTGATACTGTTTAAGTCTAACGTAGGCATTTCCCCGATTGCCATAGCCTTCGGCGTCGTCCGGTTTCAATTTAATGGCTTCATTATAATCCGCTATGGCCAGCTGATACTGGCCGAGCTCATAATATGCGTTCCCCCGGTTGCCGTAGCCCGCGTTATCACGAGATTTTAGCCGGATGCCTTTATTATAGTCCTCCAAGGCACGCTGATACTGGCCGAGTTTGGCATAAGCGACACCCCTGACAAAATACGATTTGGCATCAGAAGGATTCAGGCGAATGGCTTCGGTTGAATCTTGTATGGCCTGTTGATACTGGCCGAGTATGTTGTAAGTGTTTGCTCTGACGGCATAAGCCAGATAGTTATCTTCCGTCACTTTCAATGCCTGACTGAAAAGCGTAATGCTGTCTTTCCAGTAACCGCTCTGTCTGTAGGTCAGCACGGAAAGAACAAGCAAGATCATGATTGCCGCCGGGATTAAAATCTTCTTACGAATTTCTCCAAGGGGAAACACCAACGGAATCCCCCAGCTCAGCATGATCGTGATGCCTATGGACGGCAGATACGTATAACGATCGGCCATGGACTGCATGCCTACCTGCACGAAACCGATGACGGGAACCATGGTTCCTAAATACCAGCACCAGCCTACAAATAGTAACGGCCTTTTTTTCATGGTATAAATAATTGACGCAGTAACCCCTATCAGAATGATACAGGCAATCATTATCTGCGACGACATAAAAGTTTTTTGATAGGGATAAAACACGGCCAGATCAAACGGCCAAAATATTTTTTCTAAATATGTTACATAAGAAATTATCGCGTTGGAAACACGCATACTGAGAGGTATGATTTTAATCGAAGCAAGCGCGCCTTCTCTATTTTGTGCCCATACGGTGATGATACTGGAGGCAAGGGTCAGGACCAAGAAAGGGATTTTTTCCATCAAAAGCCTGCCGGGCAGAATTATCTTGCCTTTAATCGTTTTAAGCGCTTCCTGCCAGCGCCCCAGCGGCCAGTAATCC
>CAYZRT010000158.1:3721-5600 GCA_964480875.1 uncultured Smithella sp. | reverse complement strand
GCCTGGGCGAGTCCTGCCGGCGATGGTTCATGGTAGGGTGGTTCGTGCAGTTGACCGAGATGGTTCGCAACGGACAGGCGCCGCCCACCGCAACCCAGATCATCGACATGGACGCTGAGAAGCTGACGCAACTCTCGGGCGGCATCCAGGGCATCGAGACCCAGGACCTTTGGCCGATTGACGACCGCGTGTTCGAGATTCTGTACCACGACAACCGGATTCCGCAGCCCCCCGATTCGTTCCTGTACGAGGCGTCGGGTGAACTGATCCCCCACTTCGAGGGCTCGTTGAGCCAGGCCCAACGGCTCAATACGATGCTCCATCGCGTGCGGACGGGCCTTGAATTGACGAGTCCGCTGTTCGCAATGGACGAAATGGCCGTGCACAAGCTCAAGATTCCCGATCTGGCAGAGCGGATTCTTGAAGAGGTCGGCATCTGGGAAGATACGATTCGGGACCAGCGCGAGTACGAGGACATCGTAGCCGGCCTCATCGAAACGCAGGAGCGTCAACAGGCGATGCTGGAGGGCAAGACGCAGGCCGAGACGGTGAAGGCCCTGAGCGGCAAGACGGAGCGCACGAGCCCCCTGGCGCAGTTGGTGAAGCAATGAGTGCGACCGCCCAAATCCAACAGCCGATCCTGATTTCCCTGCTCTATCGCAAGGCCCAAGGCGAGTTTGCCCCTGAGAACGTCATCCATCTGGACCGGGATACGCTGATCCGGCTCGTCCGCGAGTGGGAGGGCGGGGACGCACGCGGCCACATGCGACCGCGGGAGATCGTGGCAAAGGCGCGGGCCGGGGAATTGCGGCTCCAGGAGTGCAGAATCGAGTTGGAGGAATAGCCATGCCCTGGTCGGCGACAAGCTTCGCGAAGCACAACAAGCACGCAACGATGTCGCAGCTCGAAGTGGCGGCCCGTGTCGCGAACGAAATGCTCGAGCGCGGCGCGAGCGAGGGCCACGCCGTGGCGGCGGGCAACGCCGCGATCCAGAACATGCGGAAGAAGAAGGGCAAGCGTGCAGACTGAGCGCAACATGCTGATTGAGGCCCACCAAGCGGCGGGAACGCCGTATCTGGCAGCGAAGCTACTGCTGCTGTTCGCCGACGATGTAGACCCGGGCGTGCGCCGATACATCCTGGGCGAGTTGAGCATGATGCTGACCGTAGACGACATCGGCCAGGTCGCCGAGTTCGCGGCCGACCGCGCCTTGGCACTGATGAAACGTGATACAGGAGAACAACATGGATCGTAGACTACGCAGACTGCTGTTTGGCCCGTTCTGGGCCGGAAACCTGCTCTCGGCACGCTTCGAGGGCGAGGGGGGCGACGACGGAGGGGCTGGTGGCGAGCCTGGGGCCGGGGATGCAGGCCCGGACTGGCTGCACGAGGACTTCGAGTTGGGCGATCTGGCGAAAGACCCGGACGCCCGCAAGGTCCTGAGCAAGTACAAGACGGCCCATGAGGCGATCCGCAGCATTCCCCACCGCGAGAAGCAGTTCAGGACCTCGTTTCGCGTCCCGGAGAGCATGGACGGCCTCAAGCCGGAGGAAGTGTCGAAGATCACGGGTAGGCTCAAGGGCATTCTCAAGGCCGATCACGTGCGTGCTCTGCTCGATGCTCCCGCGAAGCCAGAAGACTACGAGCTGGTTCGCCCGAAGATGCCGGATGGTCTGACCTATGATGAGCAGGGCGAGAAGAACCTGCGTGCCTGGGCGGTCAAGCATGGGATTAGCAAGGCCGCCGTCGCCGAATTGCACGACCAGTTGCAGGCGACCCGCATCGCCGCCCATACGACCGAGACGGAGAACCTCAAGAAGCTCTGGGCCGACACCCGCAAGGAGATGGTCGAACGCTACAAGGGCGAAGCGGAGTGGGA
>CAYZRT010000158.1:0-3711 GCA_964480875.1 uncultured Smithella sp. | reverse complement strand
GGCCGGTCAGATGCTCAAGGAGTGGGGCAACAAGGCCGGATTCAAAGGCGACGACATCATTGCGTCGCTCCTGGAAGTCGGGACCAAGGAGAAGCTCGCCCCGGTGCTCGCCGCGATCGCGGAGTTGGCGACCGTGGCCCACGCCGAAGGCTCGACGCAGATCGGGGCGCCGGGAGGCAAGGGCGGCGAGAACATCGACGTGGACGAACGCTGGCCTGCCAGCAAGTCGATAATGTCCTGAGAGGCACAGTCCCATGATCGACACGAAACTGACGTACAAGGGCATTCCGGTCTGGCTCGACACCGACGACGAATCCTACGCAGAATCGCTGCGCCGGGACGCCCGGTATGACTCCCCACTGCTCAAAGAACTCAAGAAGGACCGTTATCATGGCCGAAAAGATCACCAGACCGAACGAACGCGGTGAAATGCGGAACGTCCGGGGCTACGAGGGCGTCAACCTGACCGTGATCCCCGAGAAGTCCCAGGCCGAGCAGAAGCCGCCCGAGACCACCGAACGAAAGGACCAATGATGGCCAAGAAGGGTGAAACCACCACAATCGAAGAAGACGTCCAGGAAGAAATTCCTCGCAAACAACCAGCCCCGCTGCCGCTCGTGCAAGGGCGGGGTTTCACCCTTCGCGTCTGCTGCAAGCCGGGCGTCTACACGAACCTGGACGCACCGAATCTCGATACGGCGATTGCGCTGGCCGAAGAGATCAGCGCCAAGCCGTTCGTCTACCCCGTCCCCGGCAGCAACAAGACGATCATCTACCCGGTGCACATGATCGACCGGGTGGAAATCAGTCCGAAGTAAAGCTTGGAGAACACTAAGGCTCGATCATGAAGACCATTCTCCTCACGCGAGGTCAAAGGGCTATCGTCGATGATGCTGACTTTGACTGGCTCAACCAATGGAAGTGGTACGCCCATTGGGACCGCTACACGAAGAGCTTTTACGCAGAGCGAATTGCCCGGTTGCCCAATGGGAAGCGGCGTGTACTATCCATGCACCGGCTGATTCTCGGCTTGGGGTACGGTGACACACGACAGGGCGACCACGTCAATCATGACACGTTGGATCAGCGACGTAGCAACTTACGAATCGTCACTAACCAAGAGAACCAGTTCAATCAGCGCGACGCAAAGGGATATTCCTGGAATCGCGCCGCAAAGAAATTCATGGCTCGCATTCAGGTGAATGGCAAACTCAAATATCTCGGTCTTTACGATCTCGCCTCTGATGCCAAAGCAGCGTACCTGAAAGCGAAATCCGAATTGCACCACATTAGGGAGTATTCTCCGAGCGGCCGGCCTCTTCGTGAGACCACCCGACCGCTCTTGTATTAGAAGTCAGACCACCCCCGGCATAGCCGGGGCCTGATGCTTATCCGGGAAAGCACCGGACGCCTCAACTGGGCGCAAGCAGCAGGCAAGCCAGTCATGTGACTGACCACCTTGCCGCCAATGTCAACTGACAAAGGACAAGGAGCATTCACATGGCTGTCAATTCCTGGGGCTCTCGGATCACCTTTGCCGACGCCATGAAGACCGTGATGAACGGTCAGTACATGGGGTTCGTCAACACGCTGGTCGAGTCCAACCCAATCATGCAGGACATCCCCGTCATGCCGGGCAACGGCATCCTCTCCCACGAGGGCGCCCGGCTCGATGCTCTGCCGACGCCGGAGATCCTCGATATCGCCGAGGGCTGGTCGTCTCAGAGCGTAACCTTCGACAAGTACAAAGCGGTCATCTCGCTGTTCAAGATGCGTCTCGACATCCCCGAGGACATCCTGAAGCTGCAACCGAACCGCGCACGCTTTCGGGCCGACCTGGAGGACGCCTGCGGCGAGGGCTTTGGCCAGGGCGTCGTCAACCACGTCATCTACGGCACGAGCGTGGGCGCGGGCAACAGCAAGAAGTTCGACGGCCTGGGGACCTACCGCGTCACCCCGGACGCCACCGACCCGATCAGCGTCACCAACGGCGATTACGCCACGTTCGACGCCGGCGGCGGGACCGGATCGGACACCACCTCGATCTGGCTGATCCAGCCGGGCTATCGCAAGGTCTTTTTCGTCACCCCGGCCAACGATTCCCGAAACGGCATGGATCGCCAGGACATCGGGCGCGTGGAGGCGTGGACGAACCAGGTCGCCGTGATCGCGGATTCGAGCGTCACACGCGAGACGCGGTACGACATCCGCACCGAGTTCGAGCAGAAACTCGGCCTCGTGATTGCAGATGAGCGGGCCGTCGCACGTATCCGCAACGTCCCGACCACGCGGGCGAGCTTCACCAGCGACCTGATCTTCGAACTCATCATGCAGGCGCGCGAAGAGGTCTTCAAGGGGCCGGAGCCGGTGTTCGCCTACATGAACGGCCGCCTGCGCTGGATTCTGAAGACTCTGAACGTCAACAAGCAGAACGTCATTCTCGACAAGAACAACCCCTACGACATCCTGATGAACCGCATTGGCGATGTCTACATCCGGCCGTGTGACGCCCTGCTGAAGACCGAAACCGGCGTGGCCGCCGCCTAAACCTGAGACGGCACAACGCCAGAAAGGAGTTCTCCCTATGGGAGCCACTGATACAGCACAGTACTTCACCGCACCAGCAACGGGCGACGCTGTAACGGTCGGCAGCACCGCTTCGAGCAACATCATCGACTTGGGCAGAACCAAGCCCCAGATCGGTGTCGGCCAACTGCCTCTGACGCTGACGATCCGAACCGTGATCGCGGCCGGGGGCTCGGGCAACATCAACTTCATTCTGCGCAAGAGCGCCACGCAGAGCGGCGGCGCGCTGAGCGGGACGATCACGCAGATTCTCGCTACGCCTGTCGTGGCGCAAAACGATGCGAGGCTTGCGACGGCGGGCAACTACGTCCTGCGCTGCGGTTTGCCTTACGAGGCGGACCAGCGCTACCTGGACATCTATGCCGTGCTGAGCGGCAGCGCTACGATCACCTACGAGGCGAAGATCGAGGAGGTCGCCAGCGACAAGCACACGCAGGTGATCGAAAGCAACGTAGGCAATCCGTAAGTCACACTACCCTGGACCGGCCTATGGGGGGCTGTCTGAGGGCGGCCCCCTGGCCTTTTCCACAAAGGAGTCACAGACCATGAAGCGCAAACACCTCTTCTGGATCGGTCTGGTGGCCGTGCTCGTCGCCGTGGCGACCGTCTACGGGGCCATGACGAACTCCGCCAGCCAGATCACGAACTACTCGAACTACGTCACGAGCCAGAACCAATACCTCAACCCGCTCTACAAGTTCGCCAACGAGATCGAGGGCTACGCGGAGGGCACGACGGCATGGCCTGCCACCTTGGCCAACGTCGAGGTCTTCGACGCCAACGACACCCTCACCGCCGCCGAGACGGGCAAGGTCTGTGCGGTTTACGGCTACAGCACCGCCGCGAACTGCATCCTCACGTTGCCGGCGGCAGCCGCAGGGCTGCAATACACCATCATCGACGCCAACTCGACCGCGAACGCCGATACGTACATCAAGGCGGGAACGGGGGACAAGATCAACGATGGTACGGCAGCACAGTACCTCGCCTGCAAGACAGATTCGGCCGGGCAGTCTGTCACCCTGGTAGCGATGGACGCCGAACGGTGGATGATCGTCGCCGTCTCCGGGACATGGGCAGCAGATGACGCGCCAGACTAATCGTGATTTGACGCTGAGTGATTGA
>CAYZRT010000157.1:0-5608 GCA_964480875.1 uncultured Smithella sp. | reverse complement strand
TGTTCAGCCAAGTCTTTTCGACTTGGCTGTCTACGACACGGATAAACAGTCGAGTCCAAAAGACTCGACTGAAATTGGGGTTAATATAATCACATGACTTGGAAAAGAAAAAAGACAAGAGAAATCAAATCAGCAAAAGAATTACTGAGAATTCATTCAAGCTACAAAAAAGTGCAAAGTTCCAAAAGAAATTTATTAATCGGAACAATAGCATTGTTATTAATTATATATTTATCGATAATTTTATTTTTTACAAACAAGGAAATGAAAAGCGAACAGCTTGCAATTGTTTTTTCTTTTTTGATTATCTTCATACTGATAGTTTTCGTTATTAATAAGAGTACCCAAAGGAGAGGGAGCACTTTTCTGATAACAGAAAAAGGCATTCTTTTGGAACCCGATATTGCTGAGTATTGGATGGATATTAAAGGATATGAATGGGAAACATTTAGAGGTTTTTCAAGATTAACAGTGTCCGATAAGGGCAAGGGGTCAAGTCTACTCTTAGCTCATGATCGAAAAATACTGGATACCGGCCTTCGTAACCTAAAGGTCATCTTCGACCGGTATGACAGAGAATAAAGATTGCAACAACGGCTGAGAGCCGCTTCGCAATAACAAACGATGGCAAAGGGGTCAAGTCTACTCTTGGCTCATGTTAGAAAAATACTGTCCCTATGTGCTACGCACAAGGGACAATTCCACCTACGCTTCGAACTTCGCTTCGCTTGTTCTTAGCGGGTGTCATTGGATTCCCAATCACCGGACATTCGCCCGGCAATGAGTCGGGAATGACAAAAAATGAGGTGATAATTTGGCTGAACATGCTGAAAAAATTAGTTTTACGATAGATAAAAGCCAGATCGGGCAGAGATTGGATATCTTTCTGGCGCAGTGCGGCGCAGACATTTCCCGCTCGCATGTCAAACAAGTCATTGAAGAAGGCGACGTGCTGGTCAACGATAAAGTCCCCAAAGTCAGCCAGCACCTCAAGGAAGGCGACGTGATTGTGCTGACCAAGAGGCCGCCGGTAGAAGCGATAGCTGTTCCACAGGAAATGCCCCTGGATATCGTTTATGAAGACGAAGTAATTATCGTCATCAATAAACCGGCGGGATTGGTGGTGCATCCGGCGCCGGGCAATCCTGATAAAACGCTGGTTAACGCCCTGCTTTTTCACTGCCATGATTTATCAGGTATCGGCGGCGTTTTGCGGCCTGGGATTGTGCACCGGCTCGATAAAGACACCTCCGGCCTGATTGTGGCGGCAAAATCCGATGACGCGCACCGGAGTCTTTCGGCGCAGTTTGAAAAGCACGACGTGCACAAAAAATATCTGGCACTAGTCTGGGGAGACGTGAAAGGCAATAGTGGAGAAATAGTTCTGCCTGTCGGGAGGCATACTAACAACCGCAAAAAAATGTCCACAAAAAGCAGGCACGGCAAAGGCGCGCTGACACTTTGGAAAGTGCGCGAACGCTTCGGCGTGGCAACGCTTCTGGATGTGGAGATTAAAACCGGACGCACGCATCAAATTCGCGTGCATCTGTCCGACCGCGGTTATCCGGTTATCGGCGATGCCGTTTACGGCAACTCCGCCAAAATCAACACAGTTAAAGATCCACTGCTGAAGGCAAAGATCAAAGAGTTTAACCGGCAGGCGCTGCACGCGGCACAACTTTCTTTCATCCATCCGCTAAAAAATGAGCGGGTGGTATTTATCGCGGACATGCCGGAAGACTTGAAGGATTTGTGCGAACAACTTCGTGCAGGCATCAAGGCTGTTGACTCAAAAAAAGATATGTGGAAAGATAAGCTAAAAATATGACCCCGTCCCACATGTCTGTACATGTGGGATAATTTCCAATCCCGATATATCGGGATTGGATAATTCGGCTAGCAAATTTCAATACGCCTATAGTGACCTTTAGGTTATTTGCTTTTGAAATTTGAGGCTCATTACGACTTACAAATTTCAGTTCGCCATGCTTCTGAAATTTGGGTTTCATTAGGTATAAAAATGTTTAATCTGAATAAAACACATTCCATACAGTATTATGATTCTTCATTCCTGAGCGGCTGCGATTTTTTAACGCACGCTTTCTGCACCAGGATCGGCGGTGTCTCGGAAGACGATTACAAATCCCTGAACATCAGCTTCAAGGAAGGCGATCTGGAAAGCAGGGTTTTGCAGAACTGGAACCGTCTGGCGATGGCTTTCTCGATACCCTTGGAGAATTTCCAGACCTTGAACCAGGTTCACGGCGATGATATTTTTGTCATCAAACCGTATGGTGATTATTTCTCCACGGATAAAACTTTGAATTACGATGCCATTGTCACCACCCGCGAGAATCTGGCCATCTGCATCAAAACCGCCGATTGCGTGCCGGTGTTTATTGTTGACCGGGCAAAAAAAATTATTGCCGCGGCTCATGCCGGATGGAAAGGAACCGCGCTGGAAATCAGCGCCAAAGTCATCAATCTTTTGTACGACAGATACGATTCATCTCCACGGGATATTCTGGCGGCGATCGGTCCGTCCATCGGCCTGTGCTGCTTCGAACTGGATGAAGAATCAGCGGAGACTTTTCGCAATCAGAAAGACTATGAAGATTTTCTGCTTCCCGGTAATAGACCGAACAAATGGATTGTGGACCTGCCGGAAGCCAACCGCAGGCAGATGATAAATTGCGGTATTCCCGAAGATAATATAGATCTCTCCCATTTGTGTACTTCCTGCCGTCAGGATTTATTTTTTTCATACCGGGGCTCGGGTGGCATCACAGGCCGGCAGCTTAATTTTATGATGATTAAGGGAGAGGCTCCCTGCCGCGTCATGACAATCGGCGACGAATATCCAAAGATTCAATAAATCACGGGTATAAACCCCAGGGCATGCCCTGAGCCCTAATTGCGCCCCAAGGGCGGGGTATTATACCCTCCGCTTATGGCGGGATTGTTCGGCTAACAAATTTCAATACACTTCGTTTTTGAAATTTGAGTCTCACAAAAACATTGGTATTGACAGTATTTCTTTTCAGTATTAATTAAGACCATCGCCTTTAAAAAACGATTTCGTTTCTAAATCAATGATGATATCGCGGCGGCAGTGAAACTCGAATGACAGGAACGGAGTGAACTGGAATTCAAAAGTTGAACTGTCCCATAACAATGGGGCTAGAAGGAGGCGACGAGGCGTATTGTACACGTGTGACCTTCAGGTTATACGTTGAGGACCCAGCATACGCCGGGCATGATGCCGACGATCCCGACGCGTCGGGACCAACAAAGATAGCGCTTGATTTAGGAATGGAACAAAGGAGTAAGACAAATGATTATCGTCACAGGAGGCGCCGGGTTTATCGGCAGCGCTTTTGTCTGGAAGCTGAACCAGGAAGGCATTAACAATATCATCATCGTTGATCAACTGGGAACGGATGACAAATGGAAAAATCTGGTCAATCTTCGCTTCGTCAATTACGTTCACAAAGACGATTTTCTGGAGATGATAGACACCGACGCCCTGCCTTTCGAGGTTGACGCGATAATCCACATGGGCGCCTGCTCATCAACGACCGAACGCGATGCCGATTATCTCTGGCACAACAATTACGTTTACACCAATCTGCTGGCTCAATGGGCGATAGAGCACAATGTCCGTTTTATCTACGCCAGTTCGGCGGCGACTTACGGAGACGGAACAAAGGGCTTTTTGGATGACCACAGAACGATCAATGAACTCAAGCCGATCAATATGTACGGCTATTCCAAGCAGGTGTTTGATATGTGGGTATTGCGCAAGAAACTGGAAAACAAAGTGGCCGGATTTAAATTTTTCAACGTCTTCGGTCCCAACGAATATCATAAGGGCGATATGTCCAGTGTCATTTTCAAGGCTTTCCATCAGATCAAAGAAACCGGGAAAGTCAAACTTTTCAAATCCTATAAAAAGGATTACAAAGACGGCGGTCAGATGCGCGACTTTGTTTATGTCAAGGACTGCGTCAATGTCATGTGGTGGCTGTTTAAAAATCCGAAAGTCAACGGCATTTTCAACCTGGGTACCGGCAAGGCCAGAACCTGGAATGATCTGATCAAGGCTGTTTTCACAGCCATGAAGAAAAAAACAAACATCGAATATATTGCCATGCCCGAGGCTCTGCGCAATCAGTACCAGTATTTCACTGAAGCGGAAATGAGCAAATTGAAAAAGGCCGGCTGCCCGGTGAAGTTTTCATCGCTGGAAGATTCTGTCCGGGATTACGTGGTCAATTATTTACAGAAAAACGATCCGCACCTGGGATGAATATAACTTTTTCTGTCATTCCACGAAATGCACCCGTAATAACCCCATGGTGCCCTTTAGGTTGATTAGGTTATTTAGGATAAATTCGAATCGGGATGAGAAAAAACGTAGTACGGGTCTTCAGACCCGTTAAACAATCGAACCTGAAGGTTCGGACTACTGATAGAAAGCTAGATTGCCACGGCGACTGAGAGTCGCCTCGCAATGACAATCAACAGGACTAGATGTTTCTCCGCGGGAATGACAAAATGAACAATTTACGGAGTCTTTAATGAAAAGAGAAGTTGTTTGCATCATCCCCTCACGCTATGAATCCAGCCGTTTCCCCGGCAAGCCGCTGGCCGACCTGTGCGGCAAGCCAATGATTCAGCATGTTTATGAACGCGTGGCTAAGGCAAAAGCGGTTCCCTATGTGGCGGTAGCCACCGACGACCAGCGAATATTCGACGCGGTAAAGAATTTCGGCGGCAATGCCGTGATGACGGCAGTAACGCATCGTTCAGGCACGGATAGAATTTCCGAAGCGGTAAAATCGCTCAATCTGTCTTCCGATGCTATCGTAGTCAACATTCAGGGTGATCAGCCGATTTTTGAACCGACGCAGGTGGACGAAGTCATCCAGCCGCTGATTGACGATCCGTCCATCAACATGTCCACGCTGATTTATAAAATTGTCCTCGACGACGAAATAACCCATCCACACGCGGTTAAAGTCGTCCTCGATCATCAGAATTTCGCCCTTTATTTTTCGCGTGCGACGATTCCTTATGTGCGCGATAAAAATCTGAAAGCCGATTACTACAAACATCACGGCATTTACGCTTATCGCCGTGATTTTCTCGACACCTTCACGAAACTTCCCGAAGGCAAACTGGAAAAGCTGGAAGCCCTCGAGCAGTTGCGCGCGCTGGAATACGGTTACAAAATTAAAGTTGTCATCACACCCTACGATTCCGTGGAAGTGGACAATAAACAGGAACTGGAAAGAGTGCGTCAGATTCTTTTGGCAAAGGGAAAGGGAATAAAATAATGAAACTTTTGGAAACCAAACCAATAATAAAAATTTTATTGGCATGTGCTCTTCTGATATTGATTGGCACTTTTCCCGGCAATGCTGCTGAAATTGACGAAAATATCGCAAAATGCGCAAAAATCAAAAATGACACGAAAAGGCTGAAATGTTTTGACAAGCTGTCTAAAAAAGCGGCTCTAAAAGAAACAGTCGCAGCAGTCCCTTCAGAAAGACAGGATATCCCCTCTCCTCCCGCTAAAAAAACTGCAAAAAAAGAAATTGCCGCA
>CAYZRT010000156.1:0-5669 GCA_964480875.1 uncultured Smithella sp. | reverse complement strand
GGACCCGCGTGAACGTCCCTACGAAAAAGCCGACGAGGCATCAAAGGCTCATGCCTGGTTCGCGCATCCGGAGTCGGACTTTTTAACATATTTCAATATCTGGAACCGTTATCACGGTTCTCTGGAGAGTCTGACGTCGCAGAGCAAACAAAGAAAATTTTGCCGCGATCATTTTCTCTCCTACAAGCGGATGATCGAATGGCGCGACATTTACCATCAAATTCTGGACATCATTGACGGGAAAAGCAAAACAAAAAGCAGAAAACATCATAAGATTGAAATCAATCAGGAGATTGCCGACCGGATTCATCGCTGTGTTTTAAGCGGCTATCTTTCCAACATCGCCCGGAAGAAAGAGAAAAATTTTTACACCGCCGCCAAGAGCAGAGAGGTGATGATTTACCCCGGCTCCGGTTTGTTCAACCGCGCCGGACAGTGGATTGTGGCGGGGGAAATCAGCATGACCTCGCGGGTCTTTGCCCGTAATGTTGGCAACATCAAGAGCGAGTGGCTGGAAAAGCTGGGCGGCGACAACTGCCGCTACACGCATGCCGCCGCTCACTGGGAAAAAAACCGCGGGCAGGTTGTCGCTCTGGAAAAGGTGACGCTTTTCGGATTGACGATTGTGGAAAGCCGTCCTGTCGCTTACGAGCGAATCAATGCCGAGGAAGCCAAATCGATATTCATCCGGGAAGCGCTTGTTACCGGAGAGGTCGCCCGCCGGATTCCATTTATCGAGCACAATCTGTCTTTATATGAGCGCGTCCAAACGATGGAAGAAAAACTGCGCCGCCGCGGCATTGTCGCCGACGCAGAAACCATTGCCAATCTTTACGAGCAAAGGCTGCCGGTGATTTCCGATATCCGGTCGCTGCAGAATCTGATTAAGGAGAAGGGCAGCGATGACTTTCTGCGTTTCCGGGAAGAGGATTTGATTGCCCGCGAACCGGATGAGGAGGAAATTTCTCAATATCCCGATCAAATTAAAATCGGAGATGCCGCTTTTAAATGCCGGTATAATTTTGAACCGGGCAAAAAGGATGACGGCGTCACGGTTAAAGTTCCGCTGGGGTTTATTTCCAGAGCCGCAACAGAAAATATCGACCGCCATCTACCTTCGTTATTAAAGGAAAAGGCCTTCCATTTATTGAAGACGCTTCCCAAATCCATTCGCCGGAAACTGCCGCCGCCTGCCCAGATCGCGCGGTTATTAATGGAAGACCAGTCGTCATTGAATAAACCTTTGCCTCAAGCGCTCAGTCAGTTGCTTCTCGACAAATACAAGATCAAGGTTTCTAGGGCTGATTGGGCAACGGAGAAACTGCCGGACTACTTGAATATCCGTTATAGCGTTGTCGATGAAAAAGGAAAGGAAATTAAAGAAAGCCGGGACATCCATCTGCTGCAAAAAGAACTGGCCGGCACGGTCAGCACCTCGGCCATGAATAAAATTAAAGTCGATTGGGAAAAAGAGGGAATCACAGCATGGGATTTCGGGGAGCTGCCGCAGCAGATTCCTCTTCGGGGAACTCACGGTTTCGTCGGCTACGCCTATCCGGCTCTGACGGTTGTAGATGGTTTGGTTAATCTCCGGCTTTTTTCCGACGAAAAGCAAAGCACTTACCATCATCCGCGGGGTGTTGCGGCTCTCTATGAAATTCACTTTGCCGATTTACTCAAACAGATCAAAAAAAATGTCGCCCTGCCGCCAGTGCTCAAGGCTATGGCTGCTAATATCGGTACGCCCAAGCAGATGGAACAATCCATCATCAACCGTGTGAAAAAAGATTTGTTTTTCAAAACGTGGCGAAGCCGGGAAGAGTTTTTCGATGACGGCGATTCGATCAAACTGAAGATTCTGCCTTACGGCCAACAGGTGCTTACGGCAATGGAACCAGTGTTGGGAGCCTTTGATGAAACGTATGCCGCTATAAACAGACTCAGCCGGAAAAATACGCGCAATAATCCGGTGCTGAAATTTTTGCGCGATACGCTGGAGGATTTAAAAAACCTTGCGCCGGTTGATTTTCCCGAGCTTTACACCTTTGAACGGATGAAGGAACTGCCAAAATATTGCAAAGCGCTTGCTCTGCGCGCCGAACGGGGAAGCCTCAATCTGGTTGCGGCCAGAAAGAAATTGCAGAACGTTTTAATTTATTCGCAAAAACTGCAGCAAATGGTAAATGGTCTTGTTCAGTCAAGTCTTTTTGACTTTGCTGTCAGTAAAAAACAGTCGAGTCCAAAAGACTCGACTGAGCCTATGGCAATTTTGAATGTGGGGATTAAGGCAATCACACAGTATAAAGAGGACATGTCAAGTGATTGTCCGGAAGAAAAGAAAACATTGGTGGACGAATTCTTCTGGATGATTGAAGAATACAAGGTCTCTTTGTTCGCGCAGGAACTCAAAACACCCTATCCCGTCTCACCGAAGAAACTGAATCAGTTGATGGAAGAGATTGAAAAACTTTAAGTTATTTCTACACTATCTGTATTGGAATGGAAAAAATCCTTTAACAGTATCTATCTTTTGCATTCATGAACCTCGATAGTCACATGCGCCAGTTCATGAACTTTAGCCAATCGCTTTTTATAGTCTTCAATGGAACAATTTTTTGCTGTCACCAGAGACACGATACAGGCATATTTATTCTGAGCAACTTTCCAGACATGCAGATCGCTAATAATGGAATCTCCATCCGATTCGATTTCGTGCTTTATTTCATCGTTGATCGGATTTTCAATTTCACGTTCCAGCAAAATACCGCCGGTATCTTTCAATAGCAGATATGACCAGCGTATAATCAAGACGGCGCCTACAATACCCATAAACGGGTCCAGCCAGACAAAATTAAAATATTTTGCGCCGATTAACGCGGCAATAGCGAGAACGGACGTCAGCGCATCGGCCACAACATGCAGATAAGCTGATTTCAAATTCAGGTCTTCATGATGATGGCTATGCGCATGATGATCATCTTCTTCATGATGGTGAGCATTTTCGTGAGAATGGCCGCCGCTATTGAGTATGACTGCACAGACGACATTTACCGTTAAACCGATGACAGCAACAAGCAGCGCCTGATTATAATAAATGTTCAGTGGATGCAAAATTCTGTTGATGGAGGAATAAATCATGATCAGGCCGACGAGGCCCAGGACGATAGCACTGGTATAAGCACCCAGAATTTCAATTTTCCAGGTGCCGAATGTAAAACTTCGATCCTTCGCGAATTTTCGGGCCATGACGTATGCAATCAGAGAGATGCCCAGGGCAAAGGCATGGGTCCCCATGTGCCAGCCGTCAGCCAGCAACGCCATGGAATGGGAAATCCAGCCAAACAGGATTTCCGCAATCATGGTGATGAAGGTGATAATCACAACGATTAACGTGCTTTTCTCAACGGATTTTTTATCGACATTGAAAAGGTGATGATGTTCCCACAAATCTATTTGTTCGTCATGCATAAGTGTCTTCCTATTTCAAACTAAGGAAGCCGTCAAGAATCTTGCGGAATTCCATTAATTCCTTTTCCAGAGCTTTGTCCTTATTCTTGTCAAGCACGCAGTTGTCAAAATGATCTTCCAGCAGGATTTTCGTTGCCTTGTTTAAGGCGGCTTTTACGGCTGATAACTGCAAAAGAACCTGATCGCAGGATTGACCGTCCTCCAGCATTTTTTTTATGCCCCGGATATGACCCTCAATCCTGGACAGCCTTTTGACAACTTCATGAGTATGCTCGTGTGTATTCACTTTCATATCCTATCCCCCTGGAGGGGATATATAAAGCACACTGTTTTATTTGTCAATTATTTTATTAATCTTTTGATAAGAGATTCATTTGCTAATGGATAAGTGCCAGACGGAAACACTCCAATCCATCGACACCCATGTGAATCAGTAAGCCGAGAACTACAAATCTTAACTGCGGTATGGCAAGCATCAATAGATAGACACCAATAGCATAATAAGAATGGAGGGGATGGAAACCGATACTGCATCGAAGGGAATCAAAGACCGGATTGGCCAGAAGATGATCCAAATCGACCACCATCGTTGAAACCATAATCAAAGACACCTTCTTCCATCGGTCGGGAAAAGCAAACCTCGCCAGCACAATAGGTACCGTAAAATGGAGGATGAAATGAATGATTGTCCATGACATAGAGAAACAATACCTTTCCTTGCTCAAGTGTAAAATATTTTTTTATAAAAGAAATCATTCATACCCCCGCTATTTACGCAAGTATTTTTGACTCGGCTGTTCATAAAATAATCGGGCGAGCCCGAAAGACGCGACGAATCTTAAGGGAAATCCTGAATGCCATCATTCATGTACCTGTCATCCCCGAATGGGCTTATCGGGGATCCATTGTCTTGTCTGGATGCCGGCCGCCGCCGGCATGACGAGGAAATGTAGGGCGCGTCGTGTGACCCCATGGTGCCCCTATAGTGCCCTTTAGGGTATTCAGGGTATTTAGGTTATTACCCAAACGCGCCGCACTCCGGACTGCTCGGGGAGCAGTCCCTACAATATTAATCGCCTTGATCGTCAAATCGCATAACCCGTCTTGATAATTTGCCGTAATATGGTATAGATACCCATCTTTTCCAAATCCAGGCAACAGGCGGGTAATTTGTGACGGCTATCTCCGACTATCTGAAAAAAATTGAAAAGGCTTATTGCGCGGGCAATGCCACCGAACACACCCACCGCCCCGCCCTGAAAGAACTCATCGAAAGCATGGCCTCTGGAATCACGGCAACCAATGAACCGCGGCGCGTCAAGTGTGGCGCTCCCGATTTTATCATCACCAAAGGGCAATCGCCTCTCGGCTATGTCGAGTGCAAGGATATCGGCAAAGCGCTTGCCGAAGAGGAACGCACCGACCAGTTGAAACGCTACCGTGAATCCCTGGGCAATCTCATCCTGACCGATTATCTGGAATTTCGCTGGTATGTCGGCGGGCAGTACCGGTTGACCGTTCAACTGGCGGCCGTGGCAGACGGCAAAATCAAGCCGGTCAAAAAAGCCGCGCAATCTTTGCAGGAATTGTTGGAAACGTTTCTAACCACCAGTGTTCCGACCGTCAACTCGCCCAAAGAGCTGGCCCGGCGCATGGCGGCTCTGGCCAGACTGGTCCGGAATATTATACAGAAAGCCTTTGACGAAGAAGACCTGACCGATGACGAACCAGATCCTCTGCATGAACAACTCGACGGTTTCCGCAAGGTTTTAATTCATGATCTAACGCCTGCGCAGTTTGCGGACATGTACGCGCAAACGATTTGCTACGGCCTTTTTGCCGCGTGCTGCAATATGACTTCCGGTGAGCGCTTCACACGCCAGAACGCCGGATACGCGCTGCCCAAAACAAATCCTTTTTTGAGAAAGATGTTCGACCATATCGCCGGCGTCAACCTTGATGAACGCATTGTCTGGGCGGTGGATGATTTGGCCGAGCTTTTGCAGCACACCGACATGGAAGCTATCCTCAAGGATTTCGGCAAGCGCACGCGTCAGGAAGACCCCGTTGTTCACTTCTACGAATCGTTTCTGGCCGCTTACGATCCCAAGATGCGCGAAGCACGAGGCGTTTACTACACGCCGGAACCGGTCGTCTCTTACATTGTCCGCAGTATTGATCATATTCTAAAAACAGACTTT
>CAYZRT010000155.1:0-5712 GCA_964480875.1 uncultured Smithella sp. | reverse complement strand
ACACAAGGCCATGCTTCTTATACTGACGGCAACGAAAAGCAAGTTCTTATCAATTAATTCAATTCAATCAATCAGCATGATGTTTTTCCAGAGTTCACGAAGTTGCCCTTCCTTAATTCCGTACCAGTCCAGAAAAATTTCCATGTCGGTTAAAGGGGGAAAATCCCTCTCCGAGATACGCAAGGTGCAATTATCAAAAAGATTCAAGAATGCCAAATGGTCTTCATGCCAATGAGACAGCCAGACCTGATCAACACCTTCTTTTTGTTTCAGATCAGAAATTTTTTGCAATCCGCAGGATGGATCGATGATGACCCGGCAATCCTTTCCTTCCAGATACACGGAATGATTGAAAGGATACTTGCCGCCGTTGTCACCGCGAATAAAACGAATCCGACCAAACTGAACGTCCATCATTAATTATCTTCCTCTTAGATTACTTGTCTTGACTAATACTAAAATTAACAGAGAAAGTCCAATCAGGTCATTGCTATCTACAAGTCCACTGTTTTTGAAAGTTGTCTGGATTGTGGATTGTACCTACTAATTGATAATATTGAACAGTCGTCTGAGTTGACGATAACTCATTGAAAGAATTTATATCGGAATTTGGTATCAAATGGCCCCACTGTTGTCGTGATATTCTTGACACACAAGAAATCGTTTCTAATTCTCCACCCAACTAAAAGCAAGTTCTTATCAATTTATTTTTGATTATAGTCTCATTCATTTAAATATTTATTCTTAAGGATAACGAACTAAAAATAATATCGATTATAAAGCTTATAAAAGCACAGTATGTGGAAATGACGTTTCTATTTTATCCTTTTGCTTCATGTTATTCATCAAGCTTAACCGGTGTAACAAAACCGGGCGGCTTGACGGCAAGAACAGAGCACTCGAGTTGATCAAGAATGGCTTCCGCGGTGTTTCCTATGATGAGACCGGAGATACCTGTTCGCGCGATGGTTCCCATCACAACGAGATCAGCTCCCAGATTACGTGCCATGGTTGTTATCATTTTCTGCGCATCTCCCTGAGGAAGATGAAGGTTCGGAGCGAGTTCCCTATAAACATCGTCACCGACTCGCTTGCTGAATTTCTCCATTATAACATTCAGCCCGTTCTGACGGAGAGAATGCTCTCTCTCGACGTAAACCGCCATGGCTTCGTGAGCCTTGTCACCACGGCTTCTTATGTATTGTGCGGCGAACGGTTCCCATGCATGAACCACGTGTAAAGAAGCAAAATCGGATAAAGCCAGAGAACCAGCCAGATGGAGAATTTCCCGATTGAGAGCTTCTTCTACCTCCGAAGATTCCATCGGTTTGAAACCCACAGCGGCCATAACACAACTGTATTTCTGCTTTTCTGGCAATTTCATTATCCACACCGGACAGGGGCATTTGCGCAGCAAATGAATATCCGTGCCGCCGAATAACCTTTTCAGAAAATCGGGATTTTCCGCCGGTTTGATGACGAGATCATGTTTGTTGCGCAGAACTTTCCGAATGACCTCGATAAAAACCGTGCCCGTTTCCAGACTGATTTTAATATCCAGGCGTTGATTATAAGGTTCTATGATGGATTTTAGAAACTGCATCCGGATGTTTGTCATTTCTTCGGAATATTCACCCATTTCCGCGGGAATAACATCCATGACGGTTAAATCAGCTTGATTGTTTTCGGCCAGTGACACGGCGCGAGCAATCGCCGATTGCTGATCGCCGTTTTCTTCCACGACGTAGAGAATACTCTTGAATCTTTTCATAAATCTCTCCTCTAATTATTGCACCTTCCGGATTTTTCCGAAATCAAAAGATGTTTATTAAAAGAATAATCGAAATCGTTGGATAGCTGCCCGGTCAGACAGTTTTATCGTACTCAAGAATTAACCTTTATACTCAGTGCATCGTGATCAATACGTTTTGCGCCACAGCATGATGCGTATGATAAGAGATATTTCATTGTTTGTATAAAATATATTAAATATAACCATTCAAGTCAATGAACATTTCATACAATCATGACCGCACATACAAGAACAAAGTACGATAAGAATTTAAAAGGTTTGATTTTTATCATAAATTATAATAAAAAATTCATGTGTGATTTTAATTTCTTTTCTGGCTCAAAGTGTTGACCTTTCTAAGGTAGAAAATAACAAAGTCATGTCTTTCCCGGACATTTTTACTTAAAGGGATGAACGATGGATGAACTAAGCGTCCTGATAACTTTTGCCGTTGGACTGGCTGCAGCCCTTCTCTTCGGATATATCGCTGTCCGTTTAAAGCTATCTCCCATTATCGGTTATTTGCTTGCAGGCATCATAGTCGGCCCTTTCACTCCCGGTGTTGTCGTCAACCGGACCATTGCGGAGCAGTTTGCGGAAATCGGCGTGATTCTGCTGCTGTTTGGTATCGGACTGCGTTTCCACCTGCGTGAACTCATCGCGGTATGGCGTGTAGCTATTCCGGGCGCGCTGATTCAGAGCACCTTGTCCACTTCTGCACTGGCTGTCTTGCTGCATTTCATGGGCTGGGACTGGACGTCCGGATTCATTCTGGGAATGGCCATCTCGGTTGCCAGCACGGTGGTGATGGCCATGGTGCTGGAGGAATGGCACGATCTGCACGCCAAAATAGGCCATATCGCCATCGGCTGGACTGTTGTGGAAGATATTCTCACCGTTGCACTCCTGCTTCTTCTGCCCATCATTTTTTCGCCGGACAGAGGGATGGATCAGAACATCGGAACCGTTCTCGGAGTGGCCGGAATAAAAATTATCGGACTGGTCGCTATTGTTGTGGTTCTCGGAAAATGGGTTATTCCATGGGCGTTGGAACACATCGCCAAAACACGATCACGGGAACTCTTCACGCTGGCTGTCCTGGTCCTTGCCGTGGGCATTGCCGTTGGTTCCGCAAAACTATTCGGCGTTTCGATGGCTCTTGGAGCTTTTCTTGCCGGCCTCGCCGTAGGCCGTTCTGAATTTGCCGCACGGGCGGGAATCGACGCTTTACCGATGCGTGACGCTTTTGCGGTGCTCTTCTTCGTTTCGATCGGCATGTTGTTCGATCCGCTGAGTCTGATACAGGTTCCTTGGGTTATCGCTGCAGTGCTCTTTGTGGTTATTATTGTCAAACCACTGGCCGCCACGCTGACCGTACGGACGCTCGGTCAGCCTTTGACAGCGGCATTTCCCATCGGGGCAGCCTTTTCGCAAGTGGGAGAATTCAGTTTTATTCTCGGCACAGTCGCTCTTCAACTCAAGCTCATCAACAATGCCGGGTGGAATGCCCTGGTAGCTGCCTCCATCATTTCCATTGCCTTGAACCCATACATTTACCGCTGGACGCGCCAGCGATCTTCAAAAACAAAAAAACACCTTCCGGTGGCCAAAAGTCAGCAGCAAACAATCAATCCCAATCGCTGCATCCTCATCGGCTACGGCCCGATAGGGCAAATCGTTCACAATCTTCTGAGGGATCGTGGTGCCGAGATCACAGTCATTGACCTCAACCTTAAAACGATTCGTCAACTGCGCGCCTCAGGACACAACGCGATCTACGGTGATGTCCTGCGTCCGGGCACTCTCGAAGATGCGGGCGTCGCGACATCCGGCAGTCTGATCATCAGTACAGATATTGAAGACGCTTCCGAGATCATCAAACATGCGCGTCTTCTCAACCCCGATTTGCAAATCATGGTGCGTTGCGCTCATCTCCGTGATGCGGCTGCTCTCCGTAAAGCCGGAGCGTCCGTTGTTGCTGCCGGTGAAGCTGAAGTGGGCGTTGCCTTATCAGAAGTGGTAACGGCAGCCGATCAGATGGCCTGCAATACGGCCGCTGAACACAGAGAAACCGTCCGACGCATTCTTTATGATACTACTTTCCCCAAAAAATCATCGTTCCAGAAAAAATAATTGTTTTAAACAATAAAATATACCGGGAATGACTCTCCCCGCAGCTTGCCGCTAAGAGTCACTGATTCATAATATTTTGTATGATCCGGCAAAAAGATGAAAATATGAAAATCAGGGATTACATGGCAAAGTCGTTTATCTACTTAATTTCCCGAATGATCCTTCCCTGGCTTAAAAACGAAATGCCCTTATTCCCGGAGAGATCTTTCATGACGGATTCGATAAGCGGTTCATTGACCGGTTGATCGGCTATCCATTCAACCAGGAAATTGGCACCCGCACCACTCTGGTCTTCTTTGGAAATCGGGAAAATTTTCGTTGCAAGCGGTTGAATCTGTTGATCCGAAGAAATAAAATTTTTTATTAGTTTGCCGTTGGTGTCAAAATAATCAACTTTTGTAATTTTAATTTGATGAATCAAATCTGTGTTGTGAATAGCCAGAAACGCACTTAAGTCATAATCTTGTTTTTTTAGATGCGGAATATTCGAGTAAACCGGCATATAAAGGACCTGTCCCTTGACTTTTCGTCCACCTGTGTCAGGTATTTTGAGGGTCTCGGGACTGATGGAAATAGGAGGCGAGTTATTTTCCGTTATGGATTCCTGATTTTTACAAGATATGAATGTAATAGCAAGTAAAAGAATAAGGATTATCTTCATCCGTTTCGTCATTGACAGCACCCCTCTTTTTTATTGGAACTGGTTACTTGATAAGACATTGCTTATTCATAGTCAAACTTTAAGAAACTCTGTCTTGTATGTCAAGGAAATCTTGGCCATAAAATAATGTTGAATTCTGTTTATTACGAATTGAAAGATAGCATACTTGACAAGGACAAGGGTCTGTTTCTTTCAGGAAGATATACCTGATAAACCGTTTACGATTGCAATTCGTTTTTATTTTTTGTGCCTGCCAATGCCAGCACAACCAGGGTCCATGCCGGAAACAACTGCAAACCGGGAATCACCTCAACAACGAGTGCCGGTAAAAGTGCCCATTTCAAACCAATCACGACAAATAATACGAGCACTGTAGCGATATCGATCATCCAGTACACCGGTGGCGTGAAGGTGAAAGCAAATCCTAATATATCCGAAATGAGTGCAAACAACAGGGCCCATCGCCATCTGGGCCGATTCCATGCGGTGGTAAAGTTGTTGATGAATTTTTTTATCATATCTTACTGACAATCATTTTCCCTTGTCAGACAGTTTCTGTTCAAGAAAGGTTGGGCTTCTTAGACTTTTTTTCGGTCTCATGTAATTTTCTGATTTGTGCGATATAAAACTTGATTTTTTCAATCGCATCACGGGGTGTATCGATAAACTCTACGCCGGCATCATACGATTTATCATCTATATTTACTTTGACCCATTTTACTTTTCCTAATGATGTTATCTGTCTTCCCAGCGTCTTTAATTTTAAATCTATTTTCAGCAGCGTATCGACAGGCAAGAAGATATTTGTCTTAATTTTTGTTCCGGAAGCAGAAATATCCTTGCTATAATTATGCGGGAATCCTTTTGTTGTGGTAATATTTTTATCTGCGGCGACTACGGATATCGTGATCTCGTTGATTACTTTTAGCCGTTCTTCTTTTCTTCTTTCTTCCATAACGGTTCACCCCTCTTTTTTCAGGCCTAACCTCCGTATTACGTCTCCATTTTACTACATGAATTTCAGTTTGTATATAAAGGAAATATTGACCCTGTAGCGTCGATCGGTGTTCCGATCATATCAGCGGCTCAAGGTAACACCGACTCTATCACAATATTTATTGACCGG
>CAYZRT010000154.1:0-6103 GCA_964480875.1 uncultured Smithella sp. | reverse complement strand
ACAAAAATCTTCACCTTATCAACCTCCTGAAATAATCTCTGTTATTTATGAATGAATGCAGACGATAGCACATAAACGAAAAAAGTCAAATGCAAGGTAACTATAACAGAAAAAGGTCTCACAATTTGCAGAATATAAACAGGCTGACATCTTTTTTTAGATGTCAGCCTTTGGATTTAAAGAAGCACTCACACTAATACTGGATAGGGGGCATGAAACCTACGCCGGCTTTCATATCCAGTTGCACGGCAAAATCATCATAGAACGTTGTGGCTCCTTCATTGGGAGCAGAGCTGGATGTAACTAAAGCAATGGAATCGCCGCCGTCAAGAAAAGTCTGATAGGTCGCGCCGCTGCTCCATTCCGGAGAAACCAGCGCGCCGGTTTTCACCACAGCCTGATAAAAATCAGTGGATCCGTGCGCAGGCACATAAGAGGCCACGTTTCCCTGGCTGTCCGTTGATGTTACCAGCGTACCGTTTAAGACACTCGGAACTACAGAAATGCTGCTGATTGAAAACAAATGGTTAATACCTGATGACGATGAAAAAACAATATTGCCCGCACTAGCCCCATCCCAAGGTAATGTGTAGGTTGCAGAATGAACACCATTGGAGGTAATCGTGGCACTGTTCCCGCCTATCGTATAGGCAAGAGATTCTCCGCTATCTAATCCTGATACAGTAAAAGAAACTGTAAATGTTGTTCCTGGGGTCAAAGGACTCAGGGGGATGGTTGCCGTTCCCGGAGGATATGCCGGTCGCACTGTAAAAGCGTCAATAGATCCCCACCAGAAGGAATTTGCAGAGATTACAATCGCCGTCGGTGAAGTTCCCGGGGTAAAGGCTGTCGGTCCGTAAGTTCCGTCGGTGGAAATACCGCCTCCGCTAACACCGCCGAAAGTATAACTTAAGCTACCGGTCCCACCATCTTTGTTCACCGTTATAGTAACAAAATATTGCGTGCTGGGAGTCGTAGTTAAACTATAACTGGCTGTGCTACTTTCCCCCCATGTAGGATAATTTCTATATAAACTACCGCTGTTATGCCAATAATTGCCGCATGTCCACCCCGAAGATAGAGAAGGACCTATTGAAGGCCCAAGACTATGAATTCTGCTTAAATCACTTCCCGATACAGACCATCCACTGCCTAACGTCCAGGATGCGGGTGCTGACACCTGATTGGAACCAGGAGTAACGTAATGCCACTGTACCAGTGTGAAATAGTCATTGGCCGCGGCACGATCTGTCCAATCATCGGGCGGCCAGTTGGCACTTGTTTCAGTCGTGTAAACCGGATTCCCCACGCGGGTGGTGTTGGCCTGAACTGCATCGCCCGAACCGGAAGCCGTGTCGCTGTAGTAAACAAGGATATAATTCGTTTTTGTCGCGTCTTGAGCGGCTGACGTTGTCGCGTAGGCGGTGCCGTCGCCTCCCATAATGTAGAGTTGTTCGCCGCTGGAAAAACCACCGCCTGTCACATTGGTCAACATCAGCTTGCCGACACTTGTGGAGGAACCGGCAGCACCCCACACCGCGGACATCACCGGTGTACCGACAATCCGTGCAGTCTTTGTACTCGTGGAATTCATGATCGTATCGCCGTATTTAAAATGCCTGCCGAAACTATCCACTCTCCCGGAGGTAAAAGGAAGTTCGTATCCTTCGATAACTCTGGTCATCAAAGTAACCCAGGGTTTCAAACGCAGATCGCTCCCGTTCATCGCGCATGAAGCACTGCCGGAATCGCAATAGGTCAGACCGTCACCCGCTTGTATTGTGCGGTAGGCAAGCAATTTAAAATTTCCCTCACTGTTTGCCGGACCGTTGCGCTGCCATAGAATTATGGCCGGTTCAGAATAGCGATACACATAACGGTATTTTACAGCGAGGTCCCAAAATTCATTTCCATAAGAATAGTCATCGCCATACGCGGTAAATGGTCTCAAATCGGGATGAATACCATCATTTCGCGAAAATGAAGGATCAAGTAAAGCCCATTGCCACCCCCATAAAAGATCATAATATTGCAATCTCCTTTCTCTCTGCCGCATCACGGAAACTCCGTAACCGTATGCATCCGTTTCATTGGCGTTACTTCTGAGTTTAAACCCTATACCGGTCATAAAATAACGCAGGGTGTTATTCATTTTCACCTGCACATCATAGCTCAGACTTCCATGGGTATCCAGCCAGGATTGGGCGAGATTGACGTTGGTGTTGCTCCAGTCATAGCCGACAATGCCCCACATGCCCTGATACTCCAATGCACCTACCGCATAAAGAAATGCTTTGAATACTCCTGCTACCCATCGGTAAAGAAGTCCGCCGGAACGTATGGCGTAAGGATCAACGACGTCGGTTACTGCCATTTTTCCATCGGATGAGGTATGCGTACCGATGCTTTTGTCGGCATCAGTAAAGAAGTGTTCCATATTCTTATCAAGATCCTCTACTTTTCTGAACACCCCGCCCGACATCATCCCTAATGGAACATGGTATGTGACGTGGCGCGTTGCCCCGCCTACCGTGCCTGTCGAATGCACAATAAGAAATTTATCAAGGACCAGCCGAGTACCGTTATCAACGGTAAAGTTGATCCATGTCCGTCTGGCATCCGCAAGTGTAACATTCTGAAGGACATTACCGGTTCTTCTTTCATACCGAAACGCTGTTCCGGCGGGAATGCCTGAAGGCGTCTGATCGACATCGAAGGTGAACGTGCCGTTAAATTCCGGAAAGGCGCCGGCGCCCGTGGAACTTATCGTGATAGTGTCTCCATTTCCCACAGTTGTGCTATTTCCGTTGTCGGACAACGCCACGGGCTGCACATCCATTCCGGAGGTGACCGCCGTCGCAATCGCCGGAGATAGTCCGTTGAATGTCAGGCTTCCGGCGCTGGCCGACGAGTAGTAATAATATTTGTAACCGTTCGCGGCATTCCCCACCCGTATATTTCCGTCGGACAATGAACTGAAGGGGAAGAATCCCAAGGAATCCGTCACCAACGTGGTTTCACCCACGGCCGTCGCGCGTGTTTTGAACCAATACGGATAAATATCAAATTTGAACGAATTTCCGTTCGTAAAGGCATAGGTTTTGTCGTTCATATCGGCAATGACGGCTTCTTTAGCGGTTTCGGTATTTGCTTCAAAGAATTGGTATTGCGCATACGTGAATCCCGATTCAGCCAGAAAATATGCTTTTCGACCCAGATCCGTATAAACCTGATTCATATACGATGAGGAAAACATGGGCAACATAGCCGCCGCGAGAACGGCCACTATCACCATCGTGAAAATTAAACCTATCAGAATACTTCCGCGGGCGCGGAAGACACCGGGATTCCATTTAAAATCCCTGCGGTAAAAGGAAAATACGGCGGCGGTCAAAATCATGGAAACAAAAAATATAAAAATCATCGCCAGCGGCGCGTACATCAGACAAAAGGCAAAGGCAACAAAAGGTGCAAGCAGGCATCGGACGGCCCACATCGCCACAGGTCGGTTTTCAATGATTTGCGCGGCCGCCGGCCCGTATTGATAATATTTTTTCACAAACCACCGGCCTGCTTCAAACGAAAGAAGATATTTGTCACGGAAGTCCCTCAAAACCTGGACCATGGGATGACCGGCATCACCATAAGCGGCAGTGGCTACAAAACAAACTCTTATGTCTGTAGGCCATGAAGGATCAATATCTTCAGACGACACGCCGGAAACAACCTCGCCACCCAAATTTCCGTTGTTGCGGGGATAGATAAGCGGGCCTCCGAAAGTTAATGTCTGTCCCTGGGGATGCCTGATTTCCAGAAATACTTTTACGCCACTGAGCGCCCGGTCATTGCCGACAGCCCACGTTGTAGATTCAGTGCTTCCCTGATAATAGGTAAAAGTTAAATTTTCAACATTATCTATCAGAATATCTCCGGTGGATAACGTAGCCCCGTCAAAAGCTATTTTTATAGCACTGTTATCCAATCCGATCATTTTTTCACCGGTCGGAGTCGTCAATGGAATAACCGTCGCGTTCGCACCGGGAGACGTGATTCTAATCATCTCGACGATTTCACGGTTTATCCGGGACATGGCCAGTTGTGCCTTTTGCGTTATAGCCGAATTTTCCTTAACAGTGATGTAGCCTTTCACCGCCTGCACGATGCCCATTCCACCAAGAGCAGCCAAGATACCTACAAGAACCAGTGTTACAATGATTTCGATGAGGGTGAAACCTTTTTGCGACCGGATATCTTTTAGTCCACATCCATCGCCAGCACATTCCATTTCCTTTAAAAAAGTCGAATTTCTTTTAAAGATTCTTTTCATGTATCTACTCCGTAAAAAGTGTGGTTGCCGACAAATCGCGATATGTAATAGTGACTTTCATGACTTTGCTCGAGTTGTCGTTTGTTTCCTGCGGCGGATCGCCGGTAAACGAAATTCTTTGTTTGTCAACGGAATAGGGATGTGAGCCATCAGAATAATAGTTCGGCTGATCAAGATTGGCGATAAAATTATTAAAACCCGTCGTTCGTGATGCACCGGTTACTAAAGCATGACTCATGTTATACCGGTAATCCGCCGTCATTTTGTCCATAATCGCGTTCAAATACGTTCCGTTCTGCGCAATAATTACCGGGTTGGCGCTTTGCATGACGCCGGAACTCATAAAGGTTACGAGCATGGCTCCGAGGATTCCAGCTACAACGAGCGATACAACGACTTCTATAAGCGTAAATCCCCTGCTATTTTTAAACCTTTCTTTCTTTAAGTGAGACATTTGCGTCCTCCCAATAGCGTTAAGGAATGAATCCCGTATTCTTCGTTATGGTAATGTTACCGGCATTGGTCCCAAGATTTATAGTATTCGGTCCCGGACTTCCGTAAGCGTCAAATGTAACTAACAGAGGCACCGACGTAATTGAAAGGTTTGATTGCTTTGCCGTCAAACTCACCGTTACGTTGTCTTCACCGAGAAGCAAAATGGGAGTTGTCGTCGCACTTCCCTGAAAAAGATAATAAGTTGTCGCCGTATCAAAATTAATTCCCCACGGTGAACCTGAACCCATGGCCCTTGACTGTGCCAATCGAAGATGACCTTTAATAACTTCAACTTGAGAAACAAGATCGTATCCGCTGGTATTTGTCATCCTGACAATAACAACAGCGGCAACAATTCCGATAATAACCAGAACCGAAATTACCTCTATCATGGTAAATCCGCTCTGATCATTAAATTTTTTCATTTTTTTCCTCATCTGCCCACCTCTGCAAATTTAGTTTCCGGCTGATAATGCTCTATAGCAATTCTCAAGAACGCTGCTAAAACCAATCCGGTCAGTGAAAAAAACGCGACAAATAAAACAACCGTCACTGTTTGAATATACAAGGCGCTTATTCCAAAATTCAAAATGATCAGAGCCGCGTAAAGCAACGTCCCGATGCGAACCAGATGAACGGCAGAATCTCCCTTTTTGTAAAATAGAAATCCTATGGCTGTGAGTTCCACTGCCAATAAAAGACCAAACAGAGGCTGAAAAGACAGCCAACGGTTATCGTGAATTATCGCCGGTAGCGGAAGGCCTATGGCCATAATGAATCCCAGAATAAAATAAAAAAATCCCGTAAGAAAAAAATAAAAAGCACATTCTGTTTTCGTTACGGCATTTTGAAATCCAAAGTTAAGGTAAGAAGGGAATAAACGTTTAAGAGAAAAAGATTGTACAGTTTCCTTTTCTGCGGGCAATCTTTCCATTAGTTTAGATGTAAAGTTAACCGGAACCTGTTTGGGTGGGGTATTTTCCATGATTGGGATCAAATCATGGAATTGATCCCAATTTTTGTTCTCTTTTCCGAACATTATTTTCATATCTCCTTTAAATTCAACGACACTGGATTCACCCTAAATAACCTGAAGGTCACTATAGGGGCACTCCGCCCGCCTTCGAGGTTGTATTGTAATATCCGTTGTGTCATTTCGAGAAGCGCAAGCGACGAGAAATCTTTTTTTATATTGTGACGCTATAAGATTTCTCCCCAGCAAAGCTGGACTATAGCCTTCGGTCGAAATGACAATTTTACTATCATGCAAAGATTTCCCTT
>CAYZRT010000153.1:0-6142 GCA_964480875.1 uncultured Smithella sp. | reverse complement strand
CATTGCGCACCTCGGAAACTTTTCCGGCAAAAACCATATCCGGATAGGCGTCAACGGTGAACGAGACTTCCTGTCCCGTCTGCACCCTGCCGATGTCCGCCTCATCCACACTGGTGTTAATCTGCATTTTGGTCAGGTCCTGGGCGATGCTGAAGAGGGTCGGCGTCTGGAAACTGGCGGCAACCGTCTGACCCACATCCACGCTGCGGGAAATCACGATTCCGTTGACCGGAGAAATAATGTTGGTGTATTGCAAATTTGTTTCGGCGATTTTCAACGCGGCCTGCGCCTGGCCGATCTGTGCCTGTGTTACTTTGTACTGCGCTTCAGCGGAATGCAGATTTGTTTCGGCTGTATCCAGTTCACTTTTGGCAATGAAATTCTGGGCAAAGAGTTCCCTGTTGCGTTCATAGGTTCTGCGCGCGTCAGTAACACTGACGGCAGTTTTTTCCATGTTCGCCTGTGCCGATAAAAGATTGGCACGGGCCTGATCAACCTGTCCCTGAAAAGTGGAGGGATCGATCTGCGCGAGCAGTTGACCTTTTTTTACAGGTGAATTGTAATCAGCCAAGAGTTTTCTTATGGTGCCGGATACCTGCGTGCCGACGGAAACCGTCGTCACGGCATTGACTGTGCCGGTTGCCGTGACGATGGATTTTATTTCACCGCGCGAGACCTTTTCTGTTTTATAGGAAGCTTTTTTCCCGTCTCTGTGAACATAAAAAAATAACCCGGTGACAATGACGGTGATCAGCAATACAGATATGATAATAATTTTTTTCTTCATGGGTTCGCTCCTATTGATTTTTCCAGTGCGGCCTGCGCTATCTTGTAGTTGTAAAGCGCGGTATTTAAATTAGCCCTGGCGTTGTTCAGCGCTATCGTGGCATCCGCGACTTCAATGGGACTGCCCACGCCCGTCCGATATCGCCCCGAAGCCAAATCATAATTTTCCTGAGCCTGAACTACTGTCATCTCGGCGACGGCTATCTGTTCGGCGCTGTCCCGAACATCCAAATAGGCCTGCTCGACCTCCAGACGAATGGCCTGGCGGATGGCATTTTCGTTGGCTTTGAGCACTTCAAGACTGGCATTGGCTTCGTCAACCTTGTATTTTGTCGAAAATCCGGAAAAAAGCGGAAAGCTCAATGCGGCACCGGCATTCCAGCCGCGTCCCAGGGGAAAATCCGTTCCGGAAAAACCGTATCCGGCGCTGCCCGTCAGAATCGGAAAATATTCCTTTTGTGCCAGTTCTATCGAGCGTTCAGCAGCTTCGCGTTTGACAACGATGGAGAGGAGATCAGGCCGGCTCGCATAAGCTTTTTTCATTACATCGTTTAATTCCAATGCGTTTTTCTGAAAAGTGAGATTATCAATGATTGTAAAATCGGCGTTTTCCGGAACGCCCATGGCATCTTTCAGGGTTATCATAGCGGCGCGAACGGCATTGCCGGCTTTCAATACGCTCAACTTCGCGTTGCCGAAATCAACCTCCGCCTTCGTCACGTCGAATTTCGGTTTGGTGCCGATTCGGAAAAAAGCATTGGCCTGATCCAGATGTTGCAGGAATTGTTTCATGGTGTCGGCAGCGACGTCCTTATTCCGCTGGGTCTGAAGCAGCTTGTAATAAGCCTTTTTCACATTCTCAATGATTTGCGCTTTGACATCGTCGTAGTCGGCGCGGGAAGCGGCAACATTCAAATCCTGAATGGCCACACTGGTGGATGTTTTTCCGAAATCAAAAAGAGTCACGCCGAGGTTGATTCCCGTTGAATATTGATCGTAAGCATCGACACTTTCGCCCGGCGGTGTTGTTGGACCGATCCTTTTATAGCTGGTCGACAAATCGATCTGCGGATAATAATTGGACCGGGCCTGTCCTACCCGGCTTTCATTCATTTTGATCGTACCTGCCGACGCCTTGAGACTTGGATGTTTCTCCAGCGCAATGGACAGGCATTGTTCCAGACTATACAAAGCGGAGCCTGCTACCGGCTCCGCGGCTTTCACGGCGAACGGCAACATCAGTAAAAGGATCATGAAAAAAATCTTTTTGTACATTTCTTCACCTGTTGTTTTTTCTTTTCTCTTTCATGAGACCACGCAAAGAGAAGATCGTGATATGTTCCGTCAATTCATCGATTTGTTTTACACCGAACGCTTCACCCGGATAGATTCTGGTGATGACAGGGTATGAATGCCGGAAATAAAGACATTGACCGACAATGCTCATGGCGCAAAGCCTCACAACCCTTTCTTTCGGGCTTTTGTCCAGGATTGCGGCGATAATTCCGGTGAGCAGCTGAAAGGAGGGACGAATATTCTCTTCCACCAGAATATCGAATGCCCATGATGGATTGGTAAACTCCCGGGCCAGCAGTTTGCCAAACCAGGCAGGACGATCGTCATCCATAATCCGCATCAGGAATGACCGGATAAACGCTCGCAGTTTTTCCTTGGGATTTTGCGTTTCGGTCATGCCGAGATCAGGGGGGTAGGTTTGAAAAGCGATTTCCTGATAATGTTTCAGTACGGCAAGATATAATTCTTTTTTGTCTCCGAAATGGTAATTGATGGCCGCGACATTGGCACCGGCGTGGCTGCAAATGTCTCTGACCGTTGCCTGCCGATAACCTTCCTCGGCAAATATTCTTCCCGCCGCTTCGATGATCGCCGCGCGTGTTTTTGAAATTGTTTTTTTGTTTTCCATCATCATAATTCAAACAATTGTTTTAAACATCTGTATGAATTATTTCTGCCTTTGTCAAGAATTATTTATGTAACGGTAAATTCTCTATTGATATTCAGAATTATTTTGACACAAAAAATCAATTATCATATGGTTTTGAACTGGCGCGACCGGAACGGCTTTTTCTGTTCTTCTTCAATGCGAGGCAGAGGATCCGCCGGCAAAGGCACGATGGAGACAAGACATTGAACTATAAGCACATCCTGCGATATGTTGTCGCTGCGGCAGTCATACTGGCAGCCGGATATTTTTTCTATCAGGAATTTAAAAACAACGCAGACGCACTGCGCCAGTACAAATTTACCGTTGATCCTTTATATATTTTCATATCGGTTATTCTCGGCACATCCGGCTTTCTGGTCGGCCCGGTCGTTTGGAGAATCTGCGTCAATCATTACATTCAAAGAAAATTGAATCTTTTTGAAAGTATCGCGTTATATAATACGTCCGCGTTGCTAAAGTATATTCCGGGCAAGATATGGACCTACGCGGCGCAGATGGCGCTGCTGTCGTCAAGAGGAATTTCCAATGCCGTAGTGGTCTATATCAATCTGATCAGTTTTGTCTGTTTCTTTCTTGTATCCACGTTTATAACATCGTTTTATTATCTTGTGATTATGAAAGTCACTTCTCCGGGAATCACCGTTCTGCTATTCATACTTTTAACGGGGCTCGATTTCATTTTTATTGTCTGGAATACCACCATCATCAATTCACTGGTTATTCCGTTGGGCCGCCTGTTCAAAATAGAAATAGAGCCGATACAAATGAAGAAACGTATTTTTATCTATGTGCAGCTCTGGTATTTTCTCGCTTATGCGTATCTCGGCGTGGCGTTGTTTTTTCTGGCCAGGGGGATAGGCATGGACATCCCCTTCTTTAATATCTTTGCCATTACGGCAACGATTTCCATCTCCGCTATTTTGGGTTACATTGCTTTTTTCAGCCCGGGCGGTCTGGGTGTCAGAGAAGGGATGATGTTCATCATGCTGAGGCAATACGCGAGTGTGGAAGTTGCGTTGATTCTTCCGATCGCCGCGCGATTGCTCTGTATTATTTCCGATCTTGTTCTGGGGGCTTTAGGCATATGTGTGGGCATGAGACGCGGATACTTCCCCCGCCTGATGCATAGCCGGCAAATGCAACTCAATGCTGAAAAAGCGGAGCTGGATACGAATTGTTAAAAAGGAAATAAATATATTATGGGACTCATACAATTATTAATTAAAGATCCGCCGGCTTTTGTCATATTATCGGTGCTGCTTTTATATTCGGTAATTTTTCACGAGCTGGCTCACGGCTGGATTGCTTATAAGATGGGCGATCCCACCGCCAAATGGCTGGGGAGACTGACGCTCAATCCGCTCAAGCATCTCGACCCTTTCGGAAGCCTGATGCTTCTGATTGTCGGTTTCGGCTGGGCGAAACCTGTTCCGGTGAATCTGGAGAATATTCCCGCCGGTGAAAGACGCAAAGGACTCATTTTAGTTTCGGCTGCCGGCGTTACAGCGAACATCATTATCGCTTTTGTTGCCCTTTTATTGTTCAGATTTACGGCGCCTGCTCCTTCCGGAATGGCTGAACATATTCTTTTGCTGCTGGCCAGAATTAATTTGATACTGGCGGCATTTAATCTGATTCCGATTCCTCCTCTGGACGGTTCTAAAATTCTTATGGGTTTCGCGCCGGAATCCATCAACAGATTTTTTCATCAAATTGAACCCTATGGATTCTTTATTGTTATCGGACTGCTTTTTTTAGGCCTGCTTGATCCCGTGATAAATTTTTTTCAGTATGCCATACTGTTTGTTATCTCTATTCTTTTGCCCTGATACGTGATAAATAACCGGTAAATTAATGTCTGGAGGTATATTATGATGACATTTACAGACTTATTAAAAAACAGAAGATCCATTCGTGATTTTCAGGATAAAGCAGTCCCGATGAAGGTCATCGAGGAAATTCTGCAGGAATCGACACTGGCGCCTTCGGCCAGCAACAACCAGCCTTGCCGGTTTTCCATTGTCCATTGTAAAAAAACCATGAAGGCTCTCTCTGATGAAAGCAAGGCGAACCTCCTCGAAGATTTTGCCAAAAATAAAACCTCGCTGAATCCGGCTTATGTAGAAGCTCTGAAAGACGAAAACTTCAATGTCTTTTATAACGCGCCGTGTGTTATTTTCATCATGGGATCGACAAGCGTAGGTTCTCTTGAGGTTGATTGCGCGCTTGCGGCAAGCTACATCATGCTTTCCGCGGCATCCAGAGGATTAGGTACCTGCTGGATCGCGCTGGGTTCACAAATCCGTGATCCCCAGTTAAAAGCCGTGCTGGGCATCCCCGATGGTTGCCGGATTGTCGCGCCGATTATTATCGGTTATCCGAAAGCAATTCCTCCGGCATCCGAGCGCCACGCACCGCAGATTCTGAGGGTAATCAGTTGAAAAAAGCAATATTGTCATTTCGATGAGCAAAGCGAAGAGAAATCTTTCTCCTCAAACGACAAGATGTCTCGCTGGCGCTCGACATGACAATAAATATGGATTGCCCGGTCTCCCAGGCATGCGCCGGTCCGGGAGCCGGGCAATGACACAATGTAATAATTTATAGAGTGTATTAAAGAAGTTCAGCGAGATTATTTATACCGGCAGCAGGATCTTTTTTGAAATGTATACGGATAATTCTTCGTCCTGCTTCTGTAAGCGCCTGTCGGTCGCCTTTTGCCTGCGCGGCTTTGAGCGCGCCGAAAGTGAGGGAGGAATTTTCTTCACCGGTGTTATCGGGAATATCAACGTCCAAAGAGAAATCCTGCGTCAACTGAATGAACAAGCCGTTTCCAGCATCACCTTTGTGCAACTGCCCGGTGGAATGCAGATAGCGCGGACCGTATCCGCAGGTCACCGGCAAAGCATACTTGCGTGAGAGCACTGCTCGTAAGCGATTAACGGTCGCATCAATATCCGGTGACGGGCTTAAATAATTTTGCAGACAGATATAATCACCCGTTTTTGCCTGTGTTAGAAAATTACTCAGAGTTTCGGTTGAAATTTCATCCTGTTCAAAGGTCATTGCCGGTTTTTCATCTGCTAATTCTCCACGCTTGTCTAAATCAGCAATCACGGCGCGGGTATGTTTTTTAGTCGCTTCCACATCCGGCTGATCGAAAGGATTGACACCCATGAAGTGAGCGGCAACCGCGGTAGCCATTTCCCAGATAAACATTTGCGCTCCCAGATCGTCATCTTCATGAACTGCAATTTCGATGACGGGATGCCCGGTCTTCATCAGGGTTTTTATTTCAGCAGGCTTGGCTTCATTTTCATTTTGGAAAATAACAAAAACCCGGTCTTTCCCATATCCTGAAGCATCGAAAATCTTTTCATCCGGAACAGG
>CAYZRT010000152.1:0-6217 GCA_964480875.1 uncultured Smithella sp. | reverse complement strand
ACGGCGGTTTTATCGGTAATCTTACCCATCTCGCCGCCAAGCGCGTCGATTTCCTTGACGAGCTGACCTTTGGCCAGACCGCCGATGGCCGGATTGCAGGACATCAACGCAATCGAATCCAGATTGATATTGAATAAAATTGTGCGGCAGCCCATGCGTGCGCAGGCCAGTGCCGCTTCGCAGCCGGCATGTCCGCCGCCGATTACCGCAATATCGTAGTTGTCTGTTAAGTTAGTCATTCTTTAATCAAACACTTGCTCTTGAATTAAATCAATAGTAAAAACATCATGTGTGTCATGCCGTTGTAGAACGGCATCCAGTGTTTCATCAAGTTCTGGATACCGGCCTGCGCCGGTATGACGACATTGATAGTACTTCCTGTTCATGACAAGTTTTTTTACGGCATAGACTGTAAAAACACAACATAAAAAAAGAGGCGGCTTTGTTTAAACCTGGCAATAAAAAATATAATGACCTGAAAAGCTACTGGCGAAATCTTTTCGGCTGTAACGTGCACAAGCTTCAAATCGACACCGGATTTACCTGCCCGAACCGTGACGGTCATGTGGCCACGGGCGGCTGCATCTATTGCGACGGCAGAGGCTCAAAGTGGCGCCAGCAAGGCGAATTGCCTTCGGTTGCCGAGCAGATTGCGAGTGGTAAGAAATATTATACGAAACAGGCAGCGAAATTTATCGCTTATTTCCAAACATTTACCAATACTTACGCGCCGATCGAAAAATTGCGGACGCTTTATGATGAAGCGCTGTCTCAAGATGACGTCATCGGTCTTTCCATCGGTACCAGGCCGGATTGCGTCGGTCCCGATGTTGTGGAGTTGCTGACCGGATACGCGCAAAAATATCACGTCTGGGTGGAACTTGGTTTACAGTCGGCACATGACAAGACGTTGGAGTTCATTAACCGGGGACACACTTTTCAACAATTTTCCGATGCGGTAGCTTCACTTGCCGGACGAGGCCTGAACATCTGCGTGCACATCATCATCGGTTTGCCGGGCGAAAGCGATGATGATATATTAGCCACAGCTAGAACCATTGCGTCCCTGCCCATCAACGGCATTAAAATTCATTCGCTGCTGGCGCTGGATGGAACGGCTCTTGGTGAAATGTATAAAAAAGGAACCATAAAGATGATTTCCAAAGAAAAATATGTTTCTTTAGTAGCCGATGTTTTAGAGTTATTGCCGCCGGAAATGGTGATTCAGCGCCTGACGGCCGATGGTTACCGTGATATTTTTCTCGCGCCGAACTGGGCAATGAATAAACTGGACGTGTTGAATTCGATTAATAAGGAACTGATACGGCGTGATTCGTATCAGGGGAAAAAGTACGGAACGAATTGCGCTGAATTGCTTGATTGATCTTCTCTGGGTTCAAACCGCTTCAATCCTTCAATAAGTGCTATGGCTTATCTTTTTTTGCCCGTTTGGAATGCAAATAAAATCCATAACCGATAAAAATTAAAATAAACACTAACGATGGGGGAAAGAAGGCGACTATCAAGATGCAGACGAAAGCGATGACAAGCATTCCTGGATAGGGTTGATCTTCCAATGCATCCAACATCGGATTAAACAATCGGTCTATCCTCCTCTCTTTTTCTTTTTCCTCCATTGTTTCTCAGTCCTTTTGCTTATGCATGGTCGTTTGTGCAACGTCTTGCTGAAATCATAGCATGATTCTTGATTTTTAAAGAGGAAAATGTTCCAAAACGACAGAAAGGAGTGGCTGTGTTGATGAGGCTTGAAATAAAATAAAAGCCCCTGCCGCTAATCTAACAAACGGAACAGACTGATAATTAATGAAAATATCAGTAAAATTAAGTATAGAATGGTGAATATCTCTGAAGCCCTGAAGTCTTTTATTTTTTTATCCATCAAATCTTTTAACTTTCCACCCTTATATATCCACCAAAGAAATGTTACTGAAAAAATTATTATGATAATCCACAAAATTGCATCTCTCATTTTACTGTTCTTCCATATACGGTTTTACGAGCGCATCCCATTCTGCTTCCGATTTGCATGTCTTTTCTAAAACATTACACATAATAGTTGTGCCATCTTCTTTGGAACGGAACGAACCGTATATTTTATTTTCGTTGATTTCTCTCAAAACCTTTAATTGTTTCTTTGAATAGTTTACTAAAATAAAACATTTATCCAAGCTCGCGTTGTAATGGTTTTGATGGGTAAACTTATCTCTAAAAAACTTTTTTTCATCAGCCTCGACCCATTCTTCCCACTCCCTTTCACATTGTTTCTTCAATGCGCTTATTTTCTGTCGTTTCACCGGCGTGTCACAAATTATTTTGTATGTTTCATCCAATTTGCTTTCAGGTACAATACTTGTCCATTCGCTGTTTTTATATGTTTCTTCGTACAGGACATTTCCCTTATCGTCATAATTGGCTAATTTTTCTATCTTGCTCAATTTCTTTCGGCAGTCAATGTCGAGCAACATCGTCTGGTGGTCGAGGTTCTGGTATCTTGTTGATTTATTTACATCCGATTCTTTAAAGTGCTCAATCAAATATTTTCTTTCTTTATCGGCAATGGTTCTGTAAGTCCATACGGATATGATGTCCGATGATTTAATCAGAGTTGTTTTATTGTAATAAAAATTGTCGCTTAAATGTTCCCATACTTCAGGGTCCGGTTGTTCTGAAAAGCAAATGGATGGCGATGACATAATGGACGCTGTGATGAAAACGATCAGAGAAGATAGAAACAATTTTTTCATTACATTTCACTCCAAACAATTAATATGCGACGTATTTCATTATACGTCGCATATCATCATAGCACTGTTTTTTATTTTAAAAAAAGAGAAATATCAACCTCGTTGATTTTAAATTGCATCTTCCATATGGGCGGTTACCGAAGACTTAGAAACCCTAGAAGTAGAAAATATTCAAATTGAAAGAAAGTAACATGTCAGAAAATCAAATAAAGATTCTCGGAAGGCAACATCAATAAAACACGATATTTTCTGATCATGAATCTATTATTTCAAACTGATAATAAAGATCATTATGACCCTTTGAGAAACCTCTAATGCATTTTTCATTGGATTTCTTGCCGAAAATTTTAAGCGCCTGCTTAAAATAACCCACGGTCATGAACTCAAAGTCAACACTATTTATTGGAATTTGGGTGATTTTGATATGAATAATGTTGTTTTCCAGGTTTGCGTTAAGAACACTCTCGTCATATAAGCTCGTCCAGATTTGCGGCATACCTACCTCGACAAACTGTTTTAAAGTCTTTGCCAGGAGAAAAGATTGACGGGAACCCCCTGGCGACAGGGTAAATTTGGCGGCTACTTTGCCGAACATGAAGAATAGCTTTTTATCGTTGTTAAAAAATTCCTTAATGAGTTCGTTCAGGAAAAAAAGATGTTTTTCCACAGGAATAAGGGCGATGGATAAGATCATCCCTTTGTAGTAACTATCCTTCTCCGCCATTTTAGCCATAAAGGCATTCCAGCGCTCTTCTCCGAAAGCCTGAGTGATCGTAGCCTTTGCTGTAGTAAAAGCAGTTCCTTTAATATTCATATCCAAACTCCCTCTGATAAATTTGTAAATTAAATGAGATGAAAATTATTAATCGCCTTTATACATTTCTTCGATGATATCTTTGTATTGCGCGGAGATGGATTTACGTTTAACCTTCATGGTGGGGGTGACTTCGCCGTCTTCCGTGTAGAGCTTTTTATCCAGCAGGTGAAATTTGCGGATGTTTTCCACGCGGGCGATCTGCCTGTTGACCTTTTCCACCTCGTCGGAAATTAGTTTGACAACCTCTTCTGCTCGAGTGAGGCTGGCAAACGTTGTGTATTGAATTTTGTGATCCTGCGCGTATTTGACGACGTTCTCCTCGTCAATAACGATAAGTGCGGTAATGTATTTACGCCTGTCGCCGATGACAACGGCATCCGTGATATAGGGAGAAAACTTCAGCAGATTTTCAATATATTGTGGCGCGACGTTTTTGCCGCCGGCGGTGATAATTAAATCTTTCTTGCGGTCGGTGATTTTGAGATAACCTTCCTCATCGATTTCCCCGACGTCGCCGGTATGAAACCAGCCGCCTTCCAGCGCTTCCGCCGTCGCTTCCGGTTCCTTGAAGTATCCCTGAAAAATTCCGCCGTGTTTGATGAGTATTTCGCCGTCTTCGGCTATCTTTACTTCGGAATCGGGCAGGGCCCGGCCTACTGTTCCCACTTTAAAATGTTCTTCATCGGACATGTGCGTAATGCCGGTCGTTTCGGTTAGTCCGTAACCTTCACGAATCGGTATGCCGATACTCTGGAAGAATTTCAGAACTTCGTGCGAAATAGGCGCGGCACCGGAAAATCCCAGTCGCACCTTGTCAAATCCCAGGCGTTGTTTTAGTTTCCAGAAAACGCTGAAATACGCGAAATGATAAGCCAGGAATAAATACCAGGGAATCGGTTTTTTGGCCAGTTTGAAACCGTTGTATTTTGTCCCAATCTTGAAAGCCAGATTGAAAACACTGCGTTTGAGCCAGGTGGCATCAGCCATTTTCAGCACAATGCCGGAGTGATATTTCTCCCAGATCCGCGGCACCGCATGAAAGAGGGTCGGGGAAACATCGCGCAGGTCGTTCATGACCGTGTCGGTGTTTTCGGTAAAATTGACAATATGACCTGTCGTCAGGTGCATCATCAAATCGAATATCTGTTCATAGACATGATTCAGCGGCAGAAAAGAAATGGTTTCATCATCGACGCTCATTTTGGTTATTTTCTGGCTCTGACGCGCAATCCATAAATAATTATGATGGGAGATTTGCGCGCCCTTGGGCGGACCGGTTGTTCCTGATGTGTAGATAATAGAAGCCGTTTCTTCGGCTTTTCCTTCATCTACTATTCTCTCGTAGAGACCTGGTTTTTCCCGATCCACCTTCGCCCCAAGTTCCAGAAGATTATCAAAGCTCATCAGCATGGGATCATCAAAGTGCTTGAGGCCTTCCATATCCCAGACGATGATTTTTTTGAGACGCGGCGTTCGTTCGCGACACGCCAGCGCCTTATCAAACTGCTCCTCATCTTCACAGAAAAACACAACCGCTTCGGAATGTCCGACCACGTATTCGCATTCCGCTGCCGGATTGGTGGTATAAACGCCGACAAAGATTCCGCGCAGCGACATGACTCCCATGGCTGAAAAGAGCCATTGGGGCTTGTTCTCGCCGACAATGGCTACATGATCGAAGGGCTTGACACCCAGCGCATACAATCCCAAGGCTACTTTTTTCACATTTTCATAATACTGTTTCCAGGTAATGTCGTGCCAGATCCCGAAATCCTTCATGCGCATGGCAATCCGGTCCGGCTGTTTTTCTACCAGCCACTTCAGCCCTTGAGGAAGGGTTTTGATGTCGTCTTCAGTCATATTTATACCTCAACGGAAACGAACCTTGCGGCGGTAACGTTTGTATCCCTTGACGGATGTTTCCGTGGCAATACCCAGATAAAATTCCTTGACGTCGTCATCTTCACGCAGAATTTCAGGCTTGTCAGCACGGACGATGCGCCCGTTTTCCATTAAAAACGCATAGTGTGAATATTTCAGCGCCATATTGACATTTTGCTCGACCAGCAGAATCGTGACACCCTGCTGATTGATTTTCTGGATGATTGTGAAAATTTCTTTGGTCAGAAGCGGAGAGAGCCCGAGCGACGGTTCATCCAGCATCAACAATTTGGGGCGGCTCATCAACGCCCTCCCGATAGCCAGCATCTGCTGTTCGCCTCCGCTTAAATGGCCGGCTTCCTGATTCCGGCGTTCACTTAAAATAGGAAACTGTTTGAGGATGCCGTCAATATCCTCCTGAATTCCTTTTCTGTCTTTGCGGGTGTAGGCGCCCATGAGAATATTTTCCATCACGGTGAGTTCGGGAAAGACCTCGCGTCCTTCCGGTACATAGCTGATGCCCAACCGGACGATTTCTTCGGTATCCATGCGGTCTATTCTTTTACCCATGAATTCGATGGTCCCCTTTTCCGGCTGATCGTCATCCAGAAGTCGCATGATGGTTTTGAGCGTGGTGGTCTTGCCCGCGCCATTGCTGCCCAGAAGCGCCACGATGGAACCCTCTTTAATTTCAAAAGAAATGCCGTGCAGCGCCCGAATCAAATCGTACCAGGTTTCGATATTTTTAACCGAG
>CAYZRT010000151.1:0-6224 GCA_964480875.1 uncultured Smithella sp. | reverse complement strand
AAACCCGGTCTTTCCCATATCCTGAAGCATCGAAAATCTTTTCATCCGGAACAGGGAGAATGCCCTTGCCCTCCTTACCGGTGCTTTCCGCAATCAGTTGTTCCAGCCAGTCGCCAAAAGGTGTCCAGCGCGGCGGCAGGACAAACGTCAGTTTGTCGCTTCCTTTGGTTGCCAGCACGCCCAGAGCCGCGCCCAGAGCCGCGCCGGTGCTCATGAGCCTTTCCACATTGGACGAAACTTTTTGCAGCAGCGTTTCCACATCAACGCCGATCAACGCCGCGGGAACGATTCCCGGCAATGACAGCGCTGAATAGCGCCCTCCGATGTCGGGATTGTTGAGGAAAATATGACGGGCGGCAATGCTATCGGCTGTTTTTATCAGCGGACTTCCCTCGTCGGTGATAAAAACAAATTTACATCCCGCTTCGCCGCCGGATTTTTTCAGACACAGATTATAAAAAAATTTGAAGAGCGATGTTATCTCCAGCGTTGAACCTGATTTTGAGGAAACAAGAAAAATAGTTTTTTCCAGATTTAAATCCCGGGTGAGTTGAGCAATATAAACAGGGTCGGTGGTATCGATAACGTGCAGGTGGGGATGGCCCGGTCTGCTGCCGAAGATTTTGCTGAACACATCCGCCGCCAGAGATGATCCGCCGATTCCGAGCAAAACAACATCTCTGATGCCGTCCCGGATAAGCGATTCAACGACCAGGCGGATATCCGCTATCTTCCTCAGTGAATTCTGAGGGGCTTCCAGCCAGCCCAGCCTGTTGACGATTTCATCGGGCTTCGGTTTCCAGAGGGTATAATCTTTTGACCGGATGCGCTCAATGATGTTGTCATGGCGCATTTTCTCCAGCGCGCTGCTCACGGCGCTTTGATATTCTCCCAGAGAATAATCAATACGTGTTTCAGTCATTTATCTCCCATGCGAAGGGTAATATTTGTACAGTATGTCATTTCGAAGCGAAGCCTATAGTCCAGCTATGCTGGAGAGAAATCTTAATAATCATAATAATATACAAGCTATTTCCCGCTGGTCGATATGACAAGGCTTCATTGTGACACTACACTAGTTGTGACAAAGCAAGTCTTTTGCTGTTTCAATAATTTTTTCGACGGTAAATCCGAATTTTTCATAAAGAACCGGTCCCGGCGCGGAAGCACCGAATGTTTCCATGCCGATGATTTTTCCCTGAAGACCCACATAGTGTTCCCATCCCAGTTTGATTCCTGCTTCCACGGCAATGCGGGCTGTAATGGATGACGGCAAAACGCTTTCGCGATATTCTTGCGGCTGACGATCGAATATTTCCCAGCTGGGCAGCGATACGAGTCTGACTTTGTTGCCGGTTTCCGCCAGCTTGCGGGCGGCTGTCAATGTCAGGGAAATTTCCGAGCCGGTCGCGATCAAAATCAGTTCGGGATTTGGTGCGGATTCCCATAGGGTATAGCCGCCCTGCGCTGTTCCTGATGCGGCATTGCAAATCGTTCTGTCCAGTACCGGCAGATTTTGGCGGCTTAAGATCAGGACGGTCGGACCCTGAGTGTTGCTGACCGCGACGCGCCAGGCCTCCAGGGTTTCATTGGCGTCGGCCGGCCGGATGACCGTCATGTTCGGCACCTGACGCAGATTCATAATTTGTTCCACAGGCTGATGCGTCGGGCCATCTTCTCCCACTCCGATGCTGTCGTGGGTGAAAACAAAAACAGTGCGCAGGCCCATCAAAGCGGCGAGTCTCATGGGTGGACGCATGTAATCGGCAAAGGTTAAAAATGTTGCCGTATAGGGAATCATACCGCCATGCAGAGCCATGCCCACGGCAATCGAGCCCATCGCGTGTTCCCGGATTCCGAAGTGAATGTTGCGTCCCGTATAGTCCCACTGGCCGCCGACCATACCGTGCAAACCTTCTTTTGATAATTGAGGGCTTTGAAAATCGCCCAGGCCTTTGAGCCATGTAAAGGTGGACGGATTGAGGTCGGCCGAACCGCCGGCAAGTTCGGAAACTTTGGAAGCAATGGCCTGCATGACAATTTCACCTGCTTTGCGCGTGGCCACGTCTTTTGAGCCGTTCGGAAATTCATTTAACGCCGTTTCCCATCCCTCGGGCAAGTCACCTTTCATGACGCGTTCAAATTCCACGGCAAGGCCTTGCTCTTTTTGTTTGCAGTTATCTAAATTGTCCTGCCATTGTTTCTCGCATTTTTTGCCGCGTGAAAGAGCCTTGCGGAAATATTTTTGAACATCCTCGGGAACGCGGAAGGGTTCTTCGACCGGCCAGGCGCAATTATCTTTCGCGCCTCGCAGTTCTTTTTCTCCCAGAGGCGAGCCGTGTGCGTCACAGGATCCCTGTTTGCCGGGCGCGCCGTAACCGATTGTCGATTGCACACAAATTAACGATGGTCTTTCAATATTCTTTTTAGCTTTTTTGATTGCCCGGTCAATGGCGGCAACATCATTGCCGTCGGCAACTTTCTGCACCTGCCAGCCGTAAGCTTTGAAACGCTGTTCAATATTTTCCGTGCAGGAAAGCGCCGCGGAACCGGCCAGCGTTACCCGGTTATCATCGTAAAGAACAATCAATTTTCCAAGCCGTAAATGACCCGCCAGCGAGCAGGCCTCGGCAACCACCCCTTCCATCATGTCGCCGTCACCGGCCATGACGTAAGTGTAATGGTCAATAATTTTTTTATCGCTGTTGTTGAATCGTGCCGCCAGATGAGCCTCGGCAATCGCCATGCCCACGGCGTTGGCCAGTCCCTGTCCCAGAGGGCCGGTGGTGACTTCCACGCCGGGCGTGTGCCTGTATTCAGGATGTCCCGGAGTTCGACTTCCCCATTGCCGGAAATTCTTGATGTCATCGATCGTCAGTTCGTAGCCGGTGAGATGCAGAAGGGCATATAGAAGCATGGAGGCGTGACCGGAAGAGAGAACAAAACGGTCGCGGTCAGGCCATTGAGGATTTTTAGGGTTGTGTTTCAGATGTTTCGTCCAGAGAGTAAAAGCGGCGACAGCGGCGCCCAGCGGCATGCCGGGATGCCCGGATTTGGCTTTTTCAATCGCATCAGCGGCCAGAAAGCGAATGGTATCAATGCATTGTTTTTCAAACTCAATATTGCTCGACATAAAGTTTCCTCAAAAAATAAAAGTGTCATTCCCGTCCCGCATACGCGGGATAAACTCCGGCGGGCGAAGTGCCCTTCAGGGTAAATCCAGTAATTACAAAAAGTTAACTTTGATTAAATATAAATTATTCGTCAATACTAACGTTTAATCACTGAAGTGGTTCATCTACTAGCACATTTGGAGTTTTTTTAAAACTTTTCTTGGAATAAATTTTACCGCGATGCATGGAAAATGATTGCGAAATAAATTTTCAAAAATTATTCATTATTAACAATAAGTTAGTTTATACCGGAATCAATTACTTAGTTCAGCCAAGTCTTTCTGACTTGGCTGTTGATAATATATACTACAGGCATGAATAGTCGAGTCAAAAAGACTCGACCAAACTCGGTAAAAAATCGGAACATTGCATTCGCCTAAATCACATGGTTATGTGACTATTCTTTATTAAATCTATGTTTTCGTTCCTTTATTAACAAGATAATAAAAACAATAATTGTTAAAAATAATAACGGCCAGAAAATATGATATATCCAAGGATAAATTGGACCGAATTCCAGCCACCAGGATGGTCGTAAAATATAGAGCATTACTAGACCGGTAAGAATACCTGCGATTACTCTCCATCGTAAAATAGGGCCATCAATTTTTACGTTGTCATTCGATTCATTTTCTTCTCTCTTTATCTTAAGAATATCCGATAATAATTTTGACGGATTACCTCGGGGCACCATGACTTGATATATAATTATAAGTAACGAAATTAATGTAACAACAACAAGAACTATAATGGTAAGTATGTCAGACATTACGACACCTTCAATTTTAATTACGGCATTTTTTGTGAATCAGTGTAATAATATAAAGGCTAACGATTGTAAGTTATAGCCTAGCATAAAATTTATATTTTAAAAAATTTAGGAGGAAGTTATCAATAATATTAACATACATAATAAGGTAAATTTTTTTTCAGGGTAGATTAAAGATATTATTAATTTTTATTTTCTAGATTTATTTTTTGTTTCCTCATCCAGCCAGTTCAGATATTCCTTACTGCCCTTCACAATCGGCGTGGCAATGATTTCCGGTGTTTCGTAAGGATGCCGTTTTTTAATAGCGGCTTCAACCTTGCCAAATAAAGATTCACGAGTTTTAATCAGACACAGCCACTCCTGTGCATTTTCCACTTTCCCCTTCCAGCGGTATGTGCTTTCAATGGGGCCGGAAATCTGCACGCAGGCAGCCAGTTTCTGTTCGACTAGATATCGGGCGATTTTCTGCGCCTGCTTTTTGGTTTCGGTGGTTGTGGATATTTGGATAAAAGTTTTCATTGTTTCAATTCCGTATTATCATTGCAAAACTAGTGAAGCAAAACATCCCACGTCGCTACGCTCCTGGGATAATTCCACTTACGCTTCGAATATCGCGTAGCTCGTTCTTCGCGAGTGTCATTAGATTCCTCACACGCCTGCGGCGGATTCGGAATGACATCATTGAATCCACCCCCTTGACGCCCGCCAGCGGGGGACACGCAACGCTAGGCATTCATTTTTTTGTGCATTCGTACATCATTATCGCGGCGGCCTGCGGCAGACTCAGCGAATCGACTTTGCCGCTGCCGGGGATGCTCCACCTTTCATCGACCATTTTTAAAATCGTTCCCGGCAGGCCGTGACTTTCATTGCCTAAAATCAGCGCGGCATTTTTCTGCACCGGATGCGGCGCTGTTCCTTCATGAACCTCTGAACCTATGACGAAAAAGTGTTTTCTCATGTCCGGCAGCGCTTCCATTAAATCCACCGCTGGAATCATCGTCAAATGAAAAAGGTTGCCCATCGAAGCGCGGATGGCTTTTGGATTGGTGTAGTCCACGGAGTTGGTGCTCAACAGGATACTGTTAAATCCAAACCACTGCGCGCTGCGGGCGAGCGCCCCGAGGTTGAGCGGATTGTTGATTTCGTGCAGGATCAGCACATGGCCGGAATTGTTTGTCACCCATGAAGAAAACGTCGGTGCTTTTTTCATTTCAACCAGCGCCATGATGCCTTCCGGCTCCCGGTCCTGACTGATTTTTTCCCACTGGGCTCGCTTCAACTGATAGGCGGGAATGTCTCCCTCTCGGAGAAGTGCAAGTTTCTGCCAGAATTTTATTTTTTCAGGCATGACAAGCAGCGCTTTAATCTGCCAGTCGCTTTTGAGCAGTTCTTCAACGACCTTAACGCCTTCCGCCAGAAACACGCCTTCTTCACGGCGCGCCTTCGCGTCGTCTAGCCTCGCCCATTTTTTCAGTTGAATTTGTGACGGCGTCAAAAATCCGTTTTGCATGGCGTTAATCCTTCATGGTGATGTTCGGAATGTCTTCATACTTTGTATCCGGCCAGATGATAGACGCAACGATGGATATGACAAGAATGGACGATATGACGCTCAGGGAAACTCCAATGGGTACGTGGAAAAAATCCGCGATGAGCATCTTCACGCCGACAAAACTCAGGATGGCCGAAAGGCCATAATGCAGAAGATGAAAGAGTTTCATCAGACCGGAGATGGCGAAGAAAAGCGAACGCAGTCCCAGGATGGCAAAGACATTGGAGGTGTAAACAATAAAGGGGTCTCTGGAAATCGCCAGAACCGCCGGGATGGAATCAACCGCAAACAGAATATCGGTGGTTTCCAGCGCCAGCAAAACGGCCAGCATAGGGGTGGCGAAACGTCTGCCGTTTTCAATGATGAAAAACTTCGCTTCCTGAAATTCTTTGGTTACCGGAATGAAATAACGAAGCATTTTTATCGCAATGTTTTTTTCGGGATGCACTTCCGTTTCTTTGTTCAGCGCCATTTTGATGCCGGTGAAAATCAGGAAAGCGCCGAAAATGTACATGATCCAGTGGAATTTGTTGATGAGCGCGACGCCGGCAAAAATGAACACGGCGCGTGTAATCAGAGCCAGCAGGATGCCCCAGAAAAGCGCCTTGTGTTCATAAGCAGGCGGCACGTTGAAAAATCTGAAGATCAGCAGGAAAACGAAAAGGTTGTCGATGCTCAGAGAATATTCAATGATATAGGCGGTGAAAAACTCCAGTGCCTTGGA
>CAYZRT010000150.1:0-6281 GCA_964480875.1 uncultured Smithella sp. | reverse complement strand
AAGCATTTTCCTTGTTTCACAATACATTCATCTTTCCGAGGCTGAAGCCCAAGCCATAACCTATCACGACGGACAATATATTGATGACAACAAGATCGTTGCTCATAAAGAAGAACCATTGACTTTGCTGCTTCATTGGGCGGATTACTGGACCGCACATATTTACGAAGAGGGAAGGGATAAGCAATAAGAGTTTTTTTGAAGGGATGAAAAAATGTCTATGAACATTAGACTCTCCAATCAAATGTTTGACTATGATTGAACAAATGTAGTTGGAGGTAAAAAGAATGTGAATATACTTTAAAACAGGTTTCTATCCTATTGTGTACAAACCATCATGTAAACAAAAGGAGCTTCTGGTAAAAACACGAAGTGAACTAGAGATGATAATTCCCAAAATGCAATTTACAGTAAAGATTACCACAAACATGATGCATATATGCGGTGCCGGGAGCAATGTATGAATGGCAAAGGGATTAGAAAAGGGTGACATAATGATCGATCTTCATTGCCATACCACAGCTTCCGACGGCTTGCTGTCTCCACGCGACCTGGTTATTTGCGCAAAGAAAGAAAGTATTACTGTCCTAGCCATAGCAGATCACGATACGGTTGCCGGTCTTGACGAGGGGATTTACACTGCAAAAGACATTGGCATATCTCTTATACCAGCCATAGAACTATCATTGGATTTCCCCACAGGAGATTTACATTTGCTAGGGTATGGCATCGACTATCATAATCAGGATTTTATAAATCGGATACAGAAACTCAAATCTGCCCGTGAGGAACGTATACCCAAGATTATTAAAAAACTGAACGATATAAAGATGGACTTGACCATTGAAGATGTAAAGAAAGAATGCGAGGGAGCTGTGCCAGGTAAACCTCATGTTGCGCGGGCTCTTGTTAAAAAAAGCTATGCCGATGATGTCACTTCTGCAATAAATAAATTTCTCAATAAAGGTATGCCAGGATATGTAGCAAAGAAGAAAATTAAACCTGAGGAAGGATTTCAAATTATCCGTAATGCTGGAGGATTACCTGTGCTGGCTCATCCAAAATCCATGAAATGTATAGATGGTAGTGAATATGAACGGATTATTGAATCGTTTATTAATTATGGTCTTGTCGGTATTGAAGTCTACGCATCAATGCATGAGGATGAAGATGTGAAAATATTCAACGGTATTGCTCGGCGCCATAATCTGGTGGCGACTGGAGGAAGCGACTTTCACGGTGAAAATCGAGACCGCTTGGGATATTATAGACATGGTAGAACTATCCCCATAAAATGTGCCAATTTACTGTCTAGACTTATTGATGCTAATTGATGAAAAGAATTAGTTTATCAGAAACATTTTTTCCCCCGTAATCTGAAGGCCATCAAGTTTGATGAAAATTCAGGATTTCGATTGTAATCAACGATGGTGTTTCCACAATATTATGGTATCAATGAAAGAAAACTGAATATCTTAATTAATTTATTTGGAGGGCGCAATGAAGGCATACCGAAAAACACTTAGTCAGGAATTGATTAAAGGCTTGAATGATCTGTACGAAGAAAAAGGGTCATGGTGGCAGACCATCGTCGATGATGGTCAGGTCTTCATCCTGGTAAGAGAAAATGAGCTTCACGCCCTTGTTCATGGTGGGTTACTGTTAAAGATAACCATCGCCAGCAACGGGAAGATCATTTGCAAAACCCATGAAGAGTACCTGAGTCTGAGATCCGAGGCTGACCCATATGTAACGATATCTGAAGATCGCACGGCTCCGCCGAAGCGTGTTGAGGGATTGGCGGATTTTGTGCAGCATTATGGTAAAATTAAACGCCGGATAAAACTCTTCGTTGGTAATGAACGACAGTACTGCCATTCCATGAGCCTGAATATCAAAGAAATCGTTGAGAGGGAGGTAGGGCTTGTCCTTGAAAAAAGCGAAGCGATTACGCAGAATAAAGCTCAGTTTGCTGATCTTCAAACCGTATCAGACAATGGCAAAATGGTTTTTGTGGAAGTAAAACTGTTCTGCAACCCTGAAGTCCGTTCCATGAAAACACCACCTGTGGTAACCCAGCTACGAAAATATGAAGGCATCATCAAATCGCACAAACTGGAAATTATAAAGGCCTACGCCGAACAGTGTGAAACCTATTCGCAGCTGAAAGGATCTTTTTTCAAAAAGAAACTTCCCGATCCGTCCCATATTCACATTCATCCGGTGGTTAGGCTTATCATAACAGACTTTGATGGAGGGCAATTGAGGTATTCGCTGCCTCAAATAAGGGAGAATATTGAAAATGGCATGGGATGGGAAATACACTCGGATAATTTGATCACGGTTGGCAGACCCAATTCCATAAATGCGGGACACATTTTCAAAGGAATATAGTGTGCCAATTATATCCGTTGATCTGACCGTTTCGGTAAGGAAAAGACACTAACGGGAAGAAATTGATGACGTCATAGAGTATTCGGCTAAACAAGTCAACGGAATGGAGCTTCTCATGGGAACCATTTATTGTGCCTGATTCTGCTAAAAAGGAATAGGATCTTATGGAACTGATTATCCATCGCGGTGCCCGTGAGGTTGGCGGTTCGTGCATCGAAATAATAAGCGGGAAGTCCGGTATTATCATCGATGCGGGATTGCCGTTGTCTTTCATGGAAGGAAACAGCAAAGAGAATTGTCTGCCTCAGCCACTTTTCAATAATATCTTGTCCGGTAAAACCAAACCGGATGCGGTCTTTTTGTCCCACGCCCATCTGGATCATTATGGACTGGCATCATTACTCCCATCAAACATCCCAATATACTGCGGCAAAACGACCCAAAAGCTGATGGAACTGTCATCGCTGCTTAGCCGTTCAAACAATTCTTCCCTTCAAGTTACGCATTTACAATCAAACAAAGAAATTAAACTCGGCCCGTTTATAATCACACCTTATTTGGTGGACCATTCCGCCATGGATGCCTATGCTTTTCTGATGGAGGCCGACGGCAAGACACTCTTTTATACTGGAGATTTCAGGGGGCATGGCCGTAAAAAACGGTTGTTTGAAGAATTTATCCAAAACCCTCCTGCCATTGATATTTTAATGATGGAAGGAACGATGGTCGGTCCCCGCTCCGATGAGGCGTTTTCAACTGAACCGGAACTTGAGGAAGCGTTCATTGATGTCATGCAAAAATGTGAAGGGACTGTCTTTGTAACCGCCGCCAGCCAAAATATTGACCGACTGGTTACCATATTCAGGGCAACTAAAAGATCCAAACGTAAATTCATTATCGATCTTTATACAGCCGAGGTTTTGGACAGTCTTACGGATTATCCACGTTTGCCGAAAACCTTCTGGCCTGGAATAAGGGTGGCATACTCTGGTGCGATTATTAACTGTCTGGGAAATGCTGGAAGGCAGGATATCATAGAAAAACATCGAAAGAACGGAATCAAATGGCCAAGGATAAACGAACACCCCCATGAATTTGTCGTTCTTTGTCGGCCGAGTGTTTTTACGCCGATCAAAAAACACCTGGATATCCGAAAATCAGCATGGGTGTATTCCATGTGGCCTGGATATCTTGAACGTAGTGGTCCTTTGAAAAATATGAAAAGTTATTTTGATGGTCAAGGTGTTGAGTATCATTACATCCATTCAGGTGGCCATGCCAGATTGTCGGATTTGAAACGGTTTGTGGAAGCAGTAAAGCCGGGAACAATCATTCCGATCCATACATATCATCCAGAATTGTTTCAGGGCTATTTTGGAAAAGTAAAAATGGTCGATGATGGTGAAAGGGTGCAGATTTAAACAACGGAAAACTACGAGGTAAGCAGTGCACTTCATGCTCTATGTCTGCCTTCCGACTGACAAGGCCAAAACAAGCCTTCAAGCCAGGCAATGCGTCTGCCGATATCTAAGCGAGGAGCAGTTTATCTATAACGGACGATTTTGCGGGATGTGTGATTACTACCTGGTGGGTGGAAGATATTCCGGAATGCTGAACATGCTGAGATTGAAACACCAACACCCTCGAAAATATAAGCAGTACTTGGTTCAATCCCATGTAGGATTAGATGCAAAGGAGGCCTATAAGGTCTTCAAATATTGCTTCCCCGACTATAATGGGATGAATCCATTTTATCGAAATAATTTCCGCGTCCATGGTTACCCTGATGATGCTCAGATCATGGACGAGGTTTTGTTTGCGGAATTGAAGCATGGTTTCAGCGAAGAAGTCTCCTTTGGCCTTCCCTTCGAGAAGCCGAATGTAATCTTCACTGATTTATGCGGGGATGAGAGGCCTGTTGATGCAAAAAGTGAAGTAGGAAGACACTGGGTTGTATTAATCGACTACCACGACTAATGTTTCTCAACTACGGTCAATTGATGACTATTAACTGAGGTAAACATGCCCATTTTTTCAAATTCCAGACTCAGCACCTTTGAGCAGTGCCCGCTTAAATACAAGTACCAGTATATCGACAGGATCAAAGTCGAAGTGGCCAAAACCGTCGAGGCGTTCATGGGAAGCTGCGTGCATGAAGCGCTAGAAAAGCTTTATAAGGACTTGAAACTTCAAAAACACAATTCCCTGGAAGATGTGCTTGCCTACTACAATGACACGTGGGTGAAAAACTGGACGGATGACATCAAAATCGTCCGGACAGAATACAACGCGGATAATTACCGCAAGACCGGAGAAAAGTGCATTGCGGATTACTACAACCGGTATGCGCCTTTCAAAGAACGAGTGCTGGACATAGAGACCAAGGAATTCGTCAGCCTGGATCCGGAAGGGAATTATAAATGGAATGTCCGGATGGACCGGCTTGACTATGCGGGCGACGGCAGGTATGAAATTCACGATTACAAAACGGCCGGATCGCTTCCCAAACAGGAGGAAAAAGACGAAGACCGTCAGCTGGCGCTCTATTCCCTCTGGGTGAAGCAAAACTTTAAGGATGCCGAAAAAGTTGAACTGGTCTGGCATTATCTAGTTTTTGATAGGGAGCTGCGCTCGTCAAGAACAGAAGATCAACTGGAAAAACTCCGTGAAGAAACGCTTGAAGCAGTAAAGAAAGCTGTCAGCGCGAATGATTTCCCCGCCAACGAATCCAATCTCTGCAACTGGTGCGAATATCAATCCATCTGCCCGAAATGGGCGCACCTGTTCAAAGTGGAAGTTTTGCCGCCGAAAGAATTCAAGGAGGAGGACGGCGTCCGGCTGGTGGACGAACTTGCCGATCTGTCCGCGCAGAAGAAGGAACTGGATGAAAAGATCGAGGCCGTAAAGCAGGACCTCATCGAATACGCGAAAAATCTAGGTGTGGAGGTGGTTTTCGGTTCGGAGAAGAAGGCGAAAATATTCATGAGCACGGACATTGCGTTTCCGGCAAAGCATACAGAACAGCGTGAAGAACTGATCCGGCTGCTCAAGCAGGAAGGTCTCTGGGGTGAGGTGGAAGATCTGGATATCTTTGCCCTGAAGAAAATCGTTAACAATCGGGAGTGGGGCGAAGAGGTTCTCAACAAACTTACCCCATTCCGGGAAGAAAAAACAACCGCCACCGTTCGGCTGGCGAAGCTGGAAAAATGATCAACATATTGCCTGTTCCCCTTTGCAATATTATTTTCAATCTGTAAGATAACAGGCAATTAAGAAACATCTGGCAGGATCATATAGTTTTTATATCAGGAGCTGCCCAATTGTTGTGTTATATTTTGTAAGGAGAGCAATGAAAGTTCAAACATCTATCGAAAATACTAAAGGACAGGTCATTTTATACAAGAACAGACTGGAAGTGCGTTTGACAGAAGAAACTGTCTGGCTGAGTCTGAATCAATTAGCTGATTTGTTTGAACGTGACAAATCAGTTATATCTCGTCATTTACGTAATATATTTGAAGAAAAAGAGCTAAATAAAGGTTCAGTTGTTGCAAAATTTGCAACAACTGCTTCCGATGGTAAAATATATAAAGTCGAATATTTCAACCTGGATGCAATCATTTCCGTCGGCTATCGCGTCAATTCACTGCGCGGCACCCAGTTCCGAATCTGGGCGACCAACGTTTTACGTAAACACCTGGTTGACGGCTACACCATCAATGAAAAGCGCCTGAAAGCCCAGCAAAACAAAATCAGCGAATTACAGAATGCCGTGCGCCTGCTGGCCAATGTCGCCCTTCTGGAAGGCGTCTCTGATGAAGCGAAGGGTATTGTTCAAATCATTTCCGAATACTCGCGGGCATTGAATATTCTTGACGACTTCGACC
>CAYZRT010000149.1:0-6283 GCA_964480875.1 uncultured Smithella sp. | reverse complement strand
GGGAAGCGAAAGACACGCCATTATGGATTCTTACTCAAATTAACGAAGAAAAATTCAGATAAGTTAATTGGTTCCCGTCCATTCGTTATCGCTTTATCTTTGTAACAAAACGGTCCCGGTAATCAATTCTTTTTGCAAACGGCATATAATGATTGTTTGTGTGTCAATATTTTTTGCCTTTTCGGTCCACCATGGGCACAAACAGGACAGGGATGATGGCTTGCTGTTGGAGTCGCCCATTTTTCTTTGTAAGCACGTACAATTCCTGCACTCTTGATTCTCCCACAGGAATAACGATTCTGCCTCCTTCTTTGAGCTGATCCGTAAGAGGTTGAGGAACTTTTGCCGGTGCGCAGGTGACGAGAATGGCGTCAAAGGGCGCAGCTTCAGGCCATCCCTGATAACCGTCGCCAATTCTTACGTGAACATTTTTATAAAGCTTTTTGAGAAGTTGTTCGGCTCGTCTGCCCAGGATATCGATAATCTCTATGGTGTAGACGTTTTGGCAAAGCTCTGCCAGAATTGCGGCCTGATAGCCTGATCCCGTGCCGATTTCAAGCACCTTCATATCCGGCCGGGGTTTGATAACTTCCGTCATCAAAGCGACAATATAGGGCTGAGAAATGGTCTGTCCTTCCCCGATGGGCAGGGCGTGGTCCTCATAAGAACTTTCGCGAATCCAATCCGGTACAAATAAATGGCGTTCCACTGTTCTCATGGCTTGAAGCACTTTTGAATCTTGGATCCCTCTAGCCTCAATCTGCTCGACAACCATCCTTTCTTTTGCAGAAGCATAATCCTTTTCAATATCGGCCTGACAATTTAGCGTAAACAACGACAAGCAACTCATGGCGATAAAAAACGAGGGTCTGAAGCAGACGAACAAACTTCGGAAACTGTTCCCCGGCGCAAATTGTGGCGGGGTATTCACATTGGCGCCTTTGCCAGGATTATTCGATTTGTAAATTATCCGGTTCATCATTTCATCCACTTAGATTTAGTGCATATTACCATAATTCTGTCGACAAATCTTCATCATCGAAATTACCGTCAAATAGGAGGTTTATATCCGATTGACATCCCTATTCATTTTTCATATATTACAAACATTAAAAACACCATTTTTTGCAAAATTTCAGGATGATATGACTCAGGGAGAGAAAACCGATCGCCGGGAATTTTTGAAGAAAGGTTTGTCGCTCGGTCTTGCCGCCGGGGGAGCCGTCATTCTCGGCAAAACGGATTATCTGTTTGCCAAAGAAACGTCGAAAGTTATCCCCGATCTTGTTGCCGTCAAAAACGGCGAACCCGATGCCATGTTTAAAAAAGCCATCGCGCTGATGGGCGGTATGGGGCAGTTCGTCCGGAAAGGCCAGACGGTTGTCGTCAAACCGAATATCGGTTTTCCCAGAAAACCGGAAATCGGCGCCACGACTAACCCGCTTCTTGTTAAAACCATCGTTGAGAGTTGTTATCAGGCCGGCGCAAAAAAGGTTTACGTTTTTGACAATGTCGTCATGCCGACATCAGGCAATTCCCGGAATTGTTATCAACTCAGCGGTATCGAAGAGGCTGCCCGGGCGGCAGGCGGAATTATTGTGCCGGTCGATGATTTCGGCTATCAGGCGGTAACCATTCCGGGAGCAAAAACGCTGAAGACAGCGGAGGTCCACCGTCTGATTCTTGAATCCAATGTTTTGATCAACGTGCCTGTATTAAAACATCACAGTTCTGCGCATCTTTCCATTGCCATGAAAAACCTGATGGGCATCGTCAAAAACCGCATGACCTATCATATCAGCGGCCTGGATCAATGCATTGCCGATTTCTGCCTGTATAAAAAGCCTGACCTCAACATTGTGGATGCTTATCGCGTGCTGATGAGCGATGGCCCTGACGGGCCGCGCGACGCCCGAGAGGCTGATGTCGCATTGAAGAAAACATTGCTGGTGTCGAGAGACATCGTCGCGGTGGACGCCGCGGCAACAAAAATTTTCGGCAGGAATCCGGAAGACATCGGCTACATTAAGATAGGACATCAGCAAAAAACGGGCAACATGAACTTAAATCAGTTGAAAATCGTTACCTATACCCTGTGAAGGTAAAAAAGTTGAATCTCGCCGGAATCCGCATTGTAATTTCTCTTCTTATCTTCACATTATTTTTGTTACTATTTTGCGGCCCGGAAAAAACATCCATTTTTTTGTCCTCAACATTACTGCCTTTCCAACTTGTTCCCGCGCTCATCGGAATTTTAACCAACCCGGAAATCATTTTCGTGGCTGGTTTTGTTTTCCTGATTATCATCACAATGATTTTCGGCAGGGTTTATTGCTCATTCCTCTGCCCGCTGGGAACGCTGCAGGACATTTTTATCGCTTTTTCCCGGAAGATCGGCTGGCGAAGAAAACATACTTTTCAAAAACCGCGTAACCTGCTGCGATATTCCCTGCTCGGCACAGTTATTGTGACCGCGTTCCTCGGTTCAATGTCGCTGCTGAGCCTTTTGGATCCTTATTCTCTTCTGGGAAGGATGATTACACAGTTTATCCTGCCATTATTTTTATGGATGAATAATACGGCGGTAAGATTGATGAAATATTTTAATATTTATCTTTTCTCCAAAGATACGGTCCCATTGATTTTTACAGTTTTACTGGTCAACAGCGCGTTTTTTATTTTGATATTAATCCTGTCGTTAAGATACGGCCGTCTTTATTGCAATACACTCTGTCCGGTGGGAGCGCTGTTGGGATTGATCTCGCGTGTATCATTTTTTAAGTTTACGATTGATCAAACCGGATGCAATGCGTGCTTAAGCTGTGCCGGCGTCTGCAAGGCCGGTTGTATTGATGCTGAAAAGGCTGCGATCGATCAGAGCCGATGCGTCGGTTGTTTTAATTGTGTGTCCGCCTGTCCGCAAGCGGTTATACGCTATCGTCCGTCCGTACGGAAGAAGGAAGGGGATGCATGGTCGCCGGCGCGCCGGGGTGTGATCATCGGTTCCATCGCGGCCGCGGGTTATGTGTTGTCCATGTATCATTCCGGTCTCCGCAATCTTTTACGAACGGCTCATGCTTCTGCCGGCCCGCCGATTACCCCGCCCGGTTCGGTCAGCCTGGAACATTTCACACAATCATGCAGCGCCTGCCATCTCTGTGTGAGCGCCTGTCCGACAAAAGTCATTACCCCGTCCTTATGGGGATACGGTATCAGCGGATTGCTGCAGCCGAAAATGAATTATCCGGATAGCTTTTGCGAATATGAATGCAATGTCTGCGGCAAGGTATGTCCGACAGGCGCCATCCTGCCGCTTTCCATTGAAGATAAAAAAATTACACAAATAGGGAAGGTCGATCTTCTAAAAGATAAATGTGTGGTTTACATCAACCATCAGAATTGCGGCGCGTGCGTGGAAGTCTGCCCGACGAAAACCATTACGTTCATCAATAAGGACAACGTGCTTTATCCCGTTGTCGATAACCGGTACTGCGTCGGCTGTGGTGCCTGTTCCAAAGCATGTCCCACGGATCCCAAATCCATTGTGGTACACCCCAATCCTGTTCACGGGAAAGCGGTAAAGACTCTTGTCCAGGATACTCCTGTCCGGCAAAAGAACGCCGTCCCTGAAAAATTCCCTTTTTAGTAAAAGGGATGCAGGTGACTTCTCTTTTTGAAATTCAAAATTTGTATTTATTTTAAACGAAGGAAAAAGTCTGCGGGATTGATGCGCAATTGAGAGGGTGGAATTGTCCGTACAATATTCAAATGCTCTGACGGATCCTTGTTTGTTTGATCGGCGAGATAAATCAGCGGTCGGTTCTCAGTCGATTTTCTATTTAACCCTGGCTTTCTTAGTAAGGCAACTCGGCTTGAAGGAAACCAACCGAACGTTGCCTTCAGTTAAAGGTAGAAAAGCATCAACACGACAATCAAAGTTGTCCAGATTTGAATCTTCACTGCATGAGCGGATGTATACACAAAAGTGTTAATGATTTGGTAAAGAAAAAAAGGGGAGAGGCAATGACGAAAAAAAGAAATAGAAAAATTAATGGATAACTGGTAAAAAACCGGACAACGGACAAAGAAGAATTAACTATTAGTAAAAATGAAGATGTCAAACAAAAGGGGGCAATACAATGAAAAGTTATTTAAAGATAATATCAGTCGTTATTGGTATTTATATTTTGCTGTGGACGTCGTTGGCTAACGCAGGCGCTTATTATAAAACCGAGGAACAACCGCAGACGGTTTCCACTCAGATTAAATCCGCTATGGAATTCAGCGTTCTGCCGATTGATTACAGTGCGATCAATCCCAAAGATCTGGGCTACACAAATAATGCGGACTGGGATGCCGATAAGAATCAGGTTCCCCAGGCCTTTACCGATTCTTTCCCCATTCTGTTAAAGGAAGCCAATTCCAATAAAAAAGTAACCGTGGTAAAAAGCACCGATAAACCTGCCACAGGTATAGTCGCAGAAGTCGCGGTGACAAAAATTAATCTGAACTGGAATTACTGGACGGGCAGACCGGATGAATATGTTTGTAAAATAACATTTACCAATGTTGCCGATGGTCAGAAATTATACTCCGGGATCTTCAATATCAGCACTTTTTCCGGTAACCCCTTTACGCACGCGTGGGGCGCCAGTTTCAGCGGACGGATGCAGTCCGCTGCTTACAACATGGCCTGGGTACTGACAAAGATCATGACGGATGGCAAAGTTGATCCTGCTGAATATTGATTTTGCTTAACTTATGGAAGAAGTCAGTCAAGGATAATAATTTAATCCCGCTTATCCACGGCGGGATTTTTTTACAGAGCTGATTGACGCTGTGCCCTTGATATATTTCCGTAAATATTATAGGTACCAATACGCATCTATTGCGTTCAAGGAGTTTGAAGCCATATGTCACAGACGGCAACATCGGGTCCTTCCAATTTTATCCGTGATATCATTGATGATGATCTGATAACGAACAGAAATGACGGAAAAGTGGCTACCCGTTTTCCGCCGGAACCGAACGGCTATATACATATCGGACATGCAAAGTCTGTATGTCTTAATTTTGGTATTGCCGAACAGTATCATGGAACTTGTAATTTAAGATTCGATGATACCGATCCGGCGGGAGAGTCCATGGAATATGTGGAATCCATCGTCCATGACATCCGCTGGCTGGGATTTGATTGGGACGATCGACTTTTTTATGCCTCCGACTATTTCGAGAAAATTTATCAGTTTGCCGTTGAACTGATTAAATCCGGCAATGCCTATGTATGCAGCCTTAGTCCTGATGAAGTACGGGAACAAAGAGGAACGTTTACCGAACCGGGAAAAGACAGCCCTTTTCGCAATCGCTCGGTGGACGAAAATCTCGATTTGTTCCAAAGGATGCGAGCCGGTGAGTTTACCGACGGCGCCCATACTCTGCGCGCCAAGATTGACATGGCTTCCCCCAACGTTGTCATGCGTGATCCAGTACTGTACCGTATCAAGCGTGAGCCTCATTACCGTACGGGTACAAAGTGGGTTATTTATCCGATGTATGACTTCGCGCATGGTCTCTCCGACGCGCTGGAAGGAATCGTGTATTCCATCTGCACACTCGAGTTCGAGAACAACCGTCCGTTGTATGATTGGATAGTGGAACGGCTCATCACCGGACAGCGGCCGCGGCAGATTGAATTTGCCCGTCTCAACCTGAGCTACACGGTGTTGAGCAAACGACGGCTTATTGAACTGGTGGAGAAAAAATATGTCAAGGGATGGGACGATCCGCGCATGCCCACGGTTTCCGGAATGCGCCGCCGCGGTTATTCGCCGGAAGCCATCCGGAATTTCTGCGCGCAGATCGGTGTGGCCAAAAATGACAACCTGATAGACGTGGCCCTTCTGGAACACTGCGTCCGTGAAGAACTCAACGAAAATGCACCCAGAGCGATGTGTGTTTTAAAGCCGTTGCGCGTTGTGATTGACAACTATCCTGAAAATCAGGTGGAGGAATTCGAGTGTGCCAATCATCCGCAAAAACCGGAAATGGGCACACGAAAAGTTCCCTTCTCCAAAGTGCTTTATATCGAACAAGACGACTTTATGGAAAATCCGCCGAAAAAATATCACCGCCTCGGCCCGGGACGTGAAGTCCGTCTTAGAAATGCTTACGTCATCAAATTTGAAAGACTCGTTAGAGACGAATGTAGCGGTGAAATCGTACAACTACACTGCACCTATGATCCCGCAACGCTCAACGGTCCGCCCGCCAACGGACGCAAGGT
>CAYZRT010000148.1:0-6506 GCA_964480875.1 uncultured Smithella sp. | reverse complement strand
AAATATCTATACAGTATGTCATTTCGAAGCGAAGCGAGAAATCTTAGTGATTGTCTAAATATACAAGATATCTCCCGCTGGTCGATATGACAAGATTTCATTGAGACACTACAATAGGTTCATCAAGTTTGGCTTAATTAACATACCGGATTATTATCAATGTCTCATCCCAAAATATTTGTTCTTTGCCATCCGGATGAAAAAAAATCCTGTGGTGCCTGCTGCGGACTTTATAATTACGTGGACAGCTCCCGTTCTTCTCTGGAGAAACGTCTGCGATTGCGCACAAAACGCTTTCGCGAACTTGTAAAAAGTCCCGATGATTTAAAACTTTATTCCAGGCAGACCCTGGCGGCGGAAGACTTCCGGAAACGATATGAAGTGATTCATTGCTGCGAATATCTGGGTTTTCTGGATAACGATGAAAGGAAAGTCGGTTGTCTTCTGCATCCGCAACAAAATTCCGGCAACGATATGCGCGATGTTTCGTTTTACGGGCAGGAGCTTTGTGCCGGGCATCTCTGCCCCAGTCATTATTTTATTCCGCAGTCTCAGTCCCGAATCCTGATAAAAATAATCGGCGACTGGTACCTCTACGGTCTGGTGCTGACGGATATTGATCTGGTTACAAAATATTTCCAGCTTATTGCCGATAGAGTGGGAACGGAGCTGAAACCGGAAGTATTCGAAAATGAAAATTTAAAAAGTATTGCCCTGGAGTATTTCGGCTGGAAAATCACCTGGCCGTTCCGGTCGCTGGAGACAAACCGGCTGGGGAAATATTATTTTGACGGGTCGCAATATATGATCAGTCACATAGACTACGAGAAATTCGGGAGAGAGATATCTCCGTTGAATTCTATTTTGCTGAGCCTTTGTTCTGCTTTTGAAAGCAGCGAGGAACTGGAGGCGGCGGAGAGAATGATCTGGGGAAATATTAAAAAGTTTGTTTCTGCAGTTCATGAAAAATAATTTTTTATTGACAACTTACAGCCACTTTGGATAATCTAAACGAACTTCCTTGCAAATAGACTGTGATCTGAAAGGTTTGTAAATGGATAAAACGTCCAAAGAGATTCTTTTTTCAAAAGAAAAAATTCAAAAGCGGGTAAAAGAAATTGCTGCGCAAATATCCGAAGATTACGCCGGAAAGGAATTGATTCTTATCGGTATTCTTAAAGGCGCCTTTATTTTCATGGCTGATTTGATCCGCGAAATAAGCATTCCCTGCCGTGTGGATTTCGCCCGGTTGGCCAGCTATGGATCCGGCGCTGAAAGTTCCGGTAAAGTAGTCATGACCAAGGATATTGAGACTTCTATAAAAGGGAAGGATATTCTGATCGTGGAAGACATCCTTGACACCGGACTGACAATGCAATATTTTGTAGAATGGATGAAGGAGAGAAATCCGAAATCCATCAAAATATGTGTGTTTTTAGATAAGCGTAAAAGAAGACAAGTGACGTTTGAAGCGGATTACATAGGCTTTACCATTGAAGACGGTTTTGTCGTCGGTTACGGACTGGATTTCAATGAAATGTATCGTTTTTCACCGGATATTTACGTGATTAATATCAATTAGATTTTAAAAAATCAGATTTCAGTTTTGGAAGCCATTTGCTATAAGCAGTGACGAAAGAGGTTATAAATGATTATTCAATGCAGGCAATGCCGGACAAAATTTCGCTTTGATGATGCCAATATGAAGGGAAGCGGAATCTGGTTGCGTTGCAGCCGCTGCGGGCACGTTTATTTTCAGGAAAATCCTAATGCGAAAAAACCGGCTGCAGATGTTGTTCCGGAACCGGATGTTGTGGTCTCCGAAGAAAATGTCGTGCCGGAAGAAAAAATATCCAAGCCCCCCGAAGCCATACCGTCCGTATTCCACAGAGATGAACAAGGCATGAAATCTATGGAAAGAATCATGGATGCGAGAAAGCGCATTCGTGAAGAGATGGATTTGGATATAGAAAAACCTCAAGAAAAAATCTTTAGCGAAGAAACTGAAAAAACAGAGGAGCCTAAAAAGGCTGAAAAAGCTGATGAAATTGAAATAACCGGAACGATTGAAAAAACCGAAAAAACAAAGAAGAAAAAAAAATCCTCCCCCAAAAGCATGGGAAGAGGATTCAAGACTTTTGTCTGGTCGGTTCTGGTAATATTAATCATTCCTTTGTTGATATATTTTTACATTTTGCCGCAATATGGCGAGCAACTTGTTGATAACGGCCAGTTTCTTATTAAGAAGATTAACGAGTACCGAGGAGTCGAGGAGCCGGTTACATCAGGGGTTTTCATAAATCAAATGGTAAAACTTCAGGATGTGCGCTACCGCAGAATCAATAATTACATCCTGGGGCAGATTGGAGTTCTGGAAGGCCATGCTGTCAATCGGGCTGATTTTCCCCTTGCCCGGATACAGGTAAAGGGTGAAATTGTTGATGCCTATTCTGTTTCACTGGGAGAACGTGCCAGTTACGCGGGTAATATTCTGACCGATGAGGAATTAATCAACTTTTCCGAGGAAGAAATATTAATGAAACTTCTTCGCCCCGAAGGTCTCAATAATTCCAACGACAAAATTATGCCCAATGGACAAATACCGTTCATGATTGTTTTTCCCAATGAGCCGTCAGGGGTTATTAAAACGACCGTCATGACAATAGGCGCGGAGCGCCTCCTTTAAGACAATACTCATCGGATTTCTTCGGCTAACTTTGTTGGCGGAGTCTGCCCCAGCGTAGGCCGGGGTCGTCGAACGCCCACTTGCCCCGCTTAAGCGGGATAGTTCAACTAACAAATTACAGTTTACTACGTAACTGTAATTTGAGTTTCACTACCGCCGCGTTATCCTTTGAAATCGAATGGTATTAATCAACGATTTTTTTAGTAGAGAGGACAATAATTTGAGATACGAGGGCAGCATATTCAGACCGTTCAGCGAGGCGAACAGTTATCTGCTGCAATGCACTGTCGGCTGTTCCCATAACCAATGCACTTTCTGTGGGATGTACAAGGATAAAAAATACAGAGAACGGTCGCTGAAAGAAATTATGGAAGACATCGCCATGGCCAAAGATTCCTATGGTGATCTGGAAAAGGTTTTTCTCTGCGACGGAGACGCGATTGCTCTGGAAACGGACATGCTTCTGGCGATTCTGAAAAAGCTTCATGAAACATTTCCGTCGCTACGCCATGTGGGCAGTTATGTCGGCCCGCAAAGCACCTTATCCAAATCCGTGGATGAACTCAAAGCGCTGCAGGCGGCAGGTCTGACCAAAGCTTACATTGGTGTGGAAACGGGAGATGATGAACTTTTGAAAAAAGTAAAAAAAGGCGTCGGCTATGACCAGATGCTCAAAGCAGGGCAGAATCTGATTGAAGCGGGCATCAATCTCTCCGCGATGGTTCTTTTGGGACTGGCGGGAAAGGGAGAAGCTTCAAAACGGCACGCTCTGGCGACGGCAAAAATATGCGATGAAATGAAACCGCAGTATCTGGCGGCGCTGACCGTTACGCCTGTCCCCGGGACGGTATTGTATCAGCAGGTCCAACGGGGCGATTTTGAATTGCTGGATCCTTTTGAAACCCTGGAAGAAATGAAACTGATCTTCGAGAACATTATGGCCGATAACATGAAATTTGTCGGTACGCACGCCTCCAATTATCTGCCGGTGACCGGTACGCTGCAAAAAGATAAAGAAAAAATGATAAAAATGGTTGATGCTGTGCTCAAGAACAAAGATGAGAGAATGCTGCGTCCTGATTATATGCGTGGTCTTTGATATCAAATAACGTTTTAAATATTTATATATTTTTTTATTGCTTCTCTGCTGATGGTTCCTTCACGCAAGATAGACGGCGGCGAGCAGGTGACATCAATAATGGTTGAAGCCTTGACTCCCCGGGTTTGCCCCCAGTCAAGAATTGCGTCAATCCGGTCGCCGATCTGTTTTATGACTTCGGATGCCTGAGAACATTCAGGCATTCCCGACTGATTGGCGCTCGTGGCCGTGAGAGGTCTCTCTATTGCCTGTGCTATTTTACTGGCCATGGGATGATTGGATACGCGCAAACCGATTTTATCGCTTCCGGCAGTCAGCAAGGATGATACTTTGTCCGAGGCAGAAAAAACTATCGTCAGCGCTCCCGGCCAGAACCCAGCCATTAGCTTTTTAGCTGTTTTCGGTACGTCCTGAACAAGAGGGTAAACATCTTCTATTCGCGCGATAATCAGGGAAATGGGATTTTTGAAATCTCTGCCTTTGACGGCAAAAATCTTTTGAATGGCTTTTTCGCTGGTGGCGTCAGCGCCCAACCCGTAAAACGTTTCGGTCGGATAAGCGATAATCCCTCCACCTTTCAGAATTTTAGCTGCTCTGGTTATGATTTTTTCTTCGGAACCGGAGACATCCGGCCTCAGGATTTCCGGCATGATAGGTTTCCCTGCTTTTTCTCCACATCCTTTGCCATTTTACTTTTGTAGGCGGACAGTTTGGCACTGAGAGCCTTATCCTGAAGAGCGAGAAAACGAGCGGCAAACAATGCCGCGTTTTTTGCACCTGATTTACCAATGGCCATTGCTGCCACAGGTACGCCGCCGGGCATCTGCACGGTGGAAAGCAGGGCATCGAGACCGTGCAGAGCTGTGGAATCGATTGGAACGCCGATGACAGGAAGCGTTGTCTGTGCTGCGATCACACCGGCCAGATGAGCGGCAGCTCCAGCGCCTACAATAATTACTTTAATACCACGTCCAGACGCAGAAACCGCAAATTTGGTTGTACGTAAAGGCGTGCGATGAGCTGAAGTCAGGATCATTTCGTAACCAATTCCAAAATCATCCAGAACCTTGGCCGCTTCAGCCATAACCGGCAAATCAGAGTCACTGCCCATCACCACACTGACTATCACATTTTTTTTGCCGCTTTTTGCTTTCATACGGGCTCCTTTGTATGTAAATAATATTGTTGTCTGAATTTGATAAAATTTAACGCATTGGGTCGGTATTTGCAAGAAAATAAACATTTCGCCCAAATCCAGTTGACATAAGAATTTTCTCTACATATACTCCCGCACGAAATTTACCCATAACCGAGGAGAAAAGTAAGAAATGAAAACGGACTTATACGAATATCTGGCCGGAAACGAATATCCGGGACGCGGCATCTGCGTCGGGAAAGAACCCGGCGGCAACAAGGCCATGATTGCCTACTTTATCATGGGACGCAGTACCAACAGCCGCAACCGCGTGTTCGATCCAATTGACGGCGGTATCCGCACCAAGGCGGCCGATCCTTCCAAAATGACCGACCCGCACCTGATTATTTATAATCCCGTACTGACGCTTGGGAAAACCACCATTGTCACCAACGGCGACCAGACCAATACCATCTATGATTTTATGAAACGCAACGATTTTCCCGGCTATGGTTTTGAAGCCGCGCTGAACACCCGCACGTTTGAAGACGACGGTCCCAACTGGACGCCGCGCATTTCCGGCGTGGTGGACATGAAAGCCGGCACTTACAAACTCAATATTTTAAAAAGCGACCACGGCGACGAAAACAGCGTCCAGCGTTTTACTTTTGACTATTCACAGCCGCTGGCAGGCGTTGGACATTTTATCAGCACGTACAAGTGCAACGGCAACCCGATTCCCAGTTTTGAAGGCGAGCCGATGTGTGTCGCTATGGATGAAGAAGATCCCGATCAATACGCCGCCAAGCTTTGGAAAGCGCTGAACGAAGACAACAAAGTGAGTCTTTTTGTCCGCGCCATCGATCTGGCAACCCAAACCTGCAAAGACATAATCATCAACAAATACAAAGCAGTGGAGGAATAATTAATGAACGAAATTCAACTCAAATACGGCTGTAATCCCAACCAGAAACCTGCCCGGATTTTCATGGCGGACGGAAGTCCTCTGCCTGTGGAAGTGTTAAACGGCAAGCCCGGATATATCAACTTTCTGGACGCGTTCAACAGCTGGCAGCTGGTGAAAGAACTAAAGGAAAATACCGGCATGGTGGCTGCGGCATCCTTCAAGCATGTCTCTCCCGCGGGGGCGGCCTTAGGATTCCCTCTGGATAGAGTTTTGCGTAAGATGTATCACATCGATCCCAAAGTTAAACTTTCACCGTTGGCCTGTGCCTACGCGCGCGCCCGCGGCGCCGACCGCATGAGCAGCTTTGGCGACTGGATAGCGCTGTCGGACGAGTGTGATGTGGTCACGGCAAAAATCATTAAAAATGAAGTTACCGACGGTATCATTGCCCCGGGCTATGAACCGGAAGCGCTGGAAATTTTAAAATCTAAAAAAGGCGGCAATTATAACGTGGTGAAGATCAATCCTGACTACGTGCCGGTCTCTCTGGAGCATAAGCAGGTTTACGGTATTACCTTCGAGCAGGGACGCAACGACTTAAAAATTGATGATGGAATGCTCAAAAATATCGTAACCGAAAATAAAACCCTGACGGATGCGCAGAAACGCGATCTTGTGC